>NZ_JBHIRJ010000008.1:0-82122 GCF_042197045.1 Bartonella sp. AA74HLJMH
AAACTGGTAAGCTAGTCGAAGGTTCATTCGCATGGCTCCTTAAACAGTATTTTAATAGCTCCAATTGGCATAACCTTTCTAAAGTCACCCAAAAACAAAAAGAACTCATCCTTATGAAGGTATGTGATACCATAGGAAACATTCCATACCAAGCAATTGAAAAGAAACATATCATAGCCGGTGTTGAACGGCGTAAAGAAACACCAGCAATGGCTAGAAACTTTCTGAAAGCCCTTAATGGACTTTTTAATTGGGCAATTGATCAAGGTCTTTTGGAAAATAATCCAACTTTAGGCGTCAAAAAACCTCCTCTTAAAAATAAAAGCGGCTTTCCTGTTTGGACAGAAGAAGATGTTGAGAAATATTATCACAAATGGCATCATGGTACCCATGAACGTGTCTGGATTGATGTTCTTTTATATACGGGCTTGCGTCGTGGTGATGCGGTACGCATTGGCTGGAAAGATGTCAAAGACAATATTATTCATCTCAAAACAGAGAAAAGTAAATTCCAAACAGATGTTTTTCTTCCCATTTTACCGGAATTAGCTAAAACGCTTGAAACTGGTCCTATTGGAGAAGAAACATTTATCTGTAGTAAAGTGAATCAAAAATTCACCAAAGAAAGCTTTGGGAATGGATTTAGAGACGCTTGTAATGCGGCTGGCATTAAAAAATCGGCGCATGGATTAAGAAAATTAGCCGCAACACGTGCAGCTAATTCTGGAGCAACAGTATCACAACTCAAAGCAATTTTTGGCTGGACAGAAGATCAGATGGCATCCCTTTATACAAAGAGTGCAGATCGTAAAAGACTAGCTCTTGAAGCTATAAAAAAGCTCCAAAAAAGTTAGGGGCAGAGACAAAAAAACGTAATAGAATCAAAATTCATTAATTCCCTTATATTCTATATAATTCTTTGATTTTATTTACTCTATACCCGCCCCTTGGGCGTACCATGTTTCTTTTTTCTATGTGTAATATATTCATTTTATTTGTGTTTTTAAAAATGAGGGATGCATAAATAAAAATGAGGGAATAAGATTTTAAAAGGAATCTCTTCGTAAAAAGGATACAAGAATCATTAGGTGATTAATTTCTTTGTTGCATTTCGAGGATAGTGCTTTACTGCGCATAGTTAATAACAATAAGAATCGATAAAACATAAGAATTAGAAGATTCTAGCTCGCGATACGGTAATTTTATAAGTCATATTCTTGCGTATGCTGTTAATTTTTAAATTAAAACCAGCCGCATCATTTATACGTTTTTTTCAACCTTCAAAATTGAAGTTTATCTCAAACGCATTTTATATGAAGCATTTCTAATTACAGTGCCTTTGTTATCACATTAAACTTTTTATAAACAAACAGACCATAAGCTTAGAATTGAAATAGCAATATAAAAATAGTTTCTTATTCACCTAACACAACAAATCAAGAAACTATAATTCAGAATACGATCAACTTATTAAATGGAATCTCTGATAATAAAAATGCATAATCCCTGTCCCCCGGTGATCTAACTACCTTATCTATTAAACAGATTCTTCATCAATCATCGAATAATTATAGATTTGCAAACACATCACTTCTTTTCAAAAATTAAACCCTCCAACAAAATTTTACACTCTATTGATAATATATTCTAAAAGCTCATATTTGAATGCTTTTTTCCCTTGTTTTTACTTTTCATTATAAACTTGAAAGTGTTATACAAGTAGTATCGCTTAAAAGAAAAAGGATTTCTAATGGTAAAGATCAAAGTAGAAAACCCCGTTGTTGAACTTGATGGGGATGAGATGACCCGCATCATCTGGAAATATATCAAAGATAAATTAATCCATCCCTACCTCGACATTGATCTAAAATATTATGATCTTTCCGTCGTAAATCGTGATGCAACCAATGATCAGGTAACTATCGATTCTGCCAATGCTATCAAAAAATATGGGGTTGGTATAAAATGCGCAACCATCACACCTGATGAAGCACGCGTTAAAGAATTTAACCTAAAAAAAATGTGGAAATCACCTAATGGCACAATCCGCAATATTTTAGGAGGAGTCATTTTTCGCGAACCCATTATCTGTAAAAATGTCCCTCGCCTTGTTCCTAACTGGACAAAGCCAATTATTATCGGACGTCACGCTTTTGGTGATCAATACAAGGCAACAGATTTTAAATTTCCAGGAAAAGGGAAATTAAGTATTAAATTTGTCGGTGATGATAATCAAGTTATTGAACATGATGTTTTTGATGCTCCAAGCGCAGGGGTTGCCATGGCTATGTATAACCTTGATGAGTCAATTCGTGATTTTGCCCGCGCATCCTTTAATTATGGACTACAACGGAATGTTCCAGTTTATCTTTCAACAAAAAATACCATTCTAAAAACTTACGATGGTCGTTTTAAAGATATCTTTCAAGAAATATTCGATACGGAATTTAAAACTGAATTTGAAAACCGTAAATTATATTACGAACACCGTCTTATTGATGATATGGTTGCTTCTGCATTAAAGTGGTCAGGTGGATACGTATGGGCATGTAAAAACTATGATGGTGATGTCCAATCTGATATTGTTGCCCAAGGCTTTGGTTCTCTGGGTCTCATGACTTCTGTTCTCATGACACCTGACGGCAAAATTGTTGAAGCAGAGGCAGCACACGGCACTGTAACACGCCATTATCGTCAGCATCAAAAGAATGAAGAAACATCAACGAACTCTATTGCATCTATTTTTGCATGGACGCGTGGACTAGCGCACCGTGCTAAACTAGATAACAATGAGAAGTTAAAAAACTTTTCCACGACATTGGAAGAAGTTTGTATTAAAACCGTCGAAGAAGGTTTTATGACCAAAGATCTCGCACTTTTGATTGGGCCTAAACAAAAGTGGCTTTCTACAACAGGTTTCCTCGATAAAATTGATGAGAATCTCAAAAAAGCAATGGGCAATTAAGTTATTACTTAAATTAAAATTCAAAGCTCTAAACAGAGCTTTGAATTTCTCTTGGCAAATTCAAAGAAGTACCTTATAAGTAAAAAGAGGATAGATTTTTATTAAATAGCAAACAACAGTGAAAAAACAGGGCTGGTCTGCGCTTTTATTGGGTAAAAATGGTCTTTGCTTTTTAACGTTTACAGGTGGAGTTGTGTTACACGCCACCAACGTTTATATTGTTATTACTATTTTACCCTCTCTTATGAATCATATTGGCAGTGAAATATATTATTCTTGGGTGGCTACTGTCTTTATTACAGCTTCACTCGTGGGTACTTCACTTGCAACAAAAATATTAGGGAAATTAGGTCCTCGCAATGCGTATGTTATTTCTGGACTTATCTTCACCCTAGGCACTTTTATGTGCAGCATTTCTTCATCTATGCCATTGTTTTTAATAGGACGCTTTATTCAAGGATTTGGAAGTGGTTCTTTGTTATCCCTATCCTATTCCATGGTACGGATTGTTTTCAGCCCATCTTTATGGTCACATGCATTAAGTATTATCTCTGGAATGTGGGGAATATCAACCTTGTTAGGACCAGCAATCGGGGGGCTTTCTGTATATTATGGCCTATGGCGAGCATCCTTTTTGATCATTGGCGTATTAGCTATATTTTTCTCACTCATCGCCTTTAAATTTTTACCAAAAAAGAATGAAAACAATGTTCCAACACCCCCTCTTCCTCTTCTCCAGCTTTTCACACTCACCTTATTGATTTTTATTATTTCTGTTGGAGGGGCTATGGAGTCTACAATAGCAAAAATTTGCGGATTAGTTATCGGACTTAGTCTTCTCTTTGTTCTAGCAAAAATCGAATCATCTACCCCTCATCCTATGTTGCCCCGCAAATCCTTTTCTTTCTCTTCTGAAATCTTTTCTGTTTACGCATTGATACTCGTTATGACAACAGTCGTATACAGTATAGAACTTTATTTTCCACTTTTTCTTCAAGAGCTTCATGGGCAAGCTCCACTTATTGCTGGTTATATAGCAGCACTTATGAGCCTAGGGTGGACATGTGGAGCCATCTCAAGTGCTGGTCTCTCCACAAAAAAAATTCGCAACATCATTGTATACTCGCCCCTATTAAAACTGTTAGGCATAATGATTCTTTTATGGCTCATCCCAACAGAAGTTTCCGCGCTTGAATATATTTTTATTATTTGCTTAGCACTGTTTTCTATTGGAATCAGTGCGGGCATAGCATGGCCACATTTGCTCACAAGGATCTTACAATGTGCAAATGATGAAGATGCTCTCCGTGCCAGTGAATCCCTTACCTCTGTACAACTATTTTCAGCGGCCTTAAGTGCAACTTTAGCAGGAGTCATCACCAATCTTGCAGGCCTCTTTAATCCTGGAGGAACAATAGGAATGATCTTAGCAGCAAAAACTCTCCTTATAGTGCTCATGGGTCTTTTATTTTGTCTTGCTATTCCATTAGCACTGCGCATTTCTTACTGCATATTGAAAAATCCAACAGGACATTCCAATAACTAAAAATAAATATAAAAATTCCTTCTTCATTTAAAAAATGAAAAATATTAAGCATGCTTCTCCATATACCATGAGATGCAAAAAAACATTAATCCACACAAAGTTAGAACACTTCCTAAAACAGCTGTATATTCATAACTATAGCCCAATTTTAAAACTAATGCTCCAGATTCTGCACCAAGAGCGTTGGCAATATTAAAAGCAGACTGCATTAATGCTCCTGCCAAAATCTGTCCCTGTAGTGCAACATCCATAATTTTTGTTTGTATAGAAGGCATAGCAGCAAAAGAAGTTCCAACAAAAAAGCATCCTATTGCCGCTGTTAACGGAGCATAGGATAAAAAGAAAAAAAGAAAAAAAACAAATACGCTCCAAAGCATAGAAAAAAATATCATCGGCGAAATACCAATTTTAACGGCCAATTTAGGCCCCAAAAGATTTCCTACCACCATACCCAATCCAACTAACGGCATGATAAATGGTACCAACTCAAGTGAAACACCAGAAATATGCATTAATGTTGGCTTGATATAAGTGAAAACAGAAAATAATCCTGACGCTCCCACCGACACCATCAACAAAAGAAGCCATACCTGCTTTTGCTTTAATGCACCCATTTCTTGCAAAGGATTCGTTTTTGGAAAACTTGAATCACAAGGAAAAAAATTCCAAATAAGCAAACAACATAATAAAGCGATCATCCCCACAAGGACAAAAGCAATCTGCCAACCAATAAGTTGACCAATCCAAGTAGCACTGGGTGCTCCCAAAACGGTTGCAATTGTTAAGCCAAGCATAACATATCCAACAGCTTTAGAACGTTCTTTCATTTCTACCATTGAAGAAGCAACCATAGCCGCAAGTCCAAAATAGATTCCATGGGGAAGTCCACTGAGAAAGCGTAATACGACTAATATACTAAAATCAGAAAAAAAGGCACTAGCAATATTTGCTAAAGCATAAAAAAGCATCAATCCTATCAAAACAGTTTTGCGTGATACCTGAGCTGTTGCCATAGCTAAAAGAGGTGCTCCAATCACAACTCCTAATGCATAAGCAGAAATATATTGACCAGCGGTAGGAATATCAACATAGGAACTTCGTGCCATCTCTGGTAGTAGCCCCATTGCGACAAACTCTGCAGTACCAATAGCAAAACTCCCCACAGCAAGAGCAAAAATTATTAAACGCCGTATTCTCGAATCAATTCCCAATGCAAGAACCTTTTGTTGATAAGAATCCCTCATATCATCACTTCTGGATAGGAGTTTTAACCGTAGATATCTGTAATACACACAAATAAAAATTCAAAACATTGTTATACGCATGCCCAATAGTCCCCAATAAAGTTTTAGAAATATTTTGATATATAAAGCATTTTATGGAGTTTTAAGTAAGATTCTTTAATGAAAAACCTTTGAAAACCTCAAGGTCACAGACGTATTCACCTATTTTTATCAGATCTGCCAGATAATAAACTTTGTCTCCTCTTTTCAGCCATTGTAATTTTACAGTGAAAACTTTATTTTACAACGGTATACTATACCCTATAAATAATTCTAAAATTTGCTGAATAATGCATTTCAAACAAGTGAACAATATCTCATCATTATCTTGATACAAAGATAAAACTTCTCCCCCAAAATTATTGTTGCTTTATTTTGCTACCTGAATACAGATCCCCCAAATCGATAAGCTATAATTTCAACTTTAGGCCATTCTTATAAATTATTATAGAGTCTTTTAAAAATTCTCATGATAATAGTGCTTGGTTTCTAGATTTATTAAATACCCTCTTTTAGACATCTTTACCCCTCCCTCATCTAACAGAGGAATCGCATCAAATATCTAACTCACTATCTGTAAATTAAAATATTCACGTAAATATATTATGATTATTTTCAGATAAATTCTATAAACAAAGCAAAAAACAAATATAATAAATTTTGTATAAGTATGTTTATTGCTATTTTATAAATATGACAATTACCGTGATTAATATTTAATTTATTATGACATAATATCTATAGTTTTATTATATAAATAATATTACATAAATCTATCTTAAAGAAGATTTATATATAAAAACTTAAAAAATAAAATTATAACATTTTAAATGTTGTAATTTTATTTTAGTTTTATTTTAATTTTCTAAAAATTTATCTGTTCGATTGTATATAATCCATTCTTTACCTTTAGTAATAAAAAACACAAAGTAGCTCATAAAAATACAATTTTCATACTTCTTTAAGAGTTCGCTAACGCCTCATTAACATTGTTGCTGTAAACAGTCATCAGAAACAGAAAAACTGTTTTTCTCCGGATCAGGTAGCGCGTACCGGAGTAACAGTTTCTGTTTTTATCTAGTAATTAGAAAAAGAATATGTGCCCTATAAAACCGCACTGTTATATCCTAAGATAGTGGAATTTTATAATTTTGGAAGATGTTTCTAATTTCATTTTTTAGCTAAATTTGTAAGTGTGAGAATAAATTCAATAAAAAAATGAGGTGCTATATTACGATTAATATTTTAGCGTCCTTGTGCCCATAGAGCACGCGTTTCAGCGCAAAAATCGGCATAACAGCCTTCCTCAATGGCATCACGAATTCCCTGCATAAGTTGTTGATAATAAAAAAGATTATTCCAAGTCAACAACATCCCCCCAAGAGATTCACCAGATTTAATCAAATGATGCAAATAAGCACAACTATAATCATGTGCTGCTGGACAAAGTGACTGTGGATCAAGAGGAAGTGGATCTTCTGCATAACGCGCATTACGCAAATTAATTCTACCAAAGCGGGTAAAAGCTAAACCATGACGTCCTGCACGCGTCGGCATAACACAATCAAACATATCAACACCACGAGCAACACTTTGTAAAATATCATCAGGTGTCCCTACTCCCATAAGATAGCGTGGTTTATCCTCTGGTAAAATCGGACAAGTAGTATCCAATACTGCTGTCATAACACTCTGCGGTTCACCAACAGCAAGCCCTCCAATAGCGTAACCTTTTAAATCGATTTCTTTTAATGCTTGAGCAGAACGTTCACGCAGTTTCATATTATCACCACCTTGAACAATCCCAAACAATGCTTTATCTGGCTGATCTCCAAAAGCTGTTTTACAACGCTGCGCCCACCGCAATGAAAGTTCCATAGCTTCTTCCATTTCTTTTTCAGTTGCGGGTAATGCAATACATTGATCCAACTGCATCTGGATATCTGCACCAAGAAGTCCTTGAATTTCGATAGAACGCTCTGGACTCATTTCATAGTAAGCTCCATTAATGTAAGAGCGAAAAATCACACCTTGTTCAGTAATTTTACGGATTCCCGCCAATGACATAACCTGAAAGCCACCAGAATCGGTTAAAATAGGTCCGCTCCAGCGTGAAAATTCATGTAATCCTCCCAAACGCGCAACACGTTCAGCTCCTGGACGTAACATTAAATGATAAGTATTTCCCAAAATGATATCTGCACCAAGATCACGAATTTGATCCATATACATAGCCTTAACGGTTCCTGCCGTCCCAACAGGCATAAATGCGGGTGTACGAACACATCCTCGCCCCGTTATAATTTCGCCTCGACGTGCATACCCATCTTGAGCAATTTTTCTATAATGAAATGTCTTTATCATAACTCTCGTCTTTTTGATTCCACCAATGCATATCTCTATAGAAAGAAAAAAGATATCCCCTTACGAGCATTGTCAAAAGCTTTATGAATTAATTTTTGATTCGCTCAATATTGTAACCAGCATCAAAAATTAAACGAGATAAAAGAACATTTCTTGTTAAGAAATCACCATAATAAAAGTGATAATCTAACTCTAGAAAAATAGTAAAATCCTTATAATATCATACCTCAAAATACCTACGCTTATCCTTAACAGAACTGCAACATTATTATCACAATAATTTCATCTTCACATACTTCCATAAGCAGTAACTTTGTACCCATAGAAGAAAATTTTGAACGCATTATACAGCTTACAATATTCTTTAACTTTTACAGATAAAAATTTTTCATCTACTGGGCACAGCGATCCTCACGCTTAATAAAAGCGCAAATGAGCATAATCATTTATCCACTCACAATATTGAGATAGCTCTTGGCATTAGAGATAATTCACAAAAGAAATTAACGTGTAAATAAAAATACTTTAAAAAACTAAAAATGCTTTTTGTAAAGATTCTCAAATACCAAAAGCTCTATCGTAACATTAGAGGCTGAAAAAGCGTATGATGGTACCCGCTTGCTCCTTCATAAGCTTTAAAGAAGGTGGTACATAATAGATTTTATACTATTTATAGCTTTAAAACTATACATGCCATGAATATCATCGTGGAAGTGAACGTTGATATGTACTAAGAAATGCTTCTTAAAAAAACACGTAAATACGCAACACAAGTGTATTCCGTTTGGAGCATTCCTCTATTAAAAAACGAGAAAAATAAAAGCGTAAGTCCATGCATAATCTTCATTATTTAAAAGATATTGCATTAGATACTTTTAAAAAAGTAAAGTTGAATTAAAAAGGAGATGGCAAGACTAGCCATTTGTTTCACTTCTGCGCCTTTTTATATTCTTCTAAGATTAAACTGTCTTCTTATTTTAAAGATTACGCCAATATATATAAACGCTGGTTTTCCACCTTGCTAGGAAAACTGGATGAGCGAGTAAAGCTCTTATCCATCTTAATATGTGTTTCAAACATGCTTCTGCATTAGGATTGGATGTTGATTTACGAGCAGAAACAAAAGCACACGCTCTCTTAGAAAGTAACATCATAAAACCATTAAGACCGACAATGGATTGAAGAGAAATGCCGAATTTTTTATAAAACACTTTGCCAAACAACAACCATAATACAACAGACTTTGCGTTTTCTTATTCTGACAGGTGTTTGTACAAATCCGTTGCGTTATATTCTTCAGGAAGATCCGATTGAAGAAAATATATGGACAATGCTTAGCTCGAAATTATAAAAGGTAAGCGTGATACTACAAAAGAGTTTCGTGTGCCTTTATTGATCAGAAAAGAGTATTTTTTCTTAGAAACTTACAATTGAAATCAGTATAGTTTATACTATTCTACATCCGCAGCAATAATGGCTTTGGTAATTGAATCTGGATCTGCAACAGGTTCACCACGTTTAATTTTATCAACATTTTCCATACCTTCAACAACCTGCCCCCATATGGAATATTGACGATCAAGCCACGGAGCATCTGCAAAACAAATAAAAAACTGAGAGTTAGCAGAATTTGGATTCTGACTCCGTGCCATAGAAACTGTACCACGCTTATGAGAAAGATTTGAAAACTCTGCTGTTAAATTTGGTTTTTCTGCCCCTCCCATACCAGCACGTGATAAATTGAATTTTTCACTATCCTTCTTTCCAAATTGCACATCCCCTGTTTGCGCCATAAAACCATCAATAACGCGATGGAAAATAACATTATCATAAGCACCTTCCCGTACCAGTTCTTTAATACGTGCAACATGACAAGGTGCCAAATCAGCAAAAAGCTCAATAACAACTCTGCCCTTTGTTGTTTCAAGAATTAAAGTATTCTCTGGATTTTTATTCTCAGCCATATGGAAAGCTCCCTTGATTCATTTCTCAACTTGTAAAATAGCAGCATTAATAACATCAGGATTTTTTACAGATCCATTATTACTTGTCGTACCTTTTTTTATTTTATCAACAACATCCATCCCCTTTATAACCTCTCCAACAACCGTATACTGACCGTTTAAAAAATCAGCATCATCAAAACAAATGAAGAATTGAGAATTCGCGGAATCCGGATCTTGTGATCGTGCCATCCCAACTGTACCACGCTTAAACGGCTGTTTTGAAAACTCTGCCGGTATATTGGGATAATTTGAGCCCCCCATACCAACGCGTTTCAGATCAAAATCTCTACTGCCTTTTTTTCCAAATTCTACATCACCAGTTTGCGCCATAAAGCCAGGAATTACACGATGAAACACAACATTATTATAGGCCCCCTCCTCTGTTAATCTTTTGATTTGCGCAACATGTTTTGGCGCCAAATCAGGACGCAGGCGAATAATGACATCACCATCTTTGAGAGATAAAACAAGAAGACTTGCATCATTTGCAGGGCTAGAATTACCAGCGACAGCGGACAATGAAAAAAAACAAAACACACATATCAAAACAGCAAAAATTCTACGAGACACACTTATTCTCCTTTAAAGACTGGAATTTCGAGCGCAAAGCTTGTGCAACATTGGGCGGCACAAATGGTGTCACATCACCTCCCATAGAGGCAATTTGACGTACCAATGTAGACGTTATCGCACGCCCAGAAACACTTGCGGGCAAAAAAACAGTTTGCAATTCAGGAGCCAGAATGCCATTCATCCCTGCCATTTGCATTTCATAATCAAGATCAGTACCATCACGCAATCCGCGAACGAGAAATGAAGCACCAACTTCACGTGCCTTGTCAATGAGAAGGTTATTAAATGAAAGAACCTGCAACCGATTAGAATCTGCACCGAAAAAGTCTTTCCCTACTTGGGTAATAAAACCAACACGCTCTTCAAAGCTAAAGAGTGCTTTTTTGTCACCCTGTATACCTATAGCGACGACCACCTTATTAGCTAACACAAAACACCCTTTTAAAACATCAAGATGACCGTTTGTAAGAGGATCAAACGAACCTGCGTAAAGAGCAATTTTCATGACTTTACTCCTTCCTCTTAAAAATTATTTTTCTTCGCTCATATCAACTGTATCAGAATGCTTCTCACCTTCATCATCTAATGAACTCGTATCATCTTCAGGTTCAGAAATACGTTCAACCGATACGACTCTTTCACCTTTGGCTGTATTAAAAATTGTGACTCCCTTAGTTGAGCGCCCAGCAGTACGAATTCCCTCAACAGGGACACGAATAAGCTGCCCCCCATCTGACACCAACATAATTTGGTCTTGCGCCTTCACCGGAAAAGCCGCTACTAATTTACCAATTTCAGCTGTTTTAGATGGATCTGTTGCACGAATCCCTTTTCCACCACGTCCCGAAATCCGGAACTCATAGGAAGAAGAACGTTTACCATAACCAAACTCACTCACTGTTAAAAGCATTTGTTCACGTGTATGAAGTTCTGCATAACGTTCATCTGTTAACTCTGTTTCAACACCCCCATCTTCATCATCCAGAATGACAATATCTTCAACATCAGCATCTGCACCAGCAGCACGCCGTTCATTCATTACACGTTTAATATAAGCAGAACGTTCAATGGACGTTGCCTCGACATGCTCTAAAATTGTCATCGAAATGACTTTATCGCCTTTAGCTAAATTGATACCACGAACTCCCACAGAATTACGCCCAGCAAAGACCCGAACATCAACAACTGGAAAACGGATACATTGTCCATTGGCTGTTGTTAGAACAACATCATCATGTTCTGTACAGGTTTCAACAGAAAGAATTTCATCTTCTTCATCAAGTTTCATCGCAATTTTACCATTACGATTAACCTGAACGAAATCTGATAATTTATTACGACGCACAGTTCCACGTGTTGTCGCAAACATAATATCTAATGCACTCCAGCTCGCTTCATCTTCAGGCAAAGGCATAATCGTTGTAATACGCTCACCTTGTTGTAAAGGAAGCATATTGATCAAAGCCCGCCCACGCGATTGGGGTGTCCCCAGCGGCAGTCGCCAAACTTTTTCCTTATAAACAATCCCACGTGATGAAAAGAAAAGAACCGGAGTATGCGTATTAGCAACAAACAACCGCGTTACAAAATCCTCATCCTTCGTGGACATACCAGAACGCCCCTTACCACCACGTCGCTGTGCACGATAGGTATTAAGAGGCACACGCTTAATATAGCCACTATGGCTCACCGTTACGACCATATCCTCTGGCGCGATCAGATCTTCACTCTCCATCTCAGCGCTACCAAAACCAAATACGGTACGTCGCGGTGTTGCAAATTCCTCACGCAGAGCACTCAACTCGTCCTTAACAATACCCATAATGCGTACGCGCGATGCTAAGATATCAAGGTAATCAGCAATATCCACACCAATTTTATTCAATTCATCAGCGATTTCATCACGTCCAAGGGCTGTCAATCGTTGCAAACGCAATTCTAAAATAGCACGTGCCTGTTCTTCAGAGAGATTATAAGTACCATCCTCGTGGATAATATGACGAGGATCATCAATAAGTTTAATCAAAGGCGCGACATCCATCGCTGGCCAGCGTCGCTCCATTAACTGTGCACGTGCTGTCTGTGGATCAGGAGCTTTGCGAATAAGCGCTATAATTTCATCAATATTGGCAACTGCAAGGGCAAGGCCAACCAAAACATGTGCTCGCTCACGCGCTTTACGCAAAAGATATTTTGTTCGCCGACTGACAACTTCTTCCCGAAAAGAAACAAATGCACGAAGCATATCAAGCAACGTCATCTGTTCGGGTTTTCCCCCATTCAAAGCAACCATATTACAACCAAAGGAAGTTTGTAGCGGCGTATACCGATATAATTGGTTTAAAACAATTTCCGCAACAACATCTTTCTTCAGCTCAATAACAACCCGATATCCATCACGATCCGATTCGTCACGCAAATCAGAGATTCCCTCAATGCGTTTATCGCGCACCAATTCAGCCATTTTCTCAATCATTGTTGCCTTATTAACTTGATAAGGGATCTCACTCACAATAATTGCCTGCCGACCACTGCGAATTTCTTCGATATCAACTTTAGCACGCATAATGATTGAGCCACGCCCTGTTTCATAAGCTGCACGAACACCAGAGTGGCCAAGGATAATACCCCCTGTAGGAAAATCCGGACCAGGAATAATTTCAATTATTTTATCGAGTGTGATATCGGGATTATCAATCAAAGCGATACAACCATCAACGACTTCACCAAGATTATGGGGAGGAATATTGGTTGCCATTCCCACAGCAATCCCCCCTGACCCATTAACCAAAAGATTGGGAAAACGCGCTGGCAAGACAACCGGTTCACGCTCACGCCCATCGTAATTATCCTGAAAATCAACAGTATCTTTATCAATATCAGCTAAAAGTTCTTCTGAAACTTTTTCTAAACGACACTCAGTATAGCGCATAGCCGCGGGTGGATCACCATCAACGGAACCAAAATTTCCCTGACCATCAATTAATGGATTTCTTAAAGAAAAGTCCTGCGCCATACGCACTAATGCATCGTAAATTGAAGCATCACCATGGGGATGAAATTTCCCCATAACCTCACCAACAACACCAGCAGATTTACGATACGACTTATTGAAAGAAAGCCCCATCTCATTCATAGCATGAAGGATACGTCGATGAACAGGCTTAAGACCATCACGGACATCAGGGAGTGCACGTGAAACAATCACGCTCATCGCATAATCGAGATAGGAGCGTTGCATTTCATCAATAATACTGATTGGTTCAATACCGGTTAGCACATCACGTTCTGGGTGTGGAGTAAGATCGGTCACAATTTCAAAACTTTCAAAAAAGAATCATTTCACTTTATTTATAGCGAAAAATACACAAAAATGCTAATTTCTCTCCCATGACAAAAAAGAAATTTAACAATATTTTTCAAGACGTTATTAATTTATATTTTAAATTACCAATAATAATTAACAATTTTCACTTCGCTAAACTTCAAAAATCTGAAACAAGCAAACCATAAAATGATCATAATACTGCAATTTAAAGACTCTTAAAAAGGGACGTCATCATCTAATTTGTGTGAAAAACTTTCTCCCAATTGATTATTATTTTGACCAAAAGCATTTCTCTGATTTGAGTGACTATCGGCAAAGCCACCACTATAACTCCCCCCTTGACTTGCTCCTTGCTCCCCGCTCGCAGCTCCCCGCCCATCAAGCATTTGTAATTCGCCACGGTACTTTTGCAAAACAATCTCTGTTGTATAACGATCATTTCCATTTTGATCTTGCCATTTTCGTGTCTGTAACTGCCCCTCAATATAAATTTTGCTGCCTTTTTTTAAATATTGCTCTGCAACTTTGACAAGGTTTTCATTAAAAATAACAATACTATGCCACTCAGTGCGTTCTTTTCGCTCATTTGTATTCCGATCGCGCCAACTTTCTGAAGTAGCAATACGCAGATTTGCCACTTGATCACCAGAATTCAAACGGCGGATTTCAGGATCCGCACCAAGATTACCAATCAAAATAACTTTATTAAGGCTACCAGCCATCGCATAAACTCCAAAATTTTAATTTGTAAAATACTCTGTTCTATAACAGTTATAACCCTCTTGACCTTCAATTTACATGTCGCAATTGACCATCAATATGGGTATTGCTATCCTTTACCAATATTGTATTCAGTGTAATTATAACAAAAGATGATAAAAACGCATAGTTTATTCCACCACGAGAGAATAAAAAGCTGCTCATTTGTATTTTTTTCACAAAACTTATACCTTCCTTTTGCATTAAAGCAGTTAAACACATTATAATTCTAAAAAAACAGTTTTATTCCATTTTAGGTGCTCAATTTTTGCCACATATGCCAAGGATAAAGTATGACTCATCAAAAATATATCTCCATTCGCGGTGCACGTGAGCATAATCTTAAAAATATTGATCTCGATCTGCCTCGTGATAAACTCATTGTTATAACAGGACTTTCTGGATCAGGGAAATCATCCTTAGCGTTTGATACAATTTACGCTGAAGGACAACGCCGCTATGTCGAAAGCCTTTCAGCCTATGCACGCCAATTTTTGGAAGTCATGCAAAAACCCGATGTCGACCGCATAGACGGTCTCTCTCCAGCTATCTCCATTGAACAAAAAACAACCAGTCGCAATCCTCGTTCAACAGTAGGTACCGTTACTGAAATCCACGATTACATGCGTCTTCTCTTTGCACGTATTGGTATTCCTCATTCTCCTGTGACAGGACTTCCTATTGAAAGCCAGACAGTAAGCCAAATGGTGGATCAAATTATGGCCTTACCAAAAGGAACGCGAATTTTTATTATGGCCCCTTTGGTGCGAGGACGAAAGGGAGAATATAAAAAAGAGCTAACAGAACTTTTAAAAAGAGGATTTCAACGCGCTAAAGTTGATGGCAAGTTTTATGAAATCCCTGATATTCCACCTCTGGATAAAAAATATAAACACGACATCGATGTCGTGGTAGACCGCATTGTTGTACAGAAGGATATCACCTCTCGCTTGGCTGATAGTATAGAAACCTGTTTACAGCTAGCAAATGGGCTTGCCATTGCTGAAATGGCAGACCAACCCTTAGCACAAAAAGAAACAACAAAGGAATCTGCTCATAAATCAAAAAATGATACACACAAACGGCTCATTTTTTCAGAAAAGTTTTCCTGCCCTGTATCGGGTTTTTCTATTCCTGAAATTGAACCACGCCTTTTTTCGTTCAATAATCCTTTTGGCGCCTGTCCTCTCTGCGATGGACTGGGCATAAAAAAAGCAATGGATCCACTGAAAATTGTGCCCAATAAAAATCTTACCCTCAAGAATGGCGCCATTGCCCCTTGGGCTAAGTCAGATTCACTTTACTATAAACAAACCTTAGAAGCATTAGGAAAAGCTTACGGTTTCAAACTCACAGATCAATGGTGTGAACTCTCTAATGAAGCACAACAGGCTATTCTCTACGGTACAAAAAGAGATGAAATTTCTTTTATCTATAAAAATAATTCTGGTTCGCATAAAACGACCCAACCCTTTGAAGGAATCATCCCTAATATGGAGAGACGCTGGAAAGAAACCGATTCTGCTTGGTCTCGAGAAGAAATCGAACGTTATATGTCTTCTTCGCCCTGCCCAGCTTGTCACGGTTATCGTTTAAAACCAGAGGCACTTGCTGTAAAAATAAACGGAATGCATATTGGGCAAATATCAGATCTTTCTATTCTAAAGGCAGATGATTGGTTTGCCAATGTTCATCAATATCTCACAAAAAAACAACGTAATATCGCCGTACGTATTTTAAAAGAAATTCGTGAACGCTTGGCTTTTTTAAATCATGTAGGATTGGAATATCTTACCTTGTCTCGAAATTCAGGAACGCTTTCAGGGGGAGAAAGCCAACGCATTCGGTTGGCATCCCAAATTGGTTCTGGTCTTACAGGCGTTCTTTATATTTTAGATGAACCATCTATCGGTTTACACCAACGCGATAATGAACGCCTGTTGGAAATGCTGCGCCATTTGCGTAATCTTGGCAATACAGTTATTGTTGTTGAACATGATGAAGATGCTATTCTCACAGCAGACTATGTTGTCGATATGGGGCCTGCCGCAGGCGTTCATGGTGGAGAAATCATAGCGCAAGGAACACCGCAGGAAATTATAGAAAATTCAGCCTCTCTCACAGGCCAATACCTTTCAGGAAAAATGGCTGTTAAAATGCCGACAGAGCGACGCAAAATATCAAAAACGAAAACACTTAAAATCATCGGCGCCAAAGGCAATAACCTCAAAAATATCAATGCGAATATTCCTCTTGGAACCTTCACATGCATAACTGGTGTTTCTGGAGGAGGAAAATCAACATTTCTTATTGAAACGCTTTTCAAAGCAGCATCACATCATATCATGGGCTCTCATCACAGCCCTGCCAGCTATGACAAAATTGAAGGATTAGAATTTCTTGATAAAGTCATCGATATCAACCAGTCTCCTATTGGACGCACCCCACGCTCTAATCCCGCAACCTATACAGGCGCTTTTACACCGATTCGTGAGTGGTTTGCCGATCTTCCAGAATCAAAAACCCGCGGTTACAAAGCTGGGCGTTTTTCATTTAATGTTAAAGGAGGACGGTGCGAAGCATGTCAAGGTGATGGAGTCATCAAAATTGAAATGCACTTTTTACCTGATGTCTATGTTACTTGCGATGTCTGTAAAGGAAAACGCTATAACCGAGAAACACTAGAAATAAAATTCAAAGGACAGTCTATAGCCGATATTTTGGATATGACAATTGAAAAGGCAGAGGAATTTTTCCAAGCTATTCCCGCTATTCATAATAAAATGGAAACTCTCATTAAAGTAGGGTTGGGTTACATAAAAGTAGGACAGCAAGCAACCACACTTTCTGGTGGGGAAGCACAACGTGTAAAACTTGCGAAAGAACTTTCTCGTAAAACAACGGGACGTACACTCTATATTTTGGATGAACCGACAACAGGTTTACATTTTCATGATATTTCCAAACTTCTTGAAGTGCTTCACGAACTAGTCGAGCAAGGCAACACAGTTATAGTCATTGAACATAACCTTGATGTTATAAAGACAGCCGACTGGATTATTGATTTAGGACCAGAAGGTGGAGATCGCGGTGGTGAAATTGTTGCAATTGGACGCCCTGAAGACATCATTAAGGTTCCCGCTTCCTATACGGGAAAATTTCTAAAAGATGTTTTACTGCGCCCATCTCTCTATAATTCTAATTCTTAGAAACGCTTTCTATTGTAAAATACAGCATACTAACAAAGCCTGTACTTTTATTATTACCTGTAAACCAACACCTAATTCCAGTGGTGCAACACGTTTGAAGCAAAGACTAAAAACAATTTAGCGCTTTATAAGCTGTTTCAGTTGTCGTATTGCCAAATAGGAACGCGCACATAATTGCGTATTTATTCTCTGTTTTGTTTATACCTGAAACGACCAGACAACCTAAACTGGGAAGAATATGAAGTTTTAAGGGTATAAATAAATTTCTATATTTCCATTTCCTTTTAATTTATCTTTATGATTTTCCAAGGCATCCACAGCAATATCTTATAATGAAGATTGCCATTGCTTCACACTTTTATTTATCGCGTTCCTTAATGAAGATCACATTCCTCACGAAGGAACAAAACGCCCCAAACGGAATATATTTGCGTTGCCAATTCCCACATCTGTTTTAAAGAAACATTTCTCAATGCTCTCAAGCCCATTTCACAACGGCTCCTATGAATGCTATAATGATAAACTCATTATTATACACCACCATCTTTACATTTATGAATCGGCATCATCACACTCTTTTCCAATATTTGTCTTCCCTACTCCCTAATATTGTAAAGCCTTTAATTATCGAAAGCTTTCATAAAAAGCATTTTATTTCTTTTTTCAAATGTTGTTATCCACACACTCATAACTATTTATGATATATAAAAGTATCGTTTTGATTGATTGACGATAAAAAGATCTAAAATGAGAAAATCTTACGCTATTAGAGTTTCTCATTCAATGTGGAGAGCGTCTAATTATCCTTATAAGTCAAGATATTATCTAATAAAAAAGAAACAAAACTCTTTTATTATATTATTTGAATTCTGTATAAGAATTGTAAGTTTTTTTCCCAAAAAACAGTATTTGGCTGTATTCTACAAAAGAAACTCTCCTAACAGAGCATAGAGTGTCATTATTTTCGACTTTTTGTGCACAAAGTATCTGTTGGACATCTTACAGTTGTCAATATAATGTGATGCAGTCTAAAAAGACAAAATAACGTTGGAGATAATTTCAGCATGAAAAAAATTGAAGCCATTATAAAACCTTTCAAACTTGATGAAGTGAAAGAAGCGCTTCAAAAAATTGGGTTACATGGTATTACAGTAACTGAAGCGAAAGGTTTTGGTCGTCAAAGGGAACATACAGAACTTTATCGTGGTACGAAATATGTTGTTGACTTTCTACCTAAAGTAAAGATTGAAATTGTTGTGTCCGATGAAAAACTGGAACAAACTGTTGATGCAATACGTAAAGCAGCTCAAACAAAACATATAGGAGATGGAAAGATATTTGTCTTTTCCATTGATGATGCAATTCGTATAGGCACGGACGAAACCGGTATCGATGCCCTTTAATAAATAACGAGAAAATTCACTTTTTTATCCACCTCAACGCCATATTAAGGAAATTGAATATGACAACCGCATCAGATATTATCAAACAGATTACAGACAACGAAATCCGTTTTGTTGATTTACGTTTTACTGATCCACGAGGAAAATTGCATCACATTACAATGGATATCGCAGAGATCAGCGAGGATACTTTTAATGATGGTGTCATGTTTGATGGTTCTTCAATTGCTGGTTGGAAAACAATTAATGAATCTGACATGGTTTTAATGCCAGATCCAGCAACAGCACATATTGATCCTTTTTTTGCTCAATCTACTTTGGTCATATTTTGTGATGTACTTGATCCTGTCTCTGGTGAGTTTTATCGTAGAGATCCTCGTTCTATCGCCAAAAGGGCTGAGGTGTATATGAAATCTTTAAACATTGGAGATACAATCAATGTGGGTCCAGAAGCAGAGTTTTTTATCTTTGATGATGTGCGCTATAAAACGGACCCTTACAACACAGGGTTTAAACTCGATTCAAGTGAACTTCCCTCTAATGATGATACGGAATATGAAACAGGAAATCTAGGGCATCGCCCACGAATAAAGGGAGGCTACCTTCCTGTTCCGCCGATTGATTCCTGCCAAGATATGCGTTCTGAAATGCTCACAGCACTCAAGGATATGGGTGTACAGGTCGAAAAACACCATCACGAAGTAGCAGCAGGCCAACATGAATTGGGTATTCGTTTTGATACACTTGTTCGCGAGGCTGACAAGATGCAAATTTTTAAATATGTTGTACATCAAATAGCAAACAGTTATGGGAAAACAGCAACCTTCATGCCAAAACCAGTTTTTGGTGATAACGGCTCTGGAATGCATGTCCACATTTCCATTTGGAAAGATGGCAAACCCATTTTTGCAGGAAATGAATATGCCGGACTATCAGAAACCTGTTTGTTTTTTATCGGTGGTGTTATTAAGCACGCAAAAGCAATAAATGCTTTTACCAACCCATCCACAAACTCCTATAAACGTTTGGTTCCTGGTTATGAAGCTCCTGTTCTTCTTGCCTATTCAGCACGTAATCGTTCTGCATCTTGCCGTATTCCTATGAGCTCCTCACCAAATTCAAAACGCGTAGAAGTTCGTTTTCCAGACCCAACAGCAAATCCCTATTTGGCATTTGCAGCCCTTTTAATGGCTGGTCTTGACGGTATCAAAAACAAAATTCATCCCGGACATGCTATGGATAAAGATCTTTATGATCTTCCCTTAAAGGAACTTAAAGAAATCCCTACTGTTTCAGGAAGCCTGCGTGAAGCGCTTGAAGCACTTGACAAAGATCGTGGCTTTCTTAAAGCTGGCGACGTTTTTGATGATGATCAGATTAATTCCTTCATTCAAGTAAAGATGCAAGAAGTCTTGCGTTACGAAACAACACCCCATCCTGTTGAATTTGATATGTACTATTCTGTTTAAACAATCAATACGCATTCTTTTGATTTTTAAAATGGAGGCAAAAGCCTCCATTTTTGTGGATATTCGTCTCATGCAAAAGCGCAAGAGGCTTTTTGCTCGTCCGCTTTTCCTTTATAATGTGTTGAATCTCTTCAAATGAATTAACAAAGGTTTCTAATGCCGCGAATTTGTTTTCTCGTTCCCATTCTTTTATGCATTGTCTTTATCACATCAACAACTGAAGCACATACAATAACCAACCAAAAACTTACAACTCTTGAGAAAGCAACATCTGCTTATAGTAAAGCACTTAAAAATGCCGATGCAAATGCCATCTTAAATGCTATTCCTCCCCAAGTCATCAACCACTTAACCGCCAAAAAAAATCTTAATCAATCACAATTTCTACAAATCATGAAAAGCCAAATAGAACGGTTGGCAGAAAGTTACAAGATTGAAACGATCAACATTGATCAAAAACAAAAACGTGAAGGTACCCTTGATAATGGTACCCCTTATTTTGTTATACCCGTGGAGCTTGTAACCACAACAAATGCTGGGAAAAAATGCTCTATTCAAACTGAAATTATTGCCCTACTTCACGATAACCAATGGTATTTTATCCGTGGCAATGACGAAGCGCTCTTAACCATAACCAATGAAATATTTCCTGGACTTGATAAAGTAAAAACCAATCCTCAAAAAGTCACAAAAATACTCTGAGCGAAAAGAATGCACGTAAATAAAAGATTTTCCCCTATAAACAAGTTGTAACAATTGTAGCAGCAGCATTAAATTCAACTTTTTTATGAGCACGGCGTGCTATTGTTTCTTTATCCGTTCCCCATTGCTCCATCATCCAATCTTCATCTAAATGGGCAATAGACCAAGCATGATCAGCATCAATGTTTCCCGCTGCAACAGCAAGAGCAATGAGAGCAGATCCCGTTAATGTTGTCATCATATAAAGTGCAGCAAGCATATAAGCAGACTCAACTCTACGTAAATAATTACTGACTGCTTGAAGTGCTTCTGGTGATTGTTCCACATGCATCAGCCCTTCTGTCAAATAAAACCTTGCACCTAGCTTTTTTTCAGCCCAATCTAATAAAGGATCCCATTGTTCAGATTGTTTTTGCACCAACTCTTTAGGTGTTTGTGCACGATAAAAGATCATATCACATGCAACGAAACGCAATAAATCTTCAAAAACCGCCTGCATATCATCAGCGATACCATCAATAACAGTATTAACCAAACGCGTCATCGGCATTTTTGCAGGATCAACAACGTGCTTTTGGTTCTCAAATTCCTGAGCAACATATTCAGCAAACACTTCTGTTGGCACATGAAAATGACGCCTTGCGGGCGTTTTTACAGGACATTCATCCAACAAAATCGTAAAGCCGCCCTCCTCACAAGCGATCTTCACTTGCTTATAAAACCGTTTTGGGTGTGATTGGAATGAAAGATTTTGAACCTTTTGAACAGAACTCTTCTTATTCAATGGCATATCAACATGATCCAAAATCTCACGCATATTTGTTTACCTCTGATCTTTTCAAAAAAAACGACTGTTTCTTTAGGTTCTGTAGCTTGAATAAGGTTTAATCTGACCTTCTTAACGATTCCAAAGAAGAAAAAAATCTTGCCAATCTCAATCTAACTTAAGAGTTATATTTCATGTTTCTTTTACAAACAAGACAATGATGATTGCCTTTTATATATTTAATACAATCATAATAGTAAAACAATTTCTAAAAGTATTATCTTAATTAAGAAATTAAACATATTGAGTTTTATGGCAAAGATGTTCACGCCTTACCAATTTGCTTATTATTCACCTACAATAGTATTATCAATACGAACAGATTCAAAAACGCTTCTCATCTAAAAAATGATAGAGCAGTGCAGTTTACGTGTCATTCACCTTCGCTTAACCATTCCAATAATCCTCTAACATATCCAATAAATACCCTGCATAGAATTTTTCTGCTCAATTACTCCCCTAAAAGACGCTGTTTTACGGCATGATAGAATAATGAACAGACAAAATTATAATTGTAAATTTTCTTTCATATATACATTATTTTATAAAGCACTAAATTACTTAACGCATTGTTCTTGATATACTCTATCATATCACACTAATTTAAATTTAGTCGCATAATTAAAAGAATAGAGATCATGCAATCTGAAAATAATACTTTTATCTATACACTTGGCCCTGCAGATACTAACTGTGCAGCAGCAGCACAGTTATGGCTTGATAATCACAATCAAAATATTTTGTCCACTGACTCGAGATCCCGTATTATCTTATACGCAACTCTTGAAGAAGCATTTAATGAACTTGCTCAGAAAAAGGATGGATATCTCTTAAGCTGTGCTGCTTACCCTGATTTGCATACACTCATATTTACCCGTTTAGGTGATATGCAATTATTTGACAGCTTTATCATGCCTACTCACTCTATGGTTTTAGCTAAACGCAATAACGCTGATGAAATTAAAACCGTAGCGACTCATCCTGCCCCACAATCTCTGGTAGCTCATCAATATGACAAAGTATTTGCCAACAGCAATGCTGATGCAGCCGTTCTTTGTAAGGCTGAAAAAGCAGATGCTTGTATCACAACATCGGTTGCGGCAAATCGCTATAAGCTGAATATTATCGAAAATTTTGAACAAATGCCAATGGCCTTTTTGCTCCACTCACTAAAGTCAACTAATCATGAAAAAATCTGAAGTGCTTCTTTCCATTGTTAACTTAGCTGACAAATTCCGTATGCGCCAAGAACGAAATGGGAGCATTAAAGAACCAACTTCAGCAGATAATAATATGATCAATGAATTGATCACTCTGCTGAACCACCATGCCAATATTCTTGACGGATTATCTCCAAAACTTTTAGCGACCATTTCTGATGATCTTCTTCAGTGGATAATCAGCGGTTTAACGACCCCTCCTAAATTTGATAATACTTTGGCTGCTTTCAAAGCCCCATTACCAGATGCTCCCTTGTTTTTCTTGGCTCCAATGCGTGCAACAAATGGACCTGATCCAGAAGGATTCCGGCTGGAATTAGTTACAGGATATCGTCATGAAACGGCCTATCTTGCTGACGCCTCAAAATATACAAATAATTATCTATCACCTTTTCAATGTATAAAAATGGGAATAGCATCAAGAGGTTTTTTAGAAGGCAATTGCATTGTTCTATTCCCAGAATCTGTAGCAGCTGCTCAAAAAATTGATAAGCAAGCATTTGCTTTGTTTTTTTTTCAGTAAATTCTTTGATATTTACAACAAGCAAACAATTGTGGAAGCTGAACGTTTACTCGGTCGAGATAGTAAATTCCTGTTCGGTCAATTGCATAGTCGTAACTTATCTAAAGAAGACATTTACGATGCTCGCTGTTTGTGGGGCTATTATCATGACTATGCACATCATACCGGACCGCGGCCATTGGATAAAAATCTGTATATAAAATTAAATTGGTTTACAGGTCTTCTAGAAGAAACTAAAGTTGATTTAATTACAGTGCGTATTATGCTACAAAATCATCCAAAATTTTGGAAAGAAATAACTGAATTTATCCTATTAGAACGCATATTTCGTTATCCAAAAGATTCTGATCAGCATATGACATTCGATGCTGGTACAGGGATCTTGCTTTTTGAAATATTGATGCGGAACAAAGCATTGATTGAAACAAATCAAGGTTATCTTCAATTTGATTTGGAGCGTCTTGAAAAAGTAATAATATTGATGATAGCAGATATAGAAGCACTTGAAGCATTAGATGATGACGCTTATTTGGCAGGAGCTAAAGATTATATCCAAAATAATCTTGGTAAGCCGCAAACTTCACAGTCACGATTTAATTTTTCAACATCATCTTATGCACAGCGAGTGATTAGAGGATTAAATCATTGAGTTTTATAAAAGGACGATTATTATTATTTACTTTTGCCATTCTAGCATTGTTTTCCATAAGTTGGTTATTATCTAAGAATTTGGTTAGCAATATACCCGTCATGCATGCGGTTGGACTTAGGTTGTTTGCCACCGCTGCCACCTTATGGCTGATTGCAATATTTCGTGAGAAAGCTGTTTTCAGATCCCTACCATTGCTTTCCATGATACCTTCTTTTTTAATTCTCTCAGTGTTAGGATTTTCGCTGTATTTTGTATGCAGCTTTGGTGCATTAAAATCGCTCAAAGCCAGTGATTTAACCATGGTGCTCGCTACTATTCCAGGAATTACTTATATATTAGGTGCATTGACAAATGTCCTTAAATTCTCATGGCTGAAGCTTAGTGGAGTGATAATTGTCAGTGTAGCAGCTGTAGTATTCAATATAAATAGTGGAGAAGGTGGATACAACCTAATAGGAATAGCTCTTGCTTTAACAGCAGCACTTTCTTATTCTGCTTATGGCTTATTGTCTAAACGTTATCTTAAAAATCTACCTTTGCTCACCTCACTGGCTTGGATCACGACAATTTCTGCAGCATCATTTATGCCATTATTTATTTTTGATCCTGCCCCACTCTTCTATCTTAAGTTAGAAGATATATTTAAAATATTGATTTTAGGAACTGTTTGCTCGGCACCAGTTTACGTATTATATCAAAAAGTTTTAGCCGAAGGAGGCGTATTATACGCCAACACTATCGGCGTATTATCCCCTTTTGCAGTGATTGCATGTGAATGGATAATCGGCTCGAGCCCTTCTCTCAATATGATCAAAATAATTGCTATGATTGTAGTTGTTATAGGGATGACACTCTTATTTATAGATGCATCAAAGGTATCTACATGGCAACATAAACGCCATTCTCAAAACTCCAAATTTAATGAGGAAACAAAATGAAAAAACTCGCGTTAGTTTGCCAGCGCAATGCAAAATTACCATTTATATTTGAAGCAGCACAAGCAGCTAATATCGAATTAGTAATGATCTATGATACCGCTGAAAGCGTTCCCTCTCAACACCCCGCAGCAGTAACTTCAACTTGGCAACTTCCTGTTTTTGATAACCCAGAGGCAGCTCTAGACACTTTTGCAACGGAAGCAAAAGAACGCAATATTTCTGGGGTTATGACCCTTCGCGAAGAAGCCATCCTATGGACAGCTTTGGCTGCAAAAAAAATCAATACTCCAAGTATTGAACCAGAAGTAGCAGCATTAACCAGAAATAAATATCTCATGCGTCAAGCTTTCGCTAAAGCAGGCTTAAGAACACCAGGATTCTTTTATATAGATCATCCAGAAGACCTATCACAAACACAAGCCTTGGATTATCCACTCGTTATTAAACCCGTCTCTGGATGGGCAAGTACAGGCGTAATGTTAGCTAAAAATTCCGCCGAACTTCCTGATCTCATTAAAGCCGTATGGAATGTTCAGCATAAAGACATGGCACGTTTTAATGATAAAAATAAACCTGTAGGTTTAGTAGTAGAACAGTATTTGCCAGGAAAAGAGTTTGTCGTAGAATGCTTTGTTGATACAGCAGGTGTACACGTTCTGGCCGTTGGAGACAAGGGACAGCCTGAGGGACCATGGTTTGAAGAAACAATTTATCGTCAACGCTGTGATATAGATGATCCTTTAATTATTGCTTTATGTGAGGCTGCATGCTCTGGAGTTAAAGCTCTTGGTATAAATATAGGTGCTGCCCATGTAGAGCTACGCCTAGATGCTAATAATTTACCTTATATCATTGAGATAGGCGCTCGTATAGGTGGATCAGGTGTTTCCCATTTTATTGTTGAGCAAGGTACAGGGATTTCATTTGCAAAACTATGTATGAATGCCGCTTTAGCTGAACAAACCCCAGACCTTCCCGATATACTCCCAGCTAAAAAAGTGGCGGCAAATTATATTATTCCTCTTCGTGGTCATGGACGGTTTTCTGGATTTTTAGGTCTAGATAAGGTTGCACAGCATCCTCAAACCGCCAGAACTATCATTTTCTTTGAAACCAATCATCTTTCACCACCTCCACCAGCATTTGGTGGATATCCTGGTTTTATTTTCTCTGTTCATAACTCAAACGAAGAAGCACGCAATTACCATAAATGGCTCGATGATACCTTAAGCATCATATGGCAAAACATTGATTTATAATGATAATTTATCTTTATTCATATTGAATAAGAACCCCGATATTGTAGGATTTTCTCATTTTAAATCTGTTTATCAGATGGACAAATTTTTTAAAGCATTTGAGAAATGCTATAGCAGATAAAAATAAATCAACATGATATTTTCATATTTATTAAAGCACATGGTACCATTATTAAAAAATTCTGCACAAACAATGGTTTTAATTCCGATAGTAGAACAAAACTTTGAAAATCACATTTATTATTTTTAAAAAGATTGCTTAAAAATGATAGCGCAAACCACCAGAAAAATGAACTCCAGAAAAACCAGCCTTGGTTAACCTATGCTGATAGCTAAGATCACTGTGAAGTGTAACTTTAGAAGAAAACTGCGCATTGATACCCAAACCTGTTTCTAAGGAATAACCGAAAGAACCCAACTGGAAAACATCTTTAAAATGAACAAATTGTTCTTTATCAAAACAATGAGCAAGATGAATATTGCCATAAAAAGAAATTATACGATCCTTTTCAGAGGCTGTAAATGTTTTACTTAAACGCCCACCAACACGCATAAACCATTGATCTATTTTTTTCATCTCAACATCAAATCCATCAATATCACGAAACTTATCAAATTGAAGATGTTGATAAATAAGCTGAAGTTGCGGATCAAAAATAAGATCTTTATATCCTGTCATAGACACTTTACCAGCAGAAAACGACACGTTCAAAGGATTTGCTTTTAATGTCGCCGTCTTACCCCAAACACGGCTACGCACATCCCCTTTAAACAAACCATAAGATAAAAGACCGTCTACGTAAAAATCAGTGTAATGTTTCACACTAGCATATGCCGTAAATGACCATTTATTAAATGTACTCTTTTGACTTTGTTCCACGTTATGAGGTTGTAAGGAAAGCTTTCCATAGGTTCCCATAATCCCAAAAGATGTCGTACTATATGCACGCTCTATTGTTTTGAGCAAAATATCTGTTTTTATAGCGTTATAATCAACATGACCATCGTACCCATATTTAAGTGTAGAAAGATCTGAGACATAACGATAACTCCCACCATAACCGTGGACAGATAAAGCAAAGTTCCCTTCAACTTTTAATAGTTTACGAGGAATAGACCGCCTAACTTGCAACTGCTTTTGTTGATAACTAATATCCATGAGCCCAACATGAAACAACGCATTTGGTAACAAAAGATAGGTCGGAACTTGTGGAACAACCTCTCTGACCTTTAACTCAGAAGGGGGAATAGCAGACACCTCTAAAGCAGGCTGAATATATTTACTTTCAAGGCGGAAATCCCAAAAATCTCCATCTCCTTCAACCAATCTTTGAGAAGTTTGTGCATTTCCAAGAGCAGAAGCTGGACCATAAGCATGAAGATAATATTGGTAAGGCAAACCCTCTAATGCGATATAAGCACGATTTAACTGAAAAGAATCCTCTGCCGCTTTTCCAGAAACCTGAATAAGTGAAATACTATGAGCATTTTCACCGGTTGCTATCTCACCCTGATTTCCTGAAACAAATTGCACATAAACTGTCGTTTTTCCAGAAACATCACCATGTATCAAAAGCCGATCAGTTTTTTTATTATCGAGCAAACCATCACTACTGAGATGTGTATTGAGATAAATATCTGCCCTATCTTGTGCACTATAAACTTCTTTTTCTCCCTTCCCAATATGAAGTGTCTGATACTCCTGAAACATTGGAGTCTCAAAAGCAATAAAACTATCAGAAACTTTCACAAATGAAATAGACGAACTTGTACGGTTTGCAACTTGCAAATCGATCTCTCTTCTTTTTGTCAAAAACCATTTTGATCCCCCTGTTAAATAAAGCTCAGCAATAGAATCATCGGCAACACGAGTCCCTCCTATCAATGAAGAAGAATTAGCCAAAATCGCTACACTTCCCCCCTTTTCAGCTGTTAATAATAAGTCACCAAAAATTTTTGTACCTTCTGTTACTCCAATATAAATACGACTGTTATGGCTATGAACAGCTGTCCCATCTGGAACCTCAAAAATCGTCCTTTTCAAAAAGACAAGCCCCTGTTCATACGCATCATTTTCCTCATCCCTCTCAAAATACATACCATGTTTGTTACCTATTGCTTTAATTGTTGAATCTTCAATATTAACCCGTGAAATTAAAATATTTCCTTCCCTACCATTATTGGATGGTGTGTTAGAATCTTGTCCAACTGTTAAAACATGAACATCCGTAGAAATAATATTCGTATTTTTTACATAAACAGAACCCTGATGTTTTACATTGAAAACTGTAGGTGTAATTTTTTCATTTGTATTTTCTTTGTCTTCTGTTTTTTGATATTTTGAAGCAATGGTAACACCATCTAAAGTCGCACTCCCCCCTCTCCCCACATAAAGCGCAGCAGCATCATTCACATCAATAAATCCACTTTTCATCTGAATACCCGCATCAGCCCTAACGAAAAGAGCACTCTCTTGACAGATACCCAAACCTTCCACTTTAATTTTTGTATTCGTTAACGTAACAGATGCTCCTCGCTTCTCTGCATAAGCAGCAATCTGAAAAGCCTCAATTGTTCCACGATCAACCTCAATCATTCCATTATCAGCTTTAAGACCTATTGATACATTTTTAAAAGCTGAATCGCTCAAAACAATTTTTCCCCCTCGTGATACAAAAACACCATAAATATCTTCTATACTCGCAGTCCCTTCAACCTCTACACGCGTTGCCTGAATAACTGTATTTGGCTCCTGCACTACTATAGCAGCAGGTAACATGAGAGAACGATCCTCCCCATTCGTTTCTTTAACAGGCGCCGTGAATTTATATACTTTATCACTAATTGTATGCTTTGAACCATCACTGCATTCATAAGGTAATTTGTTTTTGTCACATGACAGTGATGTATATGAATGAGAATGTGCCTCAATATTTATATTTAACAAAAAAGAAAAAATAGCTGCTGTAAAAACGCACGAATACAAGTGATTGTTAGATACCTTGATTATCATTGTTTTTCAAAACTTTCTTTTTTCAACAAAAACAAAAAATGCTGGCAAAAAAATAAACCACAAATTAAACACAACAAGAATAAAACAAACAAAATTATTTTATTTTTTATGATAAATTACAGCATTCAATAATATGTTTTGTGTTTTATGTAAAGAAAGAACAAAAAGTTTAAAAATACCATTTAGGATGAAAATCCCTTTAAAGAATGCATCTCAAAAACCGCTGGAAACTGCAATTACAAAAGGCCAAAAAACCAATCTTAAAAAAACGTGAAAAAATGCGAATTTTGAAGAGATATAATATTCAATTTATCTCACCACCAAAAAATAAAAATACAACAAAATGAGAATAACTTTTAAGATTAAACGATTAAAACGTTTTAATAAAACACAGCACAAAAAGATACAGTATACGAAATCTATAACCGCATCATCTCTTCAACTACAACAAAAAAACAAGAAATTGCACACTAATGTATAAGCTAATGTACACAATTTCTATATTAAAAATGCTAGATATCTAACAAAGAAATTTGAATAAATAAAAAACTTCTCCTAATACCCTATCATCAATGATTTGAATTAATAAATGTAATATTTTAGATCTTTTGATAAAATCTAAAATACAGTAAAACACTCACCATTCTGAACTTAAAAAACACCAAAATAAAATTTCATCAAAATTAGCTCTATGAAAGCTATCTGTTTATTATCGTTAAAGAAGATATTTTAGCAAAGCTATTATTTGCCATTCTTTATATTGAATAAATTTCTCTAAACAACAACTCACTATCCTCCGCTAGCATCATCTGACAACAACACTATTGCCAATCTCGTAGCTGATGAATATAACTACATTAGAGACAAAAGAGCTATATTTCTCTCTTCTCCCGTTTAATATTTTTATTTAATTATTGCTTTAAAAATTAACGTTCTACTGTTGATGATCACTTGTGCAAAGCTTTTTTTATTTTCTGGCGCTTTTTATCATTTTCAAAACGTAACATCAAATCTCGCTCTTGTTGTGTCGAATTGGTTACACCAAAAGTATCATTGTCCATAACCTGCTGATACCCTGCTACCATTAAATTGACTAAAAATGAATCACTTCGCGGCGTTGATGAAAAATAGATTCCCTTTGAATCTTGTAATTTGTACCGATAACCTGCTTTAGTCATGCACTCATAAACTGCTGCAAAATCACTTGCACGCGAATCCATATTTTCAGAAGAAGCGTAGATTGGTTTCCAACCACATTTTGACAGTGCTTGTTGGACCATAGACTTACTGACACCAGACTTTTCCCATAATTCTAACGTCGATGGGGGAGGTTTGCTAATACACCCAGCAGAGCTTAATAAAATTATAGCACTCAATAATTTCAATGTTTTTTTCATTTCCCCCTCCGTCAATATTTACGATAGAAAGACTGATAAGTCTTCTAATATTTACTCACACGCAAGATGACTTTTGTTAGCATATAGATATTGAAGAAACAATCCCACCCCCCATGCAAAAACAAGAATGGAAGGATTTTTGATTACAGCAGCCTCAATACTTAAGGTTGACATTCAGGTTGTTCTTTATGCTCTTCACAATGAGGACTATTCAAACGCCTCTCGACACTTCGCTGAGGAATAACTGCATCAGGCTGACAAATTGGAAGATTTTTATATTTCTCACACCACTTCATTCTTCCCAATTTATCTTGGAAACCTGCTTGGATCATACATGCATTCACAGACTCCTCAGCATTGAATTTCTCATCAGTACTTGTTTCTGTATCAAGACGACCATCAAGATGCTGTACTCCACATTCTAACAGAGCTTTTTTGATCTCAAGCTGATCAGCACCGGATTTTTCCCATGCATCTACAGCTGTTCGAGAAGGCTGCTCAGGGTAGCATCCAGCCATAACAAATAAGGTTATCCCGCTTAATAATTTTAAAATCTGCTTCATTTTCCTATCCTTGAGTAATTTTGATATTACGAAACAATCTATAAATTATTTTACATGCTGTTTTTTATTTCCAAAACAATGATGAACATTATCAACCTATATTATTTTTATCTTTCCGAAGATTATGCCATAATTATTATATCAAAAATACGGTAAAATTATTACTAAAATCATCTATCTATCAACGATATGCTTATAATTATTATCAATATTTTGATTATAACCAAAATAGATATTTCATATTATTGCGCCAACAGTTGTGGTACCCATAAATAAATAGCATTGACATACTGAATTAAGCCCCCCGCGTACGGGTATGAGAAACATGAAGGTAGGGATTGTGATCGTCACAAACAGCAAGACTTAAGGTTTGCATTCAGGTGCATTTTTATATTTTTTACAAAAAGGGCTGTTCAAGCGCTTCTTGACACTGCGCCTCGGGATGACAGCGCCTGAACGACAAATCGGCAAGTTTTCAGCTCTAAAAGTATAACATGGTCCACCCGCTCTTGCTACCTCTTCATCTTTATAGCGGAAACCTGATTGAAGCATGCAAGCATAAGTTGTTGCTTTTGCATTGATGCTCTGCTTTCTGTTTTCTGGATCGACATCATAAGGAGTTGGCATACCACATTCTAACAAGCCTTTTCCTATCTCTGTAAAATCTGCTCCTGGTTTTTCCCAAGCAGTCAAATATCCTGAAGGAGGCTTATTAAACTGACATCCAGCTATACTTAACAAAGTTACAGCACTTAATAATTTTACGATGTGTTTCATTTTTTACTCCATGATCTAATTCAAGGCTTTTGTTCTAAATGAGATGTGCCATAAAATTTTTGGCATTTTGGACCCGCATCTCCAAGACAGGTATGGGGATTTATGGGATTTGTAGCCACTCTCTACCATTCTATCCAAACGTTACTGCCAGCAGGTATCGTTTCGTAGGTATAGCCATTACCGCCAATAATTCTGCTTACAAAGTCAAATTTATTCCCATCAAAACCTGTTTCATGCGTCTGTGAATGGCTGCTATGATGGTCTGTCATGCCAACAATCGTCATACTTTCCCCCATTACATTGATATCTTGACCAGAAATCAGATGAGAAGCAATAATCGTAGCATCTCATTGTACATCCATATCAACATTGCCTGTTGCCTCAAGGATAGAGAGAATTGTTGTTGTGTGTGTTCAAAGCTATTGGAAGATTTCTCGTGTAAAAAGCCACTTTTCGATGATTTTTTTGCTGGTTGTAGTGTTCTTGAGCGCCTTTTATGGTAATATTGAATAATTTTGCACCGAAATACAGTTGCGGAGTGCATTTTGTCCGCCTCCACTTGTAATAAAAATTACTCTCGTATCAATATTAAAAAATAAGTTTGATCCTTCCTCTTGTGAGAGCAATAATAACAAGAGTCGTAAAACTGTCACACGTTCATTGTTCTCTTTAATTTACTCTTCTATGAGATTTTATTGTAATACCTTGCTGCTGTTTATTAAAGTTTTTGTAAAAACAATGATACAATGCCTCATGTAACTTTGTTATCCACTATTTTCTACCAACGCCAATCCTCTTTGAGAAAAAATACATAAAGAACTTTATCTTCGCTTCTAAAAGCAATAGTAATTTTCTAAACAACAAAATTTAAACAACCAATTTTTTAAAGAGCTTAAAAAACAATTCCTACAATAACTTCTTTCGTGAAACAGAACTTCATTAATACGTTTAGAAAAAAATATCTGCCTATAATCATGTATCTGGTAAAATCTATTTGCACTGTTAGGCATTTTAACCTGAAAGACTTATATTGATGGCACAGCTCACCATCAAAAAAACGCCTAATATTTATATGATTTTGTCGTTACCGTAAGCAATGGCTCACAAAAACTTCCAAAGCAAAATAATAACGAGCAGATTTTTTCAATCTAGATTGTTCTAACCTTTAGAGAAAACAATCAAACACCTGTTTTCCTGATGACATCAGCTGTTTGTTTTGAGCTTTATCTCTATTCACATTTTATTGCTGTTTCTTTTGCTTAAAATTATAAAGTTTAAGTGCATAGAAACAAATAACAAGCCAAGCAATCCAAATAACACCTATAATTAAAACTGGTCGTGTCTCATCAAAGTACCATAGGAGAATAAAAATAAAAACCATAAATAAAATAGAAAAAATCGATCCTATTGGCCAAAATGGAATGGGAAATTTTAAACCATTCTGAGCTTCTTTAGGCATCTTAATTCGCATAAAAAATTGTGAAAGTAGAATCATCATCCAAACAAAAACTGTCGCAAATGTTGCCATTGCAGCAATAAGAAAAAAAAGCTTTTCATGATAAAAATAATTAAGGACAGCACCAAGAAGAAAAATACCGAAGATCATCAAAATAACAAAAACTGGTATACCGTTTTTTGATAAATATTGAAACTTTTTTAAAGCATAACCTTCCTGCGATAAACCATGGATCATACGACAAGCACCATACATTCCACTATTCATTGCTGAAATAGCCGCTGTAACAACAACAATATTTAAAATATTTGCTGCATATGAAATCCCAAGATTTTCAAAAATGGATACAAAAGGGCTATCCATGAGACCAATCTCATTCCAAGGATAAAGAGACATTAAAATAGCTAACGTCATGACGTAAAAAAGCAAAATACGAACTGGAGTAGAATTAATTGCCTTTGAAATCGTTTGATGAGGGTTTTGAACTTCCATAACTGCCATGCCAATGATTTCTATGCCACCAAAAGCAAAAACAACAACACTAAAGCAAGCTAAAAAACCAAACCAACCATTGGGAAAAAGTCCACCATTTTTCCATAAATTATGAACAGTAACGGTAGAAAAATCTGCACCTTCACCCCACCCCCAAAAAATAATTGCTATTCCTAAAATAATCATCGCAATGATAGCGATAACTTTAATAGAAGATAGCCAAAACTCTAGTTCACCATAGACTTCTACAGCCGCTAAATTAATACCTGTGATGATTAATGTAATACTCAGTGCCCATACCCAAGGAGCAACATCAGGATACCAAAACCCCATATAAGTCGCAAAAGCTGTAATATCAGCCAAACCAACAAGAATCATCTCAAATACATATGTCCATCCCGTTAAAAAACCTGCTAATGGTGATATGTAATTTGCCGCATAACGAGCAAAAGAACCAGGCAATGGATTATGAAGTATCATCTCTCCTAGAGCCCGCATAACCATAAAAATAGCTAAACCAGCAATACAATAGGCAATCAAAACACTCGGACCCGCAAGCTTAATTGCCTGTGCAGACCCATAAAAAAGACCTGTTCCAATAGCAGAACCAAGAGCTAAAAAAATAACTTGGCGCTTACTCATCCCTCTTTTCAGTTCATTTATTGCCATTTCTTTCCTTACTTTTTGAAATGCTGACAATCCACACCACGATAACAGCTCTATGAGAAATAAAGCCTCATGTTTCTTTCACAAATATATTTCAAAAAACATCGAAGACCAGCCAGTCCAACACTTTGCTCTAAACAATGAAAAAATACTTTTATTGCGAATTATTCAGCTTTTATAGCCTACAATTTCGTATTATTTTATTCAAATAAAGTGATAATGAATTTTTTCATAATTGTCATTTAATTCATTTCGTATTCTCTAGTTTTTTACAGAGAAAATTAACCTTAATGTAATCTAAACTTTTAGGCTTCTATTTCAGTGCACTGAAATAGAAGCCTAAAAATTCATAACAAACACATTAACTATGCATACAATTATTTTTTTGTTACTTTAAGCCAACTCTCTTTGAGCTTATAAAAAAACTTTTTACGCCAATTGAATAGCTCAATTAATGATAATACGAATCTCGCAAGTTTTCAAAAGTATGAGAAAGTGTATCTACAACCCATCTTTTAAGGACTCCAGCTGCCTTAACGACAAGCTTTCCAATGAAAAAAAAATATACGGTAAAAAGAGCATCTTTGATTGTTGGTCCGATGATAGCGTTCTCCTTACCTCTGGGAATTTGCCCTGATATAGCAATAAAATCTTTGTTTTTCGCTGAAATAAGAGGCTCTTTCTCTTGGGCCACTATCATAATGAAAACTTCCTCTGGAAAGCTACCTCTCCTAAAATTTGCATGAATCTCAAGAATTTGAGAGAAAAAAAGAACTGTTATTGAAACACATAATTTAGCACTTTTAAACATTCCTTTCTCCTTTTTTATTTTAAATATCAAAAATGAACTATAAAATTCATAAAGTATTAACAAATAAGAATAATATAAAATAAAACTTTTATTTTTACTCTATACAATACATATATTATAATTTATATTTATAGAAATATAATATCACGAATATATAATTCGTGGATATTATTTAACTTATATTAAAATTTCTGATATAAATCAGAAAATATAGGTGCTTTAAGTTTATAGTTTCTATAAAATAACATAATATCTAGTTAACTACAAAAATCAGATATATACAGTAATAAATATATGATTTATTAAATAATTCAAATATTGTATCGCTCCTCTATATTTTCATATGAGAAAGTTTTAAAATTCAATATCCGCCCTTCAGCATTGACCTTCAAACAAATACTATTGAAAACTTAATGAAGGAAAAATTGTTTCTGGTAAAACAGATAATAAGTGCCCTTCACGCACAAGTATATGTGCTTGATGAAGATCTGGAGCCAGATATCGATCTTCCTTAAGAGAAGCAACATTTTTTCGTAGACATTCCATAACGGATTGCAAAAAAGTACTTGTTTTTAAAGGTGCACGATATTCAATTCCTTGTGCTGCAACAAGCGTTTCAATGCCAATAAGTGTAAAAAGATTTTCGCTCATTACCAATAACCGACGCGCTCCATGGCAAGCCATTGAAACATGATCTTCTTGATTGGCAGAAGTTGGGGTTGAATCAACGGAAGCAGGATGGGCCATTTGCTTATTTTCAGACATTAAAGCTGCCGCTGTTACTTCAGCAATCATAAAACCTGAATTAAGACCCGCATTATGCGCTAAAAAAGCTGGAAGTCCATAAGAAACTGCTGGATCAACCATAAGAGCAATACGCCGTTGAGAAATAGATCCTATTTCACATAAAGCAAGAGCAATCTGATCAGCAGCAAACGCTACAGGTTCAGCATGAAAATTCCCACCTGATACAACTTCACCATTCCTTAAAATCAATGGATTATCTGTAACAGCATTTGCTTCAATAATCAGTGTTTTTGCTGCTGCCAGCAAAATATCAAAACATGCCCCCATGACCTGTGGCTGGCAACGTATACAATAAGGATCTTGTACACGCTCATCCCCCCGTAAATGTGCTGCACGAATTTCTGAATCCTCTACAAGCTTTTCTAATGTTTTCGATACAGCAATCTGCCCATAATGTCCTCGTAAAATATGGATATCAGGATGAAATGGCGCCGTTGATCCCATGATAGCATCTGTCGTCAAAGCCCCTGCCAACAATCCACCACACAATGCCCGATAACCTCGAAAAAGACCAGCAAGTGCAAGGGCTGTTGATGTTTGAGTTCCATTAATAAGAGCTAGACCTTCCTTTGCCTCTAAAATAATAGGGGACAATCCCGCTTTCTCTAATGCAACCGCCCCACTCATACGAATATTTTGAAAAAATGCTTCCCCTTCTCCCATCATAACAGCCGCCATGTGAGCAAGTGGAGCTAGATCACCTGAAGCACCAACAGACCCTTTTTCAGGGATGACAGGAATGACGCCCTTTGCAAGCATATTTTCCAGCAAATTTACCAATTCTAGACGAACTCCTGAAGCCCCTCTTCCTAAAGAGATAAGCTTTAAGCTCATTATCAAACGCACAATATTTTCAGCTAAAGGCTCTCCTACCCCACAACAATGGGACAAAATAAGGTTTCTCTGTAAAACAGCGACATCGTCCGCATAAATTTTAATGGAAGCCAACTTCCCAAAACCAGTATTAATACCGTACACAGGCTCACTTCCAGCAGCAATTTCAGCAATGCGCTGAGCCCCTTTCTCGATAGCTAAATGCGTGTCATTATGAAGTTTACTCACTTCACCATTAAAATAAATAGCTGCAAGCTCACTAAGCGTCACCTCGCTCGGTTTCAGTATAATAGTCATAATTTACTTTCTTTTTTTTATCAAAGTATAACGTTTAGCATTATTGATCCTTCTATAAAACAAAAAAAACTATAACGACTCTTTAAAGCGAGAATGCTTTCTTAAAGGTATTCCTTACAATGGAGTTATTATCCAAAAGTAGAATAGTTTACGATAAATGAAAATGAAATATTGACAAACACAACCAAGTCATGGATTTCAAAAATAGATAAAGCTTTAATTTATAATCATAATCTAGCATGCTTCATATTAAATGAGAGAGCTGAATATCTTAAAACTCTCTCATTCCAAATCTGTGTATGTTGAATAAATCAAAACCATTCGCTTGCACGTAATAAGCGAGATTGGCGTATGGATAAAACTGTAAAAAAGGACTAAAAACTCCTCTTATGAACCGTGTCAAGGGCTGTCGCAACATTGGGAGATGAAAGTGTGGATGGTGCAGGCTTATTCTTTTATGAAGCGTAAAGATGAAAAAATCAATGGATTTATTATCAAGCTATTCTTACTAAACTTATAAAAACCTTAAATAGATAGCTGTCACAATCTATCATGATTGCAAAAATCAAACTCTATAGAAAATTAAAAAACTTATTCAACACATCACAACAGAGAAGAAATTGAGCTTATTTGCGACTTCTAAAATTGTATTTAAAGCGCCAGATTAAACCTTGAAAAACACATCTTCAATAAAACCACATAAGAATCGGCCTAACCCGTTATTTAAAATAGAAAATAAAAGAAGTTTTCTTATATCAAAAAAAATAATTAATATATTGTTTTATATTATATCTTTTAAACAGAGAAATGCTTCATATAGCATATTTATATTTTACTTTTTTGTTATATTGAATCTGAATTTAGAGATAATTTCAAAATGAGTTGTTTTTTAAAGGTGCTTCCAAGCCATTACCTTTTTTACTACAAATTTCTGATTATGATAATTTTTTGTACTTTTTCAGTTGTTTTTGTCAAAATTTATTAAAAACACTCTCATTTAATAACAAAAAAAAATCATAAAAACAAAGAATTATCAAATATTTCTATTCAATCTACCTCTTCTTATTTTATAAAATAATCTGTTGTTAAACTGCAGTAAAAAAAGCGCTTCGATACTATAATGCACTGCATAAATTTTCTATTTAAACTCTCTCATATCAAGTGAACAATGAAAATCAGCGGTAATAAGATGTCAATGTGAATGCTGAAGAAAAAAACTTTCGCCCTCAAAGTCTGCCTTAATAAGGCGTTAATTTCCTGAATACCGCCCACTCTGATGTGCTAAAAGAGCAAAAGCAATCATCGATATCGGATTATCCTGCATACATATAGAGCTCACTTCGATACAAAAGCTCCAAATTGCCTTGCACTTCATATTTCTTTATCAATGCGACCAATTGCCGCAAATATTCTTCCCCATAGCAAGCAATAGCGCGTTGCGCTTGCGTTGAAGAGCGGCTCATTCCAATAAAAGCTTCAGATGGGATCATCATCGTCCAATTGTGCGTATGAAAAAAAATCTTTTCTGGATCTACCCCAAAGCCATCAGTCATTTCCTGTAAAAAATCAAAATTACGATAATAACGGGAATAATTCGGACTCATTTTCTCTAACAATGTCTCATAAGCCTCTAGAAATTCGCTATGCTTGAAATCACGATTATTTTGAATAACCGCCATGACACCATTGACTCGAAGTTGATCTGAAACAGAACAAAGCAACTTGGGACGATCCATCCACTGAAACGCTTGCGCTGCAATGACAAGATCAACCTCGCCAATTTGAGGCAATAGGTCTTCGGCACGGCCCTGATACCACTGCACCGTAGGAAATTTTTTTCGCCCCTGCTTAATCATATCTGCCGATACATCGATAGCATGATATTGGTGCTCATTTCCTAAAAATTTAACAATTCCCTCTAATGCGATGCCTGTCCCAGCACCCACATCCACAATGGACAAATGCTTTTTGTTCTTAAAAGGATGGAGCATGGTTTTAAATAAAGTAAGGGGATAGCGAGGACGATAACGATCATAATCATTAGCCAATCCATCAAACTTTTCACTTTGCCGCTGAACACTTTCTATCATAGGACTTTCACCCTCCTTCTCAATTACTACCATACATAATTAAAAAGCCTTTTTATCCAATGTATTAAACATAACTTCTAAAGGAGGAAAATAAGAACTGCCCTGACCTTCTATCTTTCCATAAGATTGATACTTACATTTTTCTCTTTTCCAATTGTTATCTGCACGTTGCGAAACCCAAAACTCCTACGAAAATAATATATTTTTCTGTAATAATAATTGATATAAATATTATTGATCTTTTATAAGATGACATCTATATTACTATTATTATTTTAACATCAACAAGTCACTTAAGCGTACCTAAAACGCAGAGAGATATCAATTTATTGATAAATACGCCTGTTTATAAAGTTCAAAATACTTTCCACCAAGAAAATAAACCCTATATAATACATAAAATATCTGTGGAGACATCTTTATGTTAAATGTACAAACTTCTTCAATGTTTAAAATATTAAAAAAATTTCCAATCGTGATTCTTTTGGCATGGTTAGTGCCATTTTTAAGTGGGTGCGGATTTAATACGATACCAACAAATGAAGAAAAAGCACATGCAGCATGGAGTGAAGTGCTCAATCAATATCAACGTCGTATAGATCTCATCCCCAATCTTGTAGAAACAGTTAAAGCTTACGCAGCTCATGAACAAAGTGTTTTCACAAATGTAATTGAAGCACGTGCTAAAGCAACACAAGTCAACATTAATGCAGATATGTTGAATAATCCAGAAGTTATGCAGCAATATCTCAAAAATCAAGCAAATTTATCAAGTGCACTTTCGCGACTTATGGCTGTTGTTGAAAACTATCCGGATCTTAAAGCAAACCAAAACTTTCTTGCTCTTCAATCACAATTAGAAGGAACAGAAAACCGTATTTCCGTTGCGCGCCGCGATTATATTGAAACAGTACGTGCCTACAATACTGCACTCAAAACAATGCCGACGATGATTTGGGCAAAATTATGGTTTCGTGATGCTAAACCTATGCCAACTTTTACCATCGATACTGATAGCCAACAAACACCAAAGGTTAATTTTAATTAATGAAATCATTTCGATACTCTTTGCAACGTATTGTATTTCCAAAATTATGGGCTTTTATCTGCTCTCTGTATTTAGTTGCTGCATTAGGAAGTATCGCTTGTTCGCAAATAAAATTTCCTCATTTAACAGGTTATGTTAATGATGTGGCTCATTTGCTCGATAATGCAACCAAGGAAGACTTGACAAAAAAACTGGCAGCACTGGAAGAGAAAACGGGAGATCAAATTGTTCTTGTAACACTCCCTACTCTTTCGGGCAACGATATAGAAACGTACAGCAATTCTCTTTTTCGTACATGGGGATTAGGCCAAAAGAAGATCAATAATGGTGTATTACTGGTCATTGCACCGAATGAACGCACAGCACGTATCGAAGTTGGATATGGTTTGGAAGGAGAGCTAACAGATGCTCTTTCCTCTGTCATTATTAATAGCTTCATGATTCCTAATTTTCGCGAAGGAAATTATCAAAAAGGAATTGCTGAAGCAGTTGATACAATTATCAAAGTTATTACAGAAAGTGATTCTGATTTTACTTTTCGCATCAAAGAAAAAGCTAAAATCGTTGAAGAACAACGTAAACAAGCTGAAAAAGAAGAAATGATTATAAATACAATCATGTTTCTCATTCTCTTTATAGTCGTTGGTTTGCCCATTCTTGCAATGATTTTTGGTAAAAAAGTGGGCCCACAAAAGTATCTCTGGCTGGGGATCATCTTCACACCTTGGTTTCTTAACTTAAGTGCCGGTGGCAGATATCCTGGTGGAAGGTTCGGTGGTCCTCGAGGTGGAGGGGGATTTAGGGGTGGTGGTGGATCATCTGGTGGTGGTGGTGCAACAGGAAGATGGTAAAAGGAACGTGGATTTTTAAGCGTAGCAAATCTTCTTAAGATAAAATTTATGAACGTATTCTCTTTTATTCAACAATTCTATACCTTACTCTATAATCACTTTTATTGATTACAAAATAAACTCAAACATCAAGATAAATATTACCAATGACATTTGAATTGAAACATACGGATCGTAATCACTTATCACATCATTTTAATGCAATTCTAGGAAATCCACCCGTTGAATGGAAGATAAGTGATCATCTAGTTGAGTATCCTGAAGCTCTGCGTTATATGCAAGAACGTGTAGAAAAAATTCTTGCAAAAACCGCGCATGAACAAGTTTGGCTTCTTGAACACCCTTCCCTTTATACAGCGGGAACGAGTGCAAATAAAAAAGATCTTTTGGCGCCTAATTTATTCCCTGTTTATGAAGCAGGACGAGGAGGTGAATTTACATATCACGGTCCAGGACAGCGTATTGCTTATATCATGCTTGATCTTAAACGCCGGAAACAAGACATTCGTGCTTTCATTAGTGCATTAGAAGAATGGATCATACAGATGCTTGCCAACTTTAATATTAAAGGCGAACGCAGAGAAGATCGCGTTGGTGTCTGGGTTAAACAGTCTCATTGCCCATCAAAACAAAATGATCTTTCTTCCGAAGATAAAATTGCAGCTATTGGCATTCGAGTGCGCAAATGGATAAGTTTTCATGGAGTTTCTATCAATGTTAATCCTAATTTAGCCCATTATTCAGGAATTGTTCCTTGTGGAATTACAAACCACGGTGTAACAAGCTTTCTTGATCTAGGTTGCCCTGTAGCAATGCATGATATTGATATTGCTCTCAAACACGCTTTTGAAAAAATTTTTGGTCCAACAATCGATGTTTCCTAAGTGCATTGATTTTTAAATAAAAAACAGGCATAAAATTATTTTAATAAATATTTGATTTTATGAGGTGGATAGTTAAACGCTATGAGCGATAACAAAAAGGATCTTTTTAGTGTTTTAAATAAAGCCCAATCTCGGGTAAATACAAAAGAAAACACTCTGCAGTCTCCAATGAAATCAAACGCGATGATTTCAAGAAAAAGTGCAAAAGATACGCAAGAAGATGACTATAATGCCCTCTCTATTCGAGTTCTTGAGGGTTTAGAGCCGGTACGTTTACGCCCTGGAATGTATATTGGTGGAACAGACAGTAAAGCGCTTCATCATTTATTTGCCGAAATTATTGATAACGCGATGGATGAAGCTGTTGCGGGTTATGCAGATTCTATTGAGGTCTCATTAGATAGGAACGGTTATATAACCGTTACAGATAATGGACGCGGTATTCCTGTTGAAAATCATCCTCAAATGCCTGAGAAATCGACTCTTGAAGTTATTATGACACAACTCCACTCAGGGGGAAAATTTGATGGAAAGGCTTATCAAACTGCAGGTGGACTTCATGGAGTAGGAATTTCTGTCGTCAATGCTCTTTCTGATGATATGGAAGTTGAAGTTGCACGAGAACGAAAACTTTACCGCCAACGTTTCTCACGCGGTATTCCTCAATCTGGATTGGAAGATCTGGGAGATGTTTATAATCGTCGTGGTACGCGCGTTCGTTTTCATCCTGATCATGAAATTTTTGGTGAAAAAGCAGCTTTTGATCCAGAAAAAATCTATAAGATGACATGCTCCAAAGCCTATCTTTTTGGTGGCGTAAAAATTCGCTGGTCTTGTGATCCCGTCATACTTGAAGGCGCAAAAAATATTCCTGAAAAAGCTGTTTTTCATTTTCCCGATGGGCTTAAAGACTATTTACTTTCGTCACTAAAAGATGAATATCGAGTAACGTCAGAAATTTTTTCTGGCAAAACACAACACAATAATGGCCATGGCTCCGTTGAGTGGGCTATCGCTTGGCATGGTGGTGATTCTTGTGTGCAATCTTACTGCAATACGATTCCTACAGGAGAAGGCGGAACACATGAAATAGGATTACGTCAAGCTCTTTTGCGTGGATTGAAATCCTACGCTGAGTTAATAGGAAACAAGCGCGCAACGATTATTACGTCTGACGATATTATGATTTCAACAGCCGCAATACTTTCAGTCTTTATCAGTAACCCTGAATTTGTTGGACAAACAAAAGATCGATTAGCAACCATTGAAGCACAGCGTATCGTTGAGAATGCAATCCGCGATCCCTTTGATCATTGGTTAGCAAATTCCCCACAAGAAGCAACAAAACTTCTCGATTGGGTTATCGAACGTGCTGAAGAACGTGTTAGACGACGCCAAGATAGAGAAATAAGTCGAAAAACTGCTGTCCGTAAATTACGTCTGCCCGGTAAACTTGCAGATTGTAGCCAGAACCATGCTTTGGGTGCTGAACTATTCATTGTTGAAGGGGATTCTGCAGGAGGATCTGCTAAACAAGCAAGAAATAGAGCAAACCAAGCAATTTTACCTCTTCGTGGTAAAATCTTAAATGTCGCCAGTGCTGCACATGAAAAAATGAACTCAAGCCAAACAATTAGCGATCTTATCCTTGCTCTTGGATGTGGAACACGCTCCAAGTATCGTGAAAAAGATCTCAGATATGAACGTATTATCATCATGACAGATGCTGATGTTGATGGTGCTCATATTGCGTCACTGCTCATTACCTTCTTCTTTCAAGAAATGCCTGACCTTATTCATCAGGGACATTTATATCTTGCCGTCCCTCCCCTTTATAGAATATCGCAAGGAGGAAAAGTTGCTTATGCTCGTGACGACATTCATAAGGATGAATTGCTCAAAACTGAATTTACTGGAAAAGCTAAAATCGAAATCGGGCGTTTTAAAGGGCTGGGTGAAATGCGCGCAGAACAACTTAAAGAAACAACTATGCATCCTCAAAAACGTACATTGCTTCGTGTTTCTATTGATGCCGTGGAAATGCAAGAAACGAAAAAGACTGTAGAAAGTCTCATGGGAACAAAACCAGAAGCACGATTTCGTTTCATACAAGAAAACTCTACTTTTGCTTCTAATCTAGACATCTAATATAAAAAATATCCCTTTCAAACCACTGCGGCTGCGTCAATCACGCGCAGTTGCGGATTGATCGTTCCATTCCAATAATTCAAACTAAGATGACCAGCTAAATGAATCATTTCACCAATATTTTCAAAAAGAAAATCACCTAGCGATGTCCCTACAGCACGAAAAGCTATTCCTTGTAGTTTTTTTCCTTCAACATTAGATACAATGAGGCGAAGATGTCCTTTACCAACTTCAGATAGATTCACCAGTCGATGAGAGGGAAGAACAAAAACAGGTGTTGCATTCCCTGCCCCAAATGGCCCTGCTTTTTCAAGCAATTCAAACAGCGCTTCATTAACACCAGAAGCAGAAAGAGAACCATCTATACTAAGAGATTTTTTTGCACGCAACTGTGAAACCATTAAAGAAACTTTTTCTTCTAGCCATTTTCGAAAAATTTCAATTTTTGTTGATTGAATTGTAATTCCTGCTGCCATACTATGCCCCCCTCCTTTTTCTAATAAATTTAATGTAACAGCTTCACGAACGATTGCTCCTAAATCTATACCATTAATTGAGCGTCCCGACCCTACGCCATTTCCATCTTCTTTCAAAGCAATAGCAAAAACAGGACAAAAAAAACGCTCTTTGAGGCGGGAAGCAAGAATACCAATAATCCCCGGATGCCATTCTTTATGAGAAATGACAAGTGACAATGGTATTTCTTGATCTTGATAAAGAGAAGAAATGTAAGATTCCGCTTGTGCTAATTGAATATTCTCCATTTCTTGGCGTTCTTGATTAAGCCGATCTAATTGTTCTGCTATTCTGTCCGCTTCATCTTTATTCTCACAGCTAAGCAAACGTGCTCCCAAAGCTTGATCACCAATGCGCCCTCCTGCATTAATTCTAGGACCTAATAAAAAACCTAAATGAAAACTATTAAGCGGCTCCCCTATTCGTGCAACCTTTGTTAAAGCTGTTATTCCTAGATTATGCATAGAACGAGCAACTTGAAGCCCTTTTAACACAAAAGCACGGTTAACCCCCTGTAATGGAACGACATCACATATGGTTGCCAATGCAACAAGATCAAGCATACTTAAAAGATCAGGCAGCGGTCCTTGGAATTGTTTTTTCCGCAGCAAATGATGAACCCAAGCTAACGTAACAAAAACAACGCCAGCTGCACATAAATGCCCCTGTTTAGAAAAATCATCAGGACGATTAGGATTGACAAGAGCAACAGCTTCTTGATGAATCTCTGACATTTGATGATGATCTAAAATCACAACATCAGCACCAGCAAGCCTCGCTGCTTTTACGGCATCTGGACTGTTTGCGCCACAATCAACAGTGATAATTAACCGAGCGCCTTCTTGCACAAGCATCCTCATTGCTTGTTCATTCGGACCATAGCCTTCAACAATACGATCAGGAATATAAATTTTGACTTCAATACCAAAATAACGAAAAAAACGCGCTATGAGTGCCGATGAACAAGCACCATCAACATCATAATCACCAAAAACAGCAACCTGTTCTTGATTGAGAAGAGCCTTAACAATACGCTCTGCAGCGCATTGCATATCCCTAAAACTTTCTGGATCAGGCATAAGCGTACGTAATGTTGGATTAATAAAAGCAACAGCCTCAGCTTCATCCACATCTCTTGCTGAAAGTACTCGAGCTAACTGATCTGGAAAGCCAAATTTTTGAGAAATAGCGCGCGCGTTATTTATCCCTTGAATATCAAGGGCATCTAACCAAGCTTGACCACAAGCAGAAGATTCAACATTGAGAAAATAACGAGACCACTGCATTATTGCTTATTTTATAATGAAGAACGATAAAATACAATCATGCGTTAAAGATAAAATAGTCTTTTGCAACATTCATTTTAAGTTTAAATGGTCTACAAACTTCTTTTAATGGGGTATTATAATACCTTTCTTGTAACATGTTGTTTTATAAAGTTTTTATTTTCTCTTGACGTCAATCAAAAGACATTATATCAGAGCAAGTAGTATGCGTTAAATATTTCGCTATGGTAACAATTTTCAACGCAAAACAGTAAAAATTCCCTTATATTAAAAGGGTTCTAATAAAGGATACTTCTATGGCAACTTTTTCACAAAAGCCAACTGAAGTGGTGAAAAAATGGGTTATTATTGACGCAGAAAACCTTGTTTTGGGTCGTCTTGCCACATTTGTTGCTAACCGCTTACGTGGCAAACATAAAGCTACATTTACTCCACATGTTGATGATGGTGACAACGTTATTGTCATTAATGCAGATAAAATAGCTCTCACTGGCAAAAAATATACGGATAAAAAATATTATTGGCATACCGGCTATATTGGTGGAATCAAACAACGTACAGCACGTCAACTTCTTGAGGGGCGTTTTCCCGAACGCGTTATTGAAAAAGCAGTAGAGCGCATGATTCCTCGAGGGCCTCTTGGTCGCCGTCAATTGAAGAATCTACGTGTTTACGCTGGAAGCCAACATCCACATGAAGCACAACAGCCTGAATCTCTTGACGTTGGTGCTTTAAACCGCAAAAACAAAAGGATTGCTTGATTATGGCTGAAATTAATTCTCTTTCTGAGCTTAGCATAGTAACAAGTATTACAGAAACACATGAAAATGTTGTTCCTGTTCACGTGCAGAAGCTTGATTCACAAGGACGTGCTTACGCAACAGGAAAGCGTAAAGACGCTGTTGCGCGTGTATGGATTAAACCAGGTTCTGGAAAAATCACGATCAACAATAAGGAATTTGACAAATATTTTGCTCGTCCTGTTCTTAGAATGATTCTTCGTCAACCAATTGTTGCAACAAATAGGGATACCCAGTTTGATATTATTGCAACCGTTGCAGGCGGTGGTCTTTCTGGACAAGCCGGTGCAGTGCGCCATGGCATTTCCAAAGCTTTAACCTATTACGAACCAGAACTTCGCTCAATCTTGAAAAAAGGTGGGTTTCTTACCCGTGATAGTCGTGTTGTTGAACGTAAAAAATACGGTAAAGCAAAAGCACGTCGTTCTTTCCAATTCTCAAAGCGTTAATTTCAATTTTTGCAATGCATAAAGCCTCGGACAAAAACGGGGCTTTTTTAAACTGCTAAAACAGACTTTTAGATGAATGTAGGAACAAATCTATACCGATTAGAAAAAACAAGAATGCAAAACAACCTCTTCTCTTAAGATAAAAGGCAAGAAAAATAGACCGAAAAAATTCAAAACTTCAGTTTCAATTTTTTAAATCTGTTTTACTAACTTGTAATATATCGACGTGCTAAAGCACAAAAATATTTACGCGACAACTTTAGCAATCTTATAAGCTTTTCAATATTTTTTCTATCATCACTTAACAAGCTTTAGTCCAAGAAATGCTTTACCATTGTAATAAAATGAGGGACAGAAATAGGCTTTGACATATATTCTTCACATCCACTGGCACGAATTCGCTCCTCATCGCCTTTCATAGCAAAAGCTGTTACAGCAACAACGGGGATTGATCGAAGTTCTTCATCTTCTTTTAATTGTTTAATAACATCTATTCCAGAGACCTCTGGCAACTGGATATCCACAAGGATAAGAGATGGCATTGATGAACGCGCCAAATCTAATGCCATAAGACCATTACGCGTTTCAACGGTTTCATAACCACTCGCTTCTACAAGATCGCGAAATAACTTCATATTAAGCTCATTATCTTCCACGATCATGACTTTTTTTGACATTCGTATAACTCCACCCTTCTCAGATAAAATAGAGAAATAGAAATGAATCCACATTCTCTTTGCTTAAGATAAAATGATAAAATGAATTGTAAACCACAAAGAGATTAAAAGATTCCAATAAAAGCATTTTTGCAAATATTTGTAAGACGCATCGCTATACTTATTCAGTTCATCAACATAAAACCCACAAATAGTCGTAAGATTGTGTGACCTTGTATTTTTTGAGTTGATATACAAAGTTTATGGATATCTCAATTAATGCATTCGCGTTTTCATCATAAAAAAAATATCAACCACAAACTTAGCTCAAATGCGCATTTTGAAGAGAAAAAAATTTAAGTAAATTTAAAAAGCAACTGATTAGCTGAATTTAATGCACCATATACTGGCATCCACAAAACAATATCTTAATGATATAAAAGGATAAACTTATCAAGGTCATTAAGATTAAAAAAAATAAATAAACCGTGATTAAATATCACGGTTTATTTAATATAAAACATTCAATAACAGCATAATTCAAAGTTTATCAAGGATAATATCTTTTAATTCAAAGCCCATGAACTATGAGCAAAAGCATCGAATGTTCTTCCACCTGTCTCTCTGTTAGGACTCGGTGGCTTTCTAGTAAAGAAATATACAAGATATGCGATGAGACCAAAAATCGCTGTCTCCAACCCCATTAAACCCGCAACTTTTTGGACATTTTTCTCAGCCCCTTGTCCTCCAAACTGGCTAATAATCATATCAACAGCTTTAATAACTCTATTTTCCTGTGTCATTACGGAAATAAAACCAGCATTTTGAAATCTGCCATTTAAAGAATCAGCATTGGCTCTTAAAATCTGTGAAAAGAAAATCGCTACTGCAACAAAACATACTATACAATGCTTGAATATTTTCATCATAACCACCTAATTACAACATTTAGTAAAATAAATTTTCTTTACCGCCCCCTCTAAATAGAAAACATTCCGTTATCTATCGATAAAGTATATTTATCTTCTGATAATAAAAATATAATACAAAATTTAATTAATAATTTTATTTTAATTGTTATTTTTATATTATATTACACTTACAATATATCCGTTACATGTTTATTTAATAATTGTCAATTATTTTATTTGTACTTTACATTATGTAGTTTAATGATAAAAATATGTTAAAATAAAATTATTTTATTGTTTTTATTATAAATTTAGCTTTATTATCATAAATATTATTATGATTTTATAATATATAAAAATATCAATATGTTGTTTTTTAGTTACACATAATGTTTTTATTTTTTGTATAATATAGTAAAATAAATATTTTTATAAAATAATTTTTCCTTAGGATAGATTGAGAAAAAATATTTGCCCCAGCTACAATTAGCGTAAGCACCAGCTTAACTCTTTGATTGAAAAAGCTAAATTAGGTAAGATAAGGGATAACTTTGGTGAATGCGCCAAATCTAATGCCATAAGCTATTACGCATTTCAACGATTTCACAGCCATGCGTTTCTACAAGAACGTGGAATAATTTTAATAAAGTTCATTGTCTTCCACAATTATAAATTTCTAACATTAATATAATTCCACGACTTTAAGATAAAATAGAGAAATAAAAATGAATACACCTTCTTTCTAACCAAGATAAAATGATTAAAAATATAAATCATAAAAAATTTAATAATGTCCAATAAAAGCATTTTTGCAAATATTTGTAAGACGCATCGCTATACTTATTCAGTTTATCAAAATGATAATCTAGAATAGCCGTAAAATGATGTGATCGTATATTTTTTGAGTTAATACGAAAAATTTATGGATATTCAAATCAGCTCATGCCCCTTTTCATCTTAGAAAAGATATCAATCACGAAAATTAACATAGATATATATTTGGAAAAAAATTTAAATAACGTTGATATGGATAGATTATTTGCTAGCAAACAATCTTCTCTATTAAATCAGAGTGTTCACTACTGTGATATTGTAATCTCAATCACGACAACACTTCAATAACAGACTAAAATATAGATTCACTATAAGCTTAAAATAAAAATTTTGGAATTGATCATACATACAATGAATGAACCGTAAAATACAAAAGTAATCATAACACTAAAAAATGAAAAAGCTTATCACTCTTGTTCACTATTCCTTCCTCTCTCATTTTTTCTGTGTTATTTTTAAAGTCTTGTAAAAGATATGAATTACATGCAAAAAAAATTAGCCCTTTGTAATCTCTACGCCATCAATCACATTAGTTTTATTAATGATAAGCAATAACATTTGTATAGCTCTAAGCTTAGAGAGCAAAACCAGATTAAAGTATCATTTTATTTATTGTAAAGAGGATGTAAAACTCCATTTTTCTCTTATCATTGTTAAGAAAAATTGAAAAATGAGCTTATTAATATTAAAAAAATAGAAAATAATTTTTTAAAAAATAATATCTTATTTAATTACTTTTTAAAATAATATAAATATATTATGTTTATATTGTATATATTTAATTAAATAATAATATTTATAATAACACTAAAATATTACATAATAATTATCTTTATATTAAATAAAATCATAATATAAAATAAGAAATTCACAATAAAATTATGTATAATTCCATTAGTTAACCAGTACAACAAAGAAATATATTTAATTATGTTATTGAACTCAGTTGCGTTGCCATCGTTTTTGCCCGCTTTGCTTAGTGAATCCTTTTATTTCCAAGCAATTATTAACTGAATTTTGACTGCTCAGCATGCTGAAAAATCTCTATGTGATTGTTGTCTTGATAATTGCTATCATGTTGTTTGGCGAAGCTCTTAGCTTTCTATCGGGCAACTTAAAAGCTTTATTCTGTCAATTTTCTTATTGTTTAAGCAAAAACTCATCCACGTAATAATATATTGAATGTACCAACAAAATCCGCACGAATAACCACATTTTGCACATATAAAAATTACCCATCTTTGACAATTTTTTAGCACTATAAACGCAACAAAAATAAATTTTGCTCGGAGAAGAAAGCACTACTAATATTGTACACCATCTTACCATTGGCTTGTGTCATCAAGCAGCCATCTAAACTCAAACTAATCTAAAACCAAGAAATTTAACTCTCTGATTTTTATTGTAAATTCTTTGCTCATAGCTATAGAAATACAACCGATTTTATGCATGAATATGTCTAATAAAAAATCCTCATGTGTAAATTTTACATGACTTATACCGCCAGCATAAATAACGATATTTTACAGTACGATAGAATTTTTACTCAATTTTTTATTTTTATAATCATGATGACTTTCATCTCATCCCCCTAATCCATTAAATTTACGCATTGTTTTCTTATAACTTATGAAAGTCATGACCATGGAAAGAAAAGCGCTCAACAGAAGATATCCAATATTCCATTCGCCTTTACCAAGCAACAATGACACAGGCAAGGAAGCAGAAAAAGCCATGGGAAGCATAAACAAAAGCCATTTTACGATGCTTAAAGGATAAATTCCTATTGGCACAAATGAAAGCTCATAAATCATTTCATGAAAATATTCGACAGGCATCTTACGGCTAGTAATAAATGTTATAAAATTAAACATCATGAAAAAACAAATATTGACGATAAAAACACAAAATATTGCAACAATAAAAGAGATCCATCTTAGCTTAAGATCAGAAATATTCGGTAATGATACAAATAAATAGGCACTAACATAAAGGACAAAGAGCTTGATCAAATTAAGAGGTTTACACCAACCAAACAACATCAACAACCAAATTGAAACGGGCTTTATCAAGTATGGTTCAATTTTACCATCCGCTACTTTTTCAAAAAACGTTTCAATAGAATTAATAAAAATATTCAAAAATATTCCAAGTAAAACAAAGACAACAAAGATAAAATGGATTTCATCTCTGCTATAGTTACCGATCTTTCCTGAAAAAGAAGATACTCTATCAATAAATATGAATTGAATAAAATAATAGCATAGAGAAAGAATAAACTCCCCAGCCAAATTCTTACCATAAACAATCTGTCGGCGAATATTCAGACTGATAAAATGAAGGATGATTTTCATCTCAACCACCTGCTCCATTATATGCTTTCATCCCTTTATTCCAAGCGATATAAATTAAGAATAAAAAACACAAAATATAAGTAAAACTTCCGAAAATAAACTGCTGAAACAACGCTAAATTTTGCGTCGCGAAAAACTCGGCAGGAGCGGATATCATGAAACGATAAGGATTAAATTGCATAAGTGGAATAAGCCACACCGGCCAAAAAGATGGTGGTAAAAGAACACCCCCTAGAAGCGTTGAACTGAGAATACTGAAAGAGAGTAATATATTGTACTCAATCACCCAAAAGCTTAATAAGGCAATTCCAAAAGAGAGTAAAAAACAAAGCAATTGTGATAGAATAACAACCAGAAAAAAGAACAGAAAAGCGATGATCAATCCCAGAATATTTTCATAGGATAAAACAAGCTTAACAACAAAAAGAGCCAATAACGGGATGCTATATAATACACTCTCCCCTAAAAAAGTAAAAAGCATTTGTGTCATATAACTAAAGGGCTTTGTAAGATATACTTCTAATTGACCTTCTTTAACATGATGAGAGAAAAACTTAATCACATTATAACCATTATTTAAACGACCTAGGACTAAAGCAAAAGCATAATAATACATCATATCATAAAAGCTAAAGCCATTGATGGTGTTGCCCGTATCAGAGAAAAGTGCATTCCATAATAGAAGTTGAATAACAAATGGCGAAAGTGTCCCAATGATAATATCGGTAAAAAACATTGCTCTATCACTTAGAACAGTGAGTAATCCATTCTTGGCAAAAAGAAACATACCAAAGCAGTGGTTAGATAAATTCTTTAAATTTAACACGGAGCATCTCTTCAAGCGAGGGAGTGGATACAGAGAACGTACAGTTCAATTTGGTTGTAATTTCGCGTACAAAACGCGCAAAATCCTCACGGGGCAGCGAAACCTCCAGCGAGCATTCTTCAGCGTTAAAGTGCTTATCTTTTAAAGAAGTAGATAATTTTAACGCAATCTCATCAATTTTTTCTACAACAGCTGAAGGTACAGCCATGTGTTCACAAAAAAACGTTATTCTCACCAAAGAAGGAATGACATTTTTAAGCGCGTGAAGATTACCATGAAACTGTTTCTTTCCTTTATGCAAGAGAATAATATCATCAACGTATCCATCAATATCTCCCATATCATGACTTGTGATGATATACCCAGTGCCACGCTCCCTTTTCAGTTTTTTAAGAAGCTCCCTGATTTCATGCTTAGATGTAATATCAAGACCAATACTTGGCTCATCGAGAAACAACAGTTTAGGTCTAAAGGAGAGATTAAATGCCAATTCACTTTTCACTCTCTCACCCAGACTAAGCATCCGCACTGGCTTATCCATAATACGCTCAAGACCCAGCAACTCAGTAATCTCTTTAAGATCACGGGTAAAAGAGGCGTGTTCAAGACCATATAATGGTTGAACCATATCCAGACTGTAGCGTAAGGGCAAATCCCACCATAAACAATTCTTGTGACCAAAGACCACACCCAAGGACTTGAACAGATTTTTCTTCGCTTTATAAGGATCAACACCAAGGACTTTAACACATCCCTCATCAGCGTATTGTATACCAGAAAGTATTTTAATCAGTGTCGATTTACCCGCTCCGTTAGGGCCAAGAATTGCTAACGATTGCCCTGAAAAGAGGGTGAAACTCATGTCTTTTAACACATGATGATTTGTATAAACCGGCTTGAAGAGAGAAAAGACCTTGTTTTTAAAACCAATTCCTCTGTCAATGTTGCGATATATTTTTGAGACGTTATTAACGTCAATCAATAATGATCCCATCAGTCACTCCTCATTTCAACTTATCCCCCCTTTGAATGTTTCCATAATAAATATCTGTTTTTGTTCACTAGAAAAAACAAAAGTGTTCAAGCCCTCCTTAGAGCAATAAAACGCGCCTGACGTTTTATCTCCAATTTTTTGTCTAGATATTTTTTCAATGTGATGAGTTCACTTCAATGAAGCATTAAGATACTAAAAACTTATTTCTTCTTTTATGAAAGATAATCTTTTGGATAAACTAAGTAAGTAGAAAAATAATTGGTCATTGAAAGGAGAGCTTTGCTAAGAAGGCTTCATTGTGTAAGCAAAGATACAAAGCATAAATCTATACTATAAGCATATCAAACCACATTGATAACAAAACAAAAATCCTTGACAACAGGAATTTTTTGAGAGGCTACTTTCCCTCAGCATTACTATAAAATGCCTCCATTATTCCCCATGAAAAAACTAAAATTGCTTTCACTATTTTAGTAAATATCTTTCAGATTTTATCTAACTCATCTCCCTCAACAGACACGCCTCCCCAATATATGACCTCTGTAGATAATTCAAAGGAGCAGCTTCATAAACTCAGATTATTAAACGATACATCATATCCAAAATAACAATACAATCAATATGGATAAAGAGCTGTAGAAAGAAAGCCATGATATTCGAAAATTTCATCACTCAAAAACACAATTTTCTCATAGCTATTGACTTATCAAAAACTTTCTTCAAATGATGCCCTATTCATCTTATCAAATTTATAGATAAAATTTGTATCAATCAAAAAGAACAAATGAAGTTTGTTTAGTCGGTTTCAGCATCACTCTCATTAAAAGATAAAAGATTAAAACTTTGGACCATATGAGGTGGTAAAGGTGCAACAATGTCCAATATTCCTCCTGAAGGATGCGGAATACGAATACGACGTGCATGAAGATGAAGACGATTTTGAATTCCTCCTGGTAATGTCCAATTACTATCAGAAAAAAAATACTTTGTATCGCCAATGATAGGATGATCCATATGGGCTGCATGCACACGAAGCTGATGTGTTCTCCCTGTATAGGGTTCCATTTCAAGCCACGAAAGAGCCCGCCCTCGCGTATCTAAAACGCGATAGTAAGAAACCGCATGATGTGAATCTGGCTCCCCATGTTCACAAACACGCATTTTGTCACCTTGTGCAGTCATTTCCTTAACCATCCACGTTGAAATTTTGTCCTGCTTTTTTTTAGGCACGCCCCGAACCAACGCCCAATAAGTCTTTTTTGTTTCTCGCGCTCTAAAAGCAGCAGTTAAGGACTGAGCAGCTCCCCTTGATCGCGCAACAATAAGCACACCCGACGTCTCACGATCAAGACGATGAACCAAACGCGGCTTTTCACCTTTTTTATTGCGCCATACCTCAAGCATACTATCCATATGACGTGTTAAACCAGAGCCTCCTTGTACAGCCAACCCAGCTGGTTTATTAAAAACAAATACCTTTGGATCTTCATAAAGCAGCATTTTTTTCAAAACGGTCCCATCATCCTGCCCACGAAGTGTTTTATCCGTTATTGAAAGACTCTCCTTGTCATTAATAGGGAGAGGTGGAATACGAACAGCTTGCCCTATACAAAGACGCGTATCGGCTTTAACACGTCCACTATCAACCCGTATCTGACCAGAACGCAACAATTTTTGCAAAGCTCCAAAACCAAGTCCTGGATAATGCACTTTAAACCAGCGATCTAAGCGCATTCCATTTTCATCTGCCTCAACTTTTTTTATTTCTATGCCTGCCATGAAAATTCCCTTACCTGATAATTTTATTGATCTATTTTTGCGCCTTTATAAACACAAAAATTCATATTTTAGTTGGTTTTATCACACCATATTACAGTTAGTATCCAAAATTTCCTTTTCTTAACGTCCAAATTTTATTAGCTAAAAACTAAGCGTTGTAAAAATCAACAGCCTTTACGCTTAATAGCGAATGGAGATAATTAACCGTGTCCTTATTCAAAACCTATGCACGTGTTCTCACTTACCTAAATAGAGAAAAAAATGCATCCCTTTTAATCTGTACCGCTAATGTTATATTAGCTATTATCACTATTGCAGAACCTATTTTATTTGGACAAGTTATTGATTCTATTACAGACAAAACAGCTATCATCCCTACTCTTGCCATTTGGGTTTGTTTTGGACTTTCACATATTATTGCTTATGTCCTTGTGGCTCGCGGTGCTGACCGCTTAGCCCATAGACGCCGCTTAACGGTTTTAACGGAATCTTTCGAACGTATCATTGCCATGCCTTTAATTTGGCATCAACAACGTGGAACTTCCAACGCACTCCATACACTTTTGCGCGCAATAGATTCCATGTCAACCATATGGCTTGATTTTATGCGCCAACATCTCTCAACGCTTGTCGCCTTATTGGTTCTCATCCCCATAGCGTTTAATATGAATTGGCGTCTTTCAATAGTCTTGGTTGTGCTTGCCATCATTTATGTATTAATTGCACGTTTAGTGATGCGAAAAACAAAAGACGGACAAGCCGCTGTAGAATGCTATCATCATAACCTTTTTAAACATGTCAGTGACTCAATCTCTAATGTTTCCATTGTACAAAGTTATAACCGAATAAAAGAAGAAACTTCCATACTGCATCAACATACAAATGCTCTTCTTAAAGCACAAAATCCTGTTCTCAATTGGTGGGCGCTCGCCAGTGGCTTAAATCGAATGGCTTCAACAATTTCAATCGTTTGTGTTCTTCTCCTTGGAGCTTTTTTTGTTGCAAAAGATCAATTACGAGTAGGTGAAGTCGTTGCTTTTGTTGGATTTGCACAACTCATGATTAGCCGCCTAGACCAAATGAGCAATTTTATTAATTGTGCAATATCCTCACAAGCAAAACTGCAAGAATTTTTTGAAATGGAAGACTCAACCTTTCATATTAACGAACCGCAAAATCTTCCTTCCCTCCAAAATGTTAAAGGCGCCATACAATTTCATCACGTGACCTATCAATTCCCAAATTCTTCTCAAGGTGTTTTTGATATTTCCTTTGAAGTTAAAGCAGGACAAACTGTTGCGATTGTAGGACCAACAGGGGCTGGAAAAACAACATTGATCAATCTGTTGCAGCGCGTATACGACCCTACCCTTGGGCATATCTCCATTGATGGAATAAATATATGCTCAATCAATCGCGAATCTTTACGCAAATCTCTAGCAACAGTATTTCAAGACTCGGGTCTTTTCAACCGTACTATTCATGACAATATTTCAATAGGAAAAGCGAGCGCAACGAATGAAGAACTTTATGAAGCAGCAAAAATAGCAGAAGCTCACGATTTTATTCTAAAAAAAGCTGATTGTTATAACACAATGGTGGGCGAACGAGGATCTCAATTATCAGGTGGAGAAAAACAGCGACTAGCAATTGCACGCGCTGTTTTAAAAAATGCCCCTATTCTCATTCTAGACGAAGCAACAAGCGCTCTTGATGTTGAAACAGAGGCACGTGTCAAAGATGCTCTCGATTGCATAAGCCATAACCGCACTACTTTTATTATAGCACATCGCCTCTCAACAGTACGCAATGCTGATGTGATACTCTTTCTGGATCATGGTCACTTAATGGAAAAAGGAAACTTTCAAGAATTGATCGATAAAGGGGGACGTTTCTCTAATTTTTTAAAGGCAAGTGGTTTAACAATCAAACCACCAGAAAGAGAAGGAGAAAATGTTATCCCCTTACATGAAGCCATAGCATCATAAAATTAATACTCTTTTTCAAGCCAAAAAATCCTCTTCAATACAATAAGAGTTCTTATATATGATACAAGTAAAAAGATTTCTAAAAATGCCACAATCCATTTTAGGTATTTAAGAAAAATATTAAAACAGTTTAGTATTTTCTCTGCTATTGCAATTTTACTAGATTAGAACAAAAATATTTTCCTATATCTGTGCATACTGACGAGTATACATTCTCATTTAGGGAAAATGTAAAGATGTAAAGGTAAAAACAATTTCCAGTTTTACCGTCTTCTTTTAACTCAGCTTTACGAATTTCAAAACGAACTAAAGAAATATCTTTTAAATAATGAATATTATGTATTGCTTTGCACTTTTGTTTATCACGTTCTTTATAGTCCTCTCATAAAGAACAGAACATCATTGTTTTGCACATTCATATGACTTTTTTAAGAAACATTTTTCAATGCTCTTAAGCCCATTTCACAACGACATTCGTGAGTGGTTTTGATTAATTTAACATACACAGAATTTGAAATAATAAAACCCTACGAATATTCGTAGCTCTTATTCAAAAGATAAAACGATAAATTATCATTACAATTCAATACATTAAAGAAATTTTATCATAAATAAATTAGATATTAATCTAAATCTTTAGATTTATGTGATATTCATTTGATTTATATTGATAATTCATTACTTTATAACTTGAAATAAAGATTTATAAAGATAGGAGAATATTCTTTTCAAAACCTTTTAATAATAAACCAAAAAACTGTTTTCTTGTACATAACAAGCAAAATAAAAACAACACAATAGCTCTAAGATACAACAACTCTTTATAAGCCTTTTCAAGAAAAGAGATTTTATTCATTTGAAAACTAATAGAATAATGACAGCTTATAACTTTATAAGGATAATCGTATGCAATAAATCTTGTACTATTCCTTTCATAAAAAGAGATGTTTCTTCAAAAAATCTATAAGAGCAACACAATAACTAGTCTCCCTAGTAAAAGAATACACAGCAAAGCATGAAGTGCTGCATAGTCTATCTTATCTTAAAAAGGTGATTCCTAAAACGCTTGGAAGCTATAAAGCCAAATGATACAGTGGTGATAAAGACAAACACTGTCTTTATCTTTACAATTGTATTTCCCCCAATTACGCTGTATCTGCATTTCAGAAATACACCAGACAGATATTCATGATACATAGATGCCAACCCAATATAACAATGTAAAAAACACCTATGCAGAATGATTTAATTTAATTTTTTTCAAGAAAATCTTTTAGTGCCGCAAATGCCTCATCAGCTTTGTTCCCCTCAGGACCACCAGCCTGTGCCATATCAGAACGGCCACCTCCACCTTTACCACCAAGCATCGCTGAAAGAATACGAACGAGATCTACAGCATTTAATTTATCCGTTAAATCATCCGTAACACCGACAACAGCACTCCCTTTTCCATCCTCCGAGACACTAATAAAAGCAACCACTCCAGATCCAATTTGTTTTTTCTCAGAATCGACGAGCGCCTTAAGATCCCGTGGTAAAATATTTTTAACAACGCGTCCGGTAAAAGAAAACCCATTGATGATGATAATATCATCTTGGCTCCTTTCTGTGATTCCACCACTCAACATCATTTTCTTGCGTACATCATTCAATTCTTTTTCAAGTTTACGACGATCATCAAGCAAAATTCGCACCCGTTGTTCCACACCAGCAGAAGAAGTTTTTAAAAGATCAGCGATTTCATGAATACGTTCATCTTGGCGGCTAAGATAAAGACGTGCTTCTTTGCCTGTTAAAGCTTCAATACGCCGCACTCCAGCTGAAACAGAACTTTCAGAAACAATATGAATTAAACCAATATCACCTGTTCGCTCCACATGTGTCCCTCCACAAAGCTCAATTGACCAACGCTTTTTTAATCTTTCCTGTTCAAGTGGCTCCCCCATAGAAACAACGCGAACTTCATCACCATATTTTTCACCAAACAATGCCATGGCTCCTTCAGAAATGGCATCATCTACAGCCATGAGGCGCGTTATTACTTTACTATTTTGCAAAATAATCTCATTGGCTAAATCTTCTATTTTTTTCAACTCTTTTGGTGAAACGGATTTTGGATGGGAAAAATCAAAACGCAACCGATCTGGCGATACAAGAGAACCCTTTTGTGTAACATGGTCCCCCAATGTTTGGCGTAAAGCTTCGTGTAACAAATGAGTAGCAGAGTGATTCGCACGAATTTTCTTACGACGAACAATATCAACCGTTAATTCTACACAATCAGACCTCGATGCCTGACCAGATTTCACCTCCCCAATATGGATAAAAACACCATCACCCTTTCTTTGGGTATCATGCACCTTAAAAATAAAATTTTCACCAGAAATGATACCGCTATCACCAATTTGCCCACCAGATTCACCATAAAAAGGTGTCTGATTAACAACAAGCATAGCTTTCTGATCTGAAGAAATATGATCAACAATTTTACCATCACATACAAGAGCTGTAAGAATACCTTTCGCTGTCTCAGTTTCATAACCTAAAAACTCTGTGGCCCCCACTTGATCACGAACAGAAAACCAGATTTTCTCTGTTACAGCTTCTCCAGAACCAGACCAATTGGCACGTGCTTCCTCTTTTTGGCGTTCCATCGCTTTATCAAAAGCACCAACGTCAACAGATATTCCGCGACGACGAAGAACATCTTGCGTCAAATCAAGCGGAAAACCATAGGTATCATAAAGTTTGAAAGCAACTTCACCATTCAAATAGTCTCCTTCTTTAAGATCGGTACTTGCTTCGTTCAACAAACCAAGTCCTCGTTCAAGCGTTTTACGAAAACGTATTTCTTCTAACCTTAAAGTTTCTGAAATCAAAGATTCAGCACGTGTCAACTCAGGATAAGCTTGTCCCATTTCGCGAATTAAAGCAGTCAAAAGTCGCCACATTAAGGGCTCTTTAGCACCAAGAAGATGCGCATGACGCATAGCACGACGCATAATACGACGTAAAACATATCCTCTTCCTTCATTAGAAGGAAGCACACCATCAGCAATCAAAAATGCAGATGAGCGAAGATGATCAGCAATGACACGATGGCTGGCAATAAAATCACCCTTTGCCTCAATCCCTGTAATTTCTTCTGATGCAGCAATTAATGCACGAAAAAGATCAATGTCATAATTATCATGAACGCCCTGTAAAACAGCAGCAATACGCTCTAATCCCATGCCTGTATCAATAGAAGGGTGAGGTAAGTTAACACGTTCTTCCTTGGAAACTTGCTCATACTGCATAAAAACAAGATTCCAAATCTCAATAAAGCGATCCCCATCTTCATTAGCACTTCCAGGAGGACCGCCCCATATTTCATCACCATGATCATAAAAAATCTCCGAACAAGGCCCACAAGGGCCTGTTTCTCCCATCGACCAAAAATTATCAGCCGTCGCAATACGAACAATTTTTTCATCTGGAAGACCTGAAATTTTACGCCACAGTTCAGCAGCAACATCATCACTCTGATAAACTGTCACCAACAATTTATCTTTTGGCAGGCAAAATTCCTTTGTTAAAAGATTCCATGATAAAAAAATAGCTTCTTCTTTGAAATAATCACCGAAAGAAAAATTACCCAGCATTTCAAAAAATGTATGATGGCGCGCCGTATAACCAACATTATCAAGATCATTATGCTTTCCACCCGCACGAACACATTTTTGTGCCGTTGTTGCCTGCGTATAAGAAGGTTGTTCAAGTCCAGTAAAAACATTTTTAAACTGCACCATCCCTGCATTTGTAAACATAAGTGTAGGATCATTCCGCGGAACAAGCGGACTAGAAGAAAGAACTTTATGCCCATTACGATGAAAATAATCCAAAAATGTTGACCGAATATTATTAACACTATTCATGTTGACACCTGCTCAATACAGCACAAAACCATAAAAGAAAAATCCCCCCTCATTAAATCCTCTTCGCCACGCATGGAGTCAATTTAATCAAAAATGGAATATTTGTTTTAAAAAATTGAGAAAAAAATGACTGCGTATTTAAAAACTCAAACAAAAAAACAGAAAAATCTTAAAGAAAAAAATTATAGACGAAAAAAACGCCCCATCAAATGGCTTCATCACTTTCTATATTTTCTGACCCTGCATTTTCTAACAATTCAATTGCAATCAAACCAGCATTTTGGCGCAAAGCTGCTTCAATCTCTGTAGCTATTTCCACATGTTCACGTAAAAACTGCTTTGCATTCTCACGCCCCTGCCCTAAACGCTGAGAATTATAAGAAAACCATGCACCAGATTTTTCCACAACACCAACCTTGACACCCAAATCAATCAATTCACCTACTTTGGAAATACCTTCACCATAAATAATATCAAACTCAACCTGTTTGAATGGAGGTGCCAATTTATTTTTCACCACTTTAACGCGCGTCTGATTACCAACGATTGAATCCCTATCTTTAATGGATCCAATGCGACGAATATCTAAACGAACAGAAGCATAAAACTTTAAAGCGTTTCCACCCGTTGTCGTTTCAGGAGAACCAAACATCACACCAATTTTCATGCGAATTTGATTAATAAAAACAACCATACAGTTAGAGCGAAAAATTGCTGCGGTTAATTTTCGTAACGCTTTACTCATTAACCGAGCTTGCAATCCGGGCAAAGCATCACCCATTTCACCGTCAATTTCTGCTCGCGGTGTTAAAGCTGCGACAGAATCCACAACAAGCACATCAACGGCACCAGAACGAACCAACGTTTCTGTAATTTCCAATGCCTGTTCACCGGTATCTGGCTGAGAAATGAACAAGTTTTCTAAATCAACACCAAGCTTACGCGCATAAATAGGATCAAGCGCATGCTCTGCATCAATAAAAGCACAAATCCCACCACCTTTCTGTGCCTCAGCAATAGCATGGAGAGCCAATGTTGTTTTCCCAGAACTTTCTGGTCCATAAATCTCAACAATACGCCCCTTCGGTAATCCACCAATCCCTAAAGCAATATCCAAGGATAACGACCCTGTTGGAATTGTTTCAATTTCAACAACCTGCTCTTTTTGCCCAAGACGCATAATCGAGCCTTTACCAAAAGAACGTTCAATTTGTGAGAGAGCAGCATCGAGAGCTTTTGTTTTATCCACGATTATATCCTTGACCGAATTCATAATAACCTAAAACTTTAGTGTACACTGTACTTTTAATTTAACTAAAGGCTTGAGTTTAGAGTTTCACAGACTATTTCCATTCCTATCTCCACATTATGTCCATAAACATTCATGACCATCACAATAAAGAATTGGCATTGCTTATCTTATGACACATAATAAACTCCAATAAAGTAATATCTCTATGGGAGCATAGTTAACATATTTATATCTCTCTAGAAAAGGAACAATTTAATTTTAAACACAATGTTCTACAACCCTTCTGCTTATCCCTTTGATTAAATACTTGAGAGACTAAGAATTCTCCCGCTATTGATCACACAAAAAACGCATCATCAATCAACCTCATACCCTATTGCATCGAAGAACAAAACGCTATTGTGTTGCATATTCATGCACTTGATTTAAGAAACATCTCTCAAAACTTCCAAGCTCATTTTGTGACAACACCTATGAATGTGGTATACTACAAAACCCTTTAAGCGCCACCATCTTTACTCTATGGAAGGAGAAAGCCGGCACCCATCACACTATTATCATCCCCCAATGTTGCAACAGTTCTCGGCACTTGAGACAATTCATAAGAGGGATTTTTAGTCCTTTCTTGTACAGTTTTTATCACACGCTAATCCTGCTTGTAACATGCAAGCGAATAACTTGATTGCTTCAACAAATAACAGACTTGGGATGAGAGAAATTTACGGTATTTGAATACTTTCATTCAACTTACGAAACAGTCAATTATCATTATAAGTCAATATATTATTTAATAAAACCAAAAAAATAAAGCAGCTTAAAAGTTGAATGACATATTTAAATTTGAAAAAACATGCACTTTTGAAAATATCAAAAAAAATCTCTACAAGCAATGCAATAAATGTTTAAGATATAAGCTAAATTTCTCATACAATAACATAAGAGATCAATAAAAAACGTATTTCAACTCAAATTTTATTTTGATCTTTACGTTTTTTGCGCAACTGTTGCCACCACTCAAGACGTTTCACAATTTCACGCTCAAAACCACGCTCAACTGGTTTATAATAACTCTGACGTCCAAGTTTTTCGGGAAAATATTCTTGTCCTGAAAAAGCATCTGGTTCATCATGGTCATAACAATAACCACTTCCATACCCTTCTTCCTTCATAAATTTCGTAGGAGCATTAAGAATATGCTTAGGAGGTGGTAAAGAGCCATTTTTGCGTGCACAACGCAGTGCTGCTTTATACGCAAGATATGCTGCATTTGACTTTGGCGCAGTTGCAACATAAAGACATGCTTGCGCCAAGGCCAACTCTCCTTCTGGTGATCCTAAATAATCATAGGCATCTTTTGCTGCATTACAAATGACAAGAGCTTGAGGATCCGCCAAACCAACATCTTCAACGGCCATACGAACCAATCTTCGCCCAATATAGAGAGGATCTTCACCAGCATCCAACATACGTGCCAAATAATAAAGCGCAGCATCAGGATCAGATCCACGAACGGATTTATGCAACGCTGAAATGAGATTATAATGCCCATCTCGTCCTTTATCATAAATAGGCGCACGACGCTGAATAACTTTTTGCAAAGCAACAACATCAAGAATCTCTCCCAATGGCGCAATAGACCAAACTTCCTCTGCCAATGTTAACGCAACCCGCGCATCACCATCAGACATCTCTATCAAAACGTCTCTGGCATCATTATCCAAGGGAAGAGTTTTTCCCTCCACTTCTTCAGCACGCCTCAAAAGCATGTCCAAACTTTCATGATCATGAGAAAGAAATGTTAAAACACGTGCACGCGAAAGAAGGGCAGCATTCAGTTCAAAAGAAGGATTTTCGGTTGTTGCACCTATAAGTACCACAGTACCCTCTTCCATCACAGAAAGAAAACTATCCTGCTGTGCACGATTAAACCGATGAATTTCATCAACAAAGAGAAGTGTTTTATCCCCAGATATAAAACGCCTCTGCGCAACTTCAAAAATCTTTTTAAGTTCAGAAACTCCTGTAAAAATAGCAGAAACCTGTTCAAACGCGAAATTTGTTTCAAGGGCTAACAAACGTGCAACGGTCGTTTTTCCCGTCCCTGGAGGTCCCCAAAAAATCATCGATCCAATTGAGCCTGTTGCCGCCATACGTGAAAGCAAACCATCCTCTCCAATCAAATGCTTTTGTCCCACAACATCATTGAGAGAACAAGGGCGCATTCTTTCTGCAAGTGGCTGATTTTTATTAACTTGAAAATCAAACGACGAAGTAAAAAAATCTTTCTTCAAAAAAAACCTCAACGAATAAATTGGCGAATATACATACCATCACGTTCATATTCCAATTGCCACATATTTGAGCGACCTTGCATAAGAACCTTTTTCAACTGATGAACTGTTTGAATTTTATGGCCATTTACAACACGTAGAATATCTCCTGACTGAAAAATTCCAGCTGCATTGCTCATTTCCTCAAGATTGGTAATCACAACCCCTTTTGCAGATATAGGAAGATGAAAACGTCGACTATTTTGCGGTGTTAAATCTAACACCTCAGCACCAGCAAGAGGACTGTCACCCGTAATTTTTTCAGATTTTAAAAATGCAGTTTCTGATATTGATGAAACTGTTATTTGTGTTTTTAAAGTTTTTCCACTTCGTAAATATTCCAAGGCAAGACTATGCTCAACGTCAGCTGTCATCAAACGATAACCAAGACTATCTGGACTGTCAACGCGTACCCCCTGCACACTCAAAATAACATCACCTACTTTCAATCCAGCTTTTTCAGCAGGACTATCTTTGATAACTTCAACAATAAGAGCACCATAGGGACGTTCTAAACCTAAACCACCAGCAATATCAGCTGTAACATTTTGAAAAGAAGCCCCAATATAAGGCGGCACAAAATATTTTCCACCGCGTTTAACAGTATCAAGCATCACTTTTACAAGATTAACTGGAATAGCAAAACCAATCCCTACAGAACCACCGGAACGCGAATAAATAGCCGTATTAATTCCGATTAACTGACCTTTCATATCAATTAAAGCGCCACCAGAATTCCCTGGATTAATGGCTGCGTCTGTTTGAATAAAAAAGTCAAAATCAGAAATCCCAACACGTGTACGCGCTTGCGCTGAAACAATACCACTTGTAACTGTTTGACCAACACCAAAGGGATTACCAATAGCAAGAACAAGATCACCAACTTCAACAGTATCAGAATTTCCCAAAGAAAGAACCGGAAATTGAGCATCTTTTTCCTTAACTTCAAGAATTGCAATATCAGTTGCTTCATCTTTGAGCACGACCTTACTCTCAAACTCCCGTCCATCAGAAAAAGCCACTTTAATTTCGCTTGCATCTTTAATGACGTGGTAATTTGTAACGATCAAACCACGTGCATCAACAATCACCCCTGATCCTAATGACGATTGCTTACGAACAGGAAGTTTATTTTGAAAACGACCAAAAAATTGCTCAAAAAATGGATCGCCTTCAAAAGGTGATCGAGCTCTAATTTGTCGAGCTGCATAAATATTTACAACAGATGGAACTGTCTTTTTAACTAAAGGAGCAAATGAAAGAGTGATTTCTGTTTGTGTTTGAGGAACATGAGCATATACATGATCAAATGATATCTGCATCATAATTGCAAAAAAAATCCGCACCCAAAAAGAATACCTCATAATCCACTCCTTATAAAATCAGCACATTCTGTTGAAGATTAATAGAATAAAAAAACGTATCCCCGCAAATTAAGGACCTCTATTAATATTTCATAATAGAGAATAAAAACAACCTATTTGAACGATAAATATTATAAAAATAAGATAATTCAATATTCTATAATTTTCTCTCTGCACCTATTTCTCAACTAAAACAAACTTAAAAATGCTCACAAAAAAACCGCCCAAGACAAGGCGGCCTTTAAAAATCCAACAGAATAAAAAACTCTACGAAGATGTTCCCTTTTCATTCTCAGAAGCTTCCATGCGAGCACGATCCCCAGCACCCTTCGCTTCAACATCACGATCAACAAATTCTATAACAGCCATGGGCGCATTATCACCGGTACGAAACCCCGCTTTCATAATACGCAAATACCCACCGTTGCGTGATGCATAACGTGGCGCAAGCGTATCAAATAATTTTGCAACCTTTCCTGCATCACGAAGTGCTGCAATAGCTTGCCGACGCGCATGCAAACCACCACGCTTACCAAGAGTAACGAGTTTTTCAACAATAGGACGAATTTCTTTAGCCTTTGGAAGCGTTGTCACAATCTGCTCATGCTCGATCAACGAAGTTGCCATATTTGCAAACATCGCTTTACGGTGACTGGCAGTACGGTTCAACTTGCGTCCTGACTTACTATGGCGCATAAGCCCTCTCCTTAAATTCTAATTTTAATATTGATCTTCATAACGTTTTGCAAGATCATCAATGTTTTCAGGCGGCCACGCAGGAATCTCCATCCCAAGATGTAAACCCATACACGCCAAAACTTCTTTAATCTCATTCAACGATTTGCGACCAAAATTCGGTGTCCGAAGCATTTCAGATTCTGTTTTTTGAATCAGATCACCAATATAAACAATATTATCATTCTTAAGACAGTTTGCCGAACGAACTGAAAGTTCTAATTCATCCACTTTTTTGAGAAGTGCAGGATTAAAAGAAAGCTCAGAATCAGCCTCTTCAACAGGCTCCTTCTGTGGCTCTTCAAAGTTAATAAATAACGATAATTGATCCTGAAGAATGCGTGCTGCAAAAGCAACAGCATCCTCACCATTAACAGCACCGTTTGTTTCAATCGTGAGCGTTAATTTATCATAATCGAGAACTTGACCTTCGCGTGTATTTTCTACTTTATAAGATACCTTACGGATAGGTGAATAAAGACTATCAATTGGAATAAGCCCTATACGTGCATCATCAACACAATTACGATCAGATGGCACATACCCCTTTCCTGTGTTGACAATAAATTCCATACGAATTTCAGCTTCTTCATCAAGAGTACAAATAACATGATCTGGATTTAGAATTTCCATATCCCCAACTGTACTGATATCTCCCGCTTTCACGACACCAGGCCCCTCTTTATAAACGACGACACGTTTAGGCCCTTCTTCTTCCATACGAAGCGCAATTTCTTTTATATTCAGAATAATATCCGTAACATCCTCACGCACACCTGGAATCGATGAAAATTCGTGCAAGACACCGTCAATCTGCACAGCAGTAATAGCAGCACCACGAAGCGAAGATAACAAAACGCGACGAAGCGCATTTCCTAACGTTAAACCAAAACCACGCTCAAGAGGTTCAGCAATCACACTTATAATATTTGGATTATCATGTGCACATGATTCAACCTTATTGGGTTTAATAAGTTCCTGCCAGTTTTTCTGGATCATATTTTTATTCCCGTTCTTTAGTTCCGTTACCATTCAATCGTAACGACCAATGTGAACATCAGAGAAATCTCCGACAACAAAAAACAACACCCAATTAAACACGCCGCCTTTTCCGCGGACGACATCCATTATGAGGAATTGGTGTTACATCGCGAATAGAAGTAATGACAAAACCAACAGATTGCAATGCACGTAAAGCAGATTCACGCCCTGATCCAGGTCCACAAACTTCAACTTCCAAAGAACGCATACCATGCTCTTGCGCTTTTCTTGCACAATCCTCCGCAGCAACTTGAGCAGCAAAAGGTGTCGATTTACGCGCACCTTTAAACCCCTGAGCTCCCGCAGATGACCAAGCAATTGCATTACCCTGAGCATCAGTAATAGTAATCATTGTGTTATTAAATGTTGAATTAATATGCACAACACCCGATGAAATATTTTTACGTTCGCGACGACGAACACGTGTGGCTTCCTTGGCCATAATCTCCCTTTCAACGATCTCATCACTGCCGTAACATCAGCAGCTCCACCTTCTTTCCTTGTCAAACAAATCAAACAAGAAAAAGAATATATAAAAAACCTCCCACAAAGGCCCTTATTTCTTCTTACCGGCGATTGCCTTAGCCGGACCTTTACGTGTACGGGCATTCGTATGTGTACGCTGTCCTCGGACAGGCAAAGACCGGCGATGACGCAATCCTCGATAACAACCAAGATCCATCAAACGCTTAACATTCATAGCAACCTCACGACGAAGATCACCTTCAACTTGATACCCCTGATCTATTGCCTCACGAATCTGCAGCACCTCAGCATCTGAAAGCTCATGCACACGACGCCCCAAAGGAATGCCAACTCTTTCAATAATTTCTTGAGCAAATTTTGGTCCAATCCCGTGGATATATTGAAGCGCAATAATTACACGCTTATTTGTCGGGATATTGACGCCAGCAATACGAGCCACGCCTACTCTCCTTAGTTATTTTGACAAATTGTTATAAAATACCTGATATACCTTACAGAAAAAAATAGACTCAGAAAAAAATTCTTCCGAATCCTATTATTTCACTAAAATAAATTAAATTCACTTTTGATAGATTTCATCTCAAAAGTCAACTCTTTTCATTTATTTCTAAAAAAAATCTCATGAAAGAAACCCTCTAATCATACGTGTCACTTCAGCAACACCAATCATTCCATCAATAACCTTCAACATTCCCCTCTCTGAATAAAATTTTGATAAGGGAGCTGTTTTTTCACGATATTCTACTAATCTTTTTGCAAAAGCAACAGGATTGTCATCTAAACGAACCTGTCCACCAGTCGCTATTGTTTCCTCAACGCGCTTCTTCATACGTTCAATCAACACGTCTTCATCAACACACAATTCAATAACAGCATTAAGCCGCATATTTTTTGAATCCAGTATCTGTTGCAACGCTTCTGCTTGCCCCACAGTTCGCGGATATCCATCCAAAACAAAACCGTTTACACAATCAGCTTCATCAATCCGATCTGATACGATTTGATTAACAATACTATCAGGTACCAAAGCACCAGAACTTATAATAGCTTTAGCTTTTTTACCAATCTCCGTTTCTTTGGCAATCACCTCACGCAACATATCCCCTGTTGATAAATGAGGAATGTTATATTCCTCAGTCAACATTTTTGCTTGCGTACCTTTTCCCGCTCCAGGAGGACCTAAAAGAATAACTCTCATCGATTCCTTCTACCTCCACGAAGTTTTGATTTTTTTATCAACCCTTCATATTGGTGGGCAACAAGATGCCCCTGAATTTGAGCAACCGTATCAAGTGTAACAGTAACAACAATCAACAAGGATGTTCCCCCAAGATAAAAAGGAACCTGTAATGCAGATATCATAAATTCAGGTAACAAACAAACCAAGATAATATAAATAGCGCCCACAACAGTAATACGCGTCAAAACGTAATCAATATATTCGGCTGTACGCTCACCTGGACGAATCCCTGGAATAAAACCAGAATGTTTTTTCAACTGATCTGCAGTATCACTTGGATTAAACACAATAGCTGTATAAAAAAAGCAAAAAAACGCCATTAAAAATGCATAAACAATCATATAAAGTGGCTGTCCATGACCAAGAGCATAAGAAATCTCCTGAACCCATTGTGGCATTTTATCAGAAAAATTATTAATAGTGGCAGGTAATAATAATAAAGATGAAGCAAAAATAGGTGGAATAACACCAGCAGTATTCAACTTTAAAGGAAGATGCGACATATCTCCTTGAAACATTTGATTACCGACCTGACGTTTCGGGTATTGGATAAGAATTCGCCGTTGCGCACGCTCTATAAAAACAATAAGCCCAATAACCAAAACAGCAATAAGAACGATTCCTATTAAAAGAAAAGTTGATAAATCAGCCTGACTATGAGCTGTCAAAAGCTGAGCAAAAGTAGAAGGAAAATTGGCTACAATCCCTGTAAAAATGATAAGAGAAACCCCATTACCAATACCACGTGACGTAATTTGCTCGCCAAGCCACATAAGAAACATCGTTCCGCCAACAAGCGTAATAACAGAAGAAATACGAAACATAAGACCTGGTTCTAAAACAATTTGAAGCCCCGACCCTATACCGCTTTCAAGCGCAACCGCAATACCAAAAGCTTGTAGAATTGCCAATACGACTGTTACATAACGCGTATATTGATTGATAATCTTACGACCTAAATCCCCTTCTTTTTTAAGAGTTTCCAAAGAAGGAATAATAGATGTTAACAATTGCACAATAATAGATGCCGATATATAAGGCATGATACCCAGCGCAAAAATAGCCATACGCCCAACGGCACCTCCAGCAAACATATTAAAGAGTCCTAATACACCCGACGCGTGATGTTCAAATGTTTGCCGCAAAGCATCGATATTGATACCTGGAAGAGAGATGTAAGTGCCAAAACGATATACAAGAAGCGCCAACAGAGTAAACCAGATGCGTTTCTTTAATTCAGTTGCACGCGAAAAGGTGCCGAAATTTATATTGGAAGCAAATTGCTCTGCTGCTGATGCCATAAAACGTCTCCACTTTACACTCCAGTTCTTCAAATCACAGAAGTATAATCCTAAAATTCATATATGCATACACAAACAAATGCAGAACTTAAACAATTCTCCACAAAAGATCCCACAAAACAGATATTATTCTTCTTTAGGTCTCTATTCATATCAAAAAATTATCGAGCAATATCAGGAAGAATAACCTGGCCACCCACTTTTTCAATCTTAACACGAGCAGCTTGTGAAGCACCAGAAACATGAAAGGTAATCTTAGCCTTCAAATCACCATCAGAAAGAAGACGAACCCCATCTTTTTCACGACGAATAATACCAGCCTCTTTCAAAGAAACCATATCAACAGGCTTTTCAATATTCAACTTACCTGCATCAACTGCCAACTGAATACGTCCTAGTGAAACTTCATTGTAGGTTTTAGCAAAGAAATTCCTAAATCCACGTTTTGGCAAACGACGATAGATGGGCATTTGCCCACCTTCAAAACCATTAAGGGAAACACCAGAACGTGACTTTTGCCCTTTTACACCACGACCACCAGTCTTACCCGTACCGGAACCAATACCACGCCCAACACGCTTACGATTTTTTGTTGCGCCTTCGCAATCACGCAGTTCATTGAGTTTCATATCTAATACTCCCGCAACCCTTAACCTTCATCTATAACGCGAACAAGATGCCGAACCCGAGCAATCATACCCCGCACACAAAGTGTATCATCTAAAACGCGCCGACGACGCATTTTATTTAGTCCAAGCCCCTTTAAGGTTGCACGCTGAATCTGTGAGTTTCGAATAGGGCTTCCAATTTGTTCCACCGTCACAGTTTTACCACTCTGAGATTTTTTCTGAACCATTTCCTAATTCCTTTTCTGATAATCTCAGAAACTACCCTTCTAGGTCGACTAAATGGCGACGACGCGCCTGCAAAGTCGAATACTTTATACCACGTTGAGCAGCAATATCTCTAGGATGCATTTGATGTTTCAATGCATCAAATGTTGCACGAACCATGTTATAAGGATTCGACGACCCTAGTGATTTTGCAACGACATCCTGCATACCAAGAGCTTCAAAAATAGCACGCATCGGTCCCCCAGCAATAATACCAGTACCAGCAGAAGCCGAACGTAGCAAAACACGCCCAGCTCCGTGACGACCTTCAAGATCATGATGCAATGTACGCCCAGACCGAAGCGGAACATAAATCATCCCACGTTTCGCAGATTCCGTTGCTTTACGAACGGCTTCTGGAACTTCACGGGCTTTACCATGTCCAAAACCCACACGCCCTTTTTGATCTCCAACGACAACAAGAGCAGCAAAACCAAAACGCCGACCACCCTTTACAACTTTAGCAACACGATTGATATGAACGAGCCTATCGACAAATTCATTATCGCGTTCTTCTCTCTCACCACGTTCTTTTTGTGCCATTCCTCATTCCTTTTTCTTTTCCGGAAGCACGATAACAAAGTCCCTCATCAAACTGGAAGAACTTAAACGAAATACTCTAAACTCTCCTTACTCATTCATAAATAAGAAATTTTAGAAATTCAAACCACCTTCACGAGCAGCTTCAGCTAAAGCTTTGACGCGACCATGGTACACATACGCTCCACGATCAAAAACCACCTCATTAACACCCGCTTTCTTCGCACGCTCAGCAATTAACTTACCAACAGCAAAGGCCGCCTTTTTATCAGCACCACTCTTTAACGATTTTTTCAAATCACTTTCAAGAGTAGAGGCTGAAACAAGTGTACATCCCCGCAAATCATCGATAACTTGAGCATAAATGTTCTGATTTGAACGATAAACACTAAGCCGAGGACGATCATGAGAAACCATTTTAATTCTACGACGAACACGCCTTGCACGACGTTGGATAATGTCCTTAGATGAAACCATAATACAAAATCCTTATTTCTTTTTACCTTCTTTACGGAAGATACGTTCATCTGCATGCTTAACACCTTTACCTTTATAAGGCTCAGGCTTACGATACTCACGAATCTCCGCTGCAACTTGTCCAACTTGCTGTTTATCAATTCCAGAAACAACAATTTCCGTTGGCTTAGGAACAGTCACAGTAACACCCGACGGAACTTTATAAACCACATCATGCGAAAAGCCCAGAGATAGTTGAACATCCTTACCCTGCAAAGCAGCACGATAACCAACCCCATTAATCTCCAACCTCTTTTCAAAACCATCTTTCACACCACAAAAAATATTCTCAATCATTGAGCGCGACATACCCCATTTAGAACGCGCATCTTTTGACTGATCCCGCGGCATAACTGATATGATATTCTCCTCAAGTTTGACTAAGACTTCATCATTGACGACGTAACTCAGCTCACCTTTTGGACCTTTTGCCTTAACCAGCTGTCCTTCAACAGTAGCAGTAACTCCAGAAGGAATTGAAATGGGTTTCTTTCCAATACGAGACATTGTTCTAACCTACTTTTTCTTCCGTTTTCTTGACATAACTTAGAAAACACGACAAAGGAGTTCTCCACCAACATTCTGTTCACGCGCCTCATGATCTGCCATGACGCCTTTAGGAGTCGATAAAATCGAAATACCAAGGCCATTTGCCACCTGAGGAAGTGACTTAGCAGAAACATACACACGACGCCCTGGCTTTGATACACGTGAAATCTCACGAATAGCAGCCAGCCCTTCAAAATACTTCAATTCGATTTCAATTTCAGCTTTCCCATCACCTAAATCAATTCGATTATATCCGCGAATATAACCTTCCGACTGAAGAACATCAAGAACGTGCGCACGAAGCTTCGAAGCTGGAGTAACTACTTTACCTTTTTTACGACCAAGTGCATTACGAATACGTGTTAACATATCACCAAGAGGATCTGACATAGACATTAAATAATCTCCTCTTACCAACTAGACTTTACAATACCAGGAATATAGCCAATAGAGCCAAGCTCACGCAACGCAATTCGCGACATTTTTAATTTACGATAATAAGCCCGCGGACGACCTGAAACCTCACAGCGATTACGAATACGAACTTTCGAAGAATTACGCGGCAACTCTGCCAACTGAACAGAAGCTTTAAAACGTTCTTCAAGAGAAACCTTCTGATCCATAACTATTGCTTTCAAACGTGCACGACGGGCAGCATAGCGCTTTACCATCACCTCACGACGCTTATTTTTTTCAACGGCACTTACTTTGGCCATAATTTCACCTCACTACGTTTGCCGTTACGAACGAAAAGGAAAATTAAAAGCACGCAATAACTCACGAGCTTCATCATCCGTTTTTGCTGTCGTACAAACGATAATATCCATACCCCAAATTTGATCAACTTTATCATAGTTGATTTCTGGAAACACAATGTGTTCTTTAATACCCATAGCAAAATTGCCACGACCATCAAAACTCTTTGGATTTAAACCACGAAAGTCACGAACCCGCGGAAGAGCAATCGTCACAAGACGATCTAAAAACTCAAACATACGATCTTTACGCAATGTAACTTTAGCCCCAAGAGGCATCCCTTCACGAACCTTAAAGGTCGCAATAGAATTACGCGCACGCGTAACAACAGCCTTCTGACCCGTTATTAGCCCTAAATCCTCAGCGGCAAGGGAAGGCTTCTTCGAATCAGCAGTTGCTTCACCTATCCCCATATTTATTACAACTTTATCAATCCGCGGAATTTGCATCGCATTTCTGTAATTAAACTTCTCTTGAAGCACTTTACGAATCACTTCAAAATAATGCGCTTTCATACGCGGTATTTGTCTTTCCTCAGCCATTAATCAACTCTCCCGAACGCTTGGCAAAACGAACTTTATTACCATCTGCATTCACACGAAAGCCTACACGTGTAGGCTTACCATCTTTAGGATCAGCAATCGCCAAATTAGACAGATGAATCGGAGCTTCTTTAGAAATAATTCCAGCTTCTTGCTTCTGCGTTTGACGTTGATGACGTTTAATCATATTAATCCCACGAACAAAAGCCTTATTCTCTTTTGGACTAACCTTAATTACTTCACCACTACATCCTTTATCCTTACCGGACAAAACAACAACTTTATCACCTTTTCGAATCTTCTGCATAACATTTACTCCTTACAGAACTTCAGGAGCAAGCGATATGATCTTCATATGATTCCTACCACGCAATTCACGGGGAACAGGTCCAAAGATACGAGTACCGATCGGCTCTTTTTTATTATCTACTAAAACCGCAGCATTACTATCAAAACGAATGACACTACCATCTGCGCGACGAATATCCTTAGCAGTACGAACCACAACAGCTTTCATAACATCACCTTTTTTAACACGGCCACGAGGAATTGCATCCTTAACCGAAACAACAATAATGTCACCGACCGAAGCATATTTCCGCTTTGAACCGCCTAACACTTTGATGCACATGACACGACGCGCTCCAGAATTATCAGCAACGTCGAGGTTTGTTTGCATCTGAATCATGACTGGCCACCTTCTCTTAACACATATATCCGATTGTATCTTTTACACACTCGGATTTGCCTGCCAAATAACGATAAAGTTATCGCCTTCAAATTTATCAATGATAACCACACTGTTAAATTCTAAAACAATAAGCTTAACTCATTACGCTACATTGTCTTTTACAACAATCCAACATTTATCTTTCGAAATTGGTCTAGATTCCTGAATAGAAACTTGATCCCCAATCTTGAATTGGTTGTTTTCGTCATGCGCTTTATAATTTTTAGACTGCCGAACAGTCTTCTTAAGAAGCGGATGAGAATAACGGCGTTCAACTTTGACAACAACAGTCTTATCACTTTTGTCGCTAATAACAACACCCTGCAAAACGCGTTTAGGCATCTCTTATTTCCTTAAACCTTACTTTCACTTATCTTTTGACGAAGAAAAGTTTTAATACGCGCAATATCACGACGAACTTGTCTAACGCGCGCAGTCTTTTCTAATTGACCTGTTGCTTTTTGAAAACGCAAATTAAATTGCTCTTTCTTTAACTTAGCCAATTCATCTTTCATTTGGTCGAGCGTTTGCGCCCGTAATTCTGTGGCTCTCATCGCTTAACCTCATTATTCAGCAATACGCTGGATGAAACGCGTTTTTATAGGCAACTTTGCAGCACCCAATCTTAGTGCTTCACGTGCAACATCCTCCGGAACTCCATCAAGCTCAAACATGACGCGCCCAGGAGCAACACGTGCAGCCCAATAATCAACACTTCCCTTACCTTTACCCATACGAACTTCAGTCGGTTTAGATGTAACCGGAAGATCTGGAAAAATGCGAATCCACACACGACCAGAACGCTTCATATAACGTGTAATCGCACGACGCGCCGCTTCAATTTGACGAGCAGTAACCCGCTCCGGCTCAACAGCCTTCAAACCGTAGGCACCGAAATTCAAATCCGTACCACCCTTCGCAAAACCGTGAATACGGCCTTTGAACTGTTTACGGAACTTTGTGCGCTTTGGCTGCAACATTGTTCTCTACTCCAAATTTTAGTTCAATCTCAAAAACTAAGCATTTTCGCGGCGACGATTCGATGAAGAACCAGATTGATCAGCTTCCGTAGCACGACGTTCTGAAGCCATCGGATCATGCTCAAGAATCTCACCCTTAAAGACCCAAACTTTAATACCACAAATACCATAAGCGGTCTTAGCTTCTGCTGTACCGTAATCAACATCAGAACGCAAGGTATGAAGTGGAACACGACCTTCACGATACCATTCCATACGAGCAATTTCAGCACCACCAAGACGGCCAGAACAATTGATACGAATACCTTCCGCACCAAGACGCATAGCAGACTGAACAGCACGCTTCATTGCACGACGAAAAGCAACACGACGCTCTAACTGTTGAGCAATTGATTGCGCAATAATTGTCGCATCAATCTCCGGTTTACGAATCTCCACAATATTCAATGAAGTTTCAGCATCCGTCATTTCTGAGAGCTTACGACGAAGCTTTTCGATATCAGCACCCTTTTTACCAATAATCAAACCAGGACGTGCAGAATGAATCGTAATACGACACTTTTTATGAGGACGCTCAATAACAACCTTAGAAATAGCTGCCTGTTTAAGTTCCTCAAGCACATATGAACGAATTTTCAAATCTTGATGAAGAAGGCGCCCATATTCACCACTATCAGCATACCAACGAGAGTCCCAAGTCCGATTAACACCAAGACGAAGTCCTATTGGATTGATCTTCTGCCCCATTACGCGGCCTCCACTTTTTCGGTAACTTCACGAACAATAACAGTAAGATGCGAAAATGGACGTTCAATTCTACTAGCACGCCCTCGACCACGAACATGAAAGCGCTTCATCACTATCGACTTACCAACATAAGCTTCCGCCACAACAAGCGAATCAATATCAAGATCGTGGTTATTTTCTGCATTTGCAATTGCTGATTCAAGCGTTTTTTTCACAGTAGCAGCAATACGCTTGCGTGAAAACATCAAATCAGCGAGCGCTACATTAACTCTTTTACCACGAATCATTGCAGCAACTAAATTAAGCTTCTGCGGACTAACACGAATTGTCCGCGTGACAGCTCTTGCTTCATTATCTTTAAGCTGGCGCGAAACTTTAGCTTTTCCCATTCCTACTTCCTCTTCGCTTTTTTATCGGCACCATGACCATAATAAGTCCGGGTAGGAGCGAACTCACCAAACTTATGCCCAACCATCTCTTCAGAAACAGAAACAGGAATATGCTTATTACCGTTGTAAACACCAAAAGTTAAACCAACAAATTGCGGTAAAATAGTAGAGCGACGACTCCATATTTTTATAACTTCATTGCGCCCACTTGCACGTACCTTCTCTGCTTTACCAAGAAGATAGCCGTCAACAAACGGACCTTTCCACACTGAACGAACCACTTCAGACTACCTTTCTCATTTCTTGCGTTGATGACGCGTACGCATAATAAATTTATCAGTGGCTTTATTGGAGCGCGTACGCTTACCTTTCGTAGGTTTACCCCAGGGAGAAACTGGATGGCGCCCCCCCGATGTACGACCTTCACCACCACCGTGCGGATGATCAACGGGGTTCATAGCAACACCACGAACATGTGGACGTTTACCACGCCAACGTGACCGACCCGCCTTACCATCATTAATATTCCCATGATCAGGATTTGAAACAGCGCCAACAGTTGCAAAACAGCTACTCGGAACCAAACGCTGTTCACCAGAATTTAAACGAAGAATAGCCATACCATGATCTCGTCCAACCAACTGCGCATAAGCACCTGCTGAACGCGCAATCTGCCCTCCTTTTCCTGGCTTCATCTCAACATTATGAATAATTGTGCCTACAGGCATATTACCAAGAGGCATAGCATTACCTGGTTTAACATCCACATTTAAACCAGCCATAACAGAATCACCAACACCAAGACGCTGTGGCGCAAGAATATAACTCAATTGCCCATCCTCATAGCGGATTAAAGCAATAAAAGCGGTACGATTAGGATCGTATTCTAAACGCTCAACCTTTGCTGAAACATCACGTTTAAGACGCTTAAAGTCGACAAACCGATAACTACGTTTATGTCCACCACCCTGAAAACGAGCAGTAACACGACCGCGATTATTACGTCCACCCTTTGAAGACAAACCTTCAGTTAACATCTTTATAGGTTTTCCCTTATAAAGACAAGAACGTTCCACAATAACAAGCTGACGCTGCCCAGGTGTCGTTGGATTAAATTGCTTAAGTGCCATTATTCCTATCTCCGAGCCTCTTAAAGACCTGTCGAAACGTCGATAGTCTGACCACTGGCCAGAGTTACGATCGCTTTTTTGACATCACTCTGCCGACCAACTATACCTTTGAAACGCTTCACTTTACCCTTACGGACTATCGTGTTAACTGCTTTAACTTTTACGCTAAAAAGCGCTTCAATAGCAGCCTTAATCTCAGGCTTCGTCGCTTTCGGCGCGACATTAAAAGCAACTTGATTATATTCAGAAATCATAGTCGCCTTTTCAGTAATAACTGGACTAATAATTATATCATAATGGCGAAGATCTGTCATTTAAAACGCTCCTCAAGAGCCTCAACAGCTGCTTTTGATAAAACAAGTTTGCTGCGACGCAAAATATCATAAACATTAATTCCCTGAATAGGCAAAATGTCAATATTAGGGATATTAGAGGCTGCACGAAAAAAGTTAATATCAATCTCTTTACCATCAATCAAGAGAGCGTTATTAAATCCAAGCTTAGAAAAATGAGAAACAAGCATTTTCGTTTTAGCATCCTTAACAGTCAACTCATCCACAATAATTAAATCTTTCGCTTTTAATTTTGCAGATAAAGCAAGACGTAACCCAAGAGCACGAATCTTTTTAGGAAGATCATGCGCATGGCTACGAACCACCGGTCCATGCGCCTTACCCCCACCTCTAAACTGCGGTGCACGTGCAGATGAATGTCGAGCACGCCCAGTTCCTTTCTGTTTAAACATTTTTGCCCCTGTTCGCGACACATCAGAACGACCTTGGGATTGATGACTTCCCTGCTGACGACGTGCAAGCTGCCAACGAACAACACGTTGCAAAATATCCTCACGCGGAACAAGATCAAAAATAGCTTCAGAAACCTTTAATTTGCCAGCTTCATTACCATCAAGAGTTTTAATTACAAGATCCATTATTAGGCTCCCCCAACTTCAGAGGTTTCCGTCACCGGAGTAACCATTTCCGCTTTCTCCTTCACAAGACGGCGAATACCGGCAGGCTTTGGAGCATTATCAGGAAGACGCTTCTTCACAGCATCCCGTATCAAAATCCAAGAACCTTTAGAACCAGAAACAGCACCACGCACTAAAATTAAACCACGCTCACTATCAGTGGAAATAACTTCAATATTCTGTGTTGTTACACGCACTTGCCCCATATGGCCGGCCATTTTTTTGCCTTTAAAAACTTTACCAGGATCTTGGCACTGCCCTGTAGAACCATGAGCACGATGTGTGATCGAATTACCATGGGAAGCACGATGCCCACCAAAGTTATGTCGTTTCATAACACCAGCAAACCCCTTACCAATACTGGTACCAGTCACATCAACTCTTTGTCCTGGAACAAAATGTTCCACTGTAATCTCAGTACCAACATCAAGAAGATTGTCGGGACTCACACGAAACTCTGCTATTTTGGCTTTAGGCTCAACAGAAGCCTTAGCAAAATGTCCACGAAGAGCTTGTGAAGTATTCTTAACCTTAGCAAAGCCTACACCTAATTGAACAGCAGTATAACCATTCTTTTCAACTGTACGCTGAGCAACGACTTGACAATTCTCCAAACGAAGTACCGTCACCGGCACATGCTCACCAGCATCATTATAAATACGGGTCATGCCCAGCTTCTGTGCTATTACACCTGAACGCATCGGGTCTGTTCCTTCTGTCCTCAAACCTCAGAGCTTAATTTCTACATCCACACCAGCAGAAAGATCGAGCTTCATAAGCGCATCCACTGTTTGCGGCGTTGGATCAACAATGTCAAGAAGACGCTTATGTGTTCGCATCTCAAACTGCTCACGACTTTTCTTATCGATATGCGGTCCACGATTGACCGTAAACTTCTCAATCCGCGTCGGAAGCGGAATGGGACCACGGACATTTGCACCGGTACGTTTAGCAGTCGATACAATCTCACGCGTCGACGTATCAAGAATTCTATGATCAAACGCTTTCAAGCGAATGCGAATATTCTGACTGTTCATGCTCTTTATTTCCCTGTTATACAAAGTGCATTAATAATTAAAGCACTCAACAAGCATTATTTATTCAATGATCTTAGAGACGATACCGGCACCAACAGTACGACCACCTTCACGAATAGCAAAAC
>NZ_JBHIRJ010000009.1:0-68429 GCF_042197045.1 Bartonella sp. AA74HLJMH
GAAAAAGAGGCTTTAAATGATCTTTGAAAGGTCTTTGAAGACCCTTTGAGAACCCCTTAAAAACTCTTTGAAAAAAATAAATTGGTACAAAACCTAGTGGCAAAATATACAAAACCTGCTGGCAAGCTACAAACACCTTAAAAACTCTTTGAAAAAAAATAAATTGGTACAAAACCTAGTGGCAAATTATACAAAACCTGCTGGTAAGCTACATCCACACAAGAACGAATAAATACAAAATTCAATGGAGCGGGCGATGGGATTCGAACCCACGACCCCAACCTTGGCAAGGTTGTGCTCTACCCCTGAGCTACACCCGCTTACCGATTCGATATATGTCTTGTCTGTATGGCGTAGGCTTCTACGAATTGCAACAAAAAAATATCATTTTAGTTTGATTTATTTTGTCCATGTTTAAATAAAATGAAATAAAGATTGATTTTAGAAAATTCTTCAGTAATAAATTATTCCTTTTTTAATTTTTGCATGGAGAGGGGTGGAATATAATGTTGAAGAGAATAAATATATTAGGGATTATCATTGCAACTGTTTTTATGATGAACAGTGTTGCAAAGGCCGATGACCAAGTTAAACACGTTAAAGTTGCAATAACGCAAATTATGGTCCATCCTGCTGCGGATGCTGTTCGTAAAGGTGTGGAAGATGTGCTTGCAGCAAATGGTTATAAGCAAGGTGAAAATTTTCAACTTACCTTTTTATCAGCGCAGGGTAATATTTCAACAGCAACGCAAATTGCGCGTAAATTTGTTGGTGATAAACCCGATGTTATTGTAGCAATTACCACGCCTTCAGCACAAACGATGCTTGCGGCAACAAAAACAATTCCTATCGTCTTTGCAGCAATTTCTGATCCTATCGGAGCTAAAATCGTTTCTTCACTTACCAAACCTGGCGGTAATATGACGGGGAGTTCTGATCGTATAGATGTTGCAGAAAGTGTTAGACTTTTACAAGAAGTAAAACCAGATTTGAAAAAAATTGGTTATCTTTATAATGCTTCTGAGGCAAATTCTGTTTCGACACTTAAAACGTTAAAGGATGTAGCAAAAAAAGCTGGAATTGAAATTATTCCCTCATCGGCACCAAAGCCTTCAGATGTTCAGGCAGCAACACGCGCTTTAATCGGTAAGGTCGATATTATTTTTGTTCCTGCTGATAATACGATTTTATCTGTTTTAGAAGGTGCAATAAAGGTCTCAGAGGAAGCCAATATGCCTGTATTTACTGTTGATGCTAATACTATCGGGCGTGGGCCTTTTATGACGCAAGGTGTGAATTTCTATGATGTAGGGGTTGATGCTGGGAAATTGGTTGTGCGTATTCTAAAGGGTGAAAAGCCTGGTGATATTGATGTTGTGCAGGCGGCTAATAATGACATTCGAATTGATTTGAAAGCAGCCCAAAAAGCAGGGATTGTTATTCCGCAGGCAGTTATTGACCGTGCAACAAAAGTGATTCAATAACTTTTATTGATAGAGTGTTGATACAATAAAAATACGTTAAGTTTTCATGGGGATTGTCTTTACATGAATATATTTGCGTTTTCTGGTGCTGTGGAATTAGGCCTTATTTATGCGTTTGTTGCTATAGGGGTTTATCTTTCATTTCGGGTTTTAGATTTTCCTGATTTAACAGTTGATGGATCGTTTCTTCTTGGTTCCTGTGTCTGTGGTGTTTTGATTCTCTTGGGTTTCAATGCATGGACAGCTATGGTATGCGCTTTTTGTGCAGGTATGGCGGCTGGTTTATTAACAGCTCTATTGAATTTGCGTTTTGGCATTTTGAATCTTTTAGCTTCTATTTTAACAATGTCAGCACTTTATACAGTTAATCTTCGTATTATGGGAATTATGGGAGGGTCTAATGTTAATTTAGCACTTGCTGATACGGCGTTAACCCCCTTTTATAATCTGTTTGGTTTGTCCGATATTTTTGTGCGTCCTCTTTTCGTTGGTATTGTGTTGCTCGTTATGGCGTTTTTGATTTGGCGCTTTTTGGAAAGTGAAATTGGTCTTGCTATGCGTGCAATGGGAGCTAATCCACGCATGGCGACGGCGCAAGGTGTTCATACATCAGCATTGATATATTTTGGAATGGGGCTTTCCAATGCGTGTGTGGCACTTGGTGGTTCTCTTTATATTCAAACTGCGATTGCAACAGATATTACCGGTGGAATTGGAACAATTGTTTTTGGATTGGCAGCCGTGATTATCGGTGAAACTCTCTTTCGTACGCGCAATATTTTTTGGATTATAATCAGCTGTATTGTAGGGTCTGTGCTTTATCGTGTGGCGGTGCAATTTGCATTTGAAGCAAATGGCATTGGTATTGATACGTCGACAGATCTTCAGTTGATTACTTCACTGTTGGTTATTTTAACCCTTATTGTGCCACGCTATTGGAGGAGGCATAAACGTGATTGAGTTTTTTCATGTTGGGGTCACATTTAAACCGCAAACACCTTTGGAAAAACAGGCTTTAATTGATATTAACCTGAAAATTGATCAGGGTAGTTTTGTTACGGTTATTGGTTCAAATGGTGCTGGTAAATCAACTTTGCTTAGTGTTTTAGCGGGTGCAACGCTTCCTTCAACAGGGAAAGTGGTTATCAATGGACAAAATGTTTCTAGGCAATCAGTCAGTGAACGCGCTGGAAAGATTGCTTGTGTTTTTCAAGATTCTTTAGAGGGAAGTTGTGGTTCTTTAACAATTGAAGAAAATTTGGCTCTTGCTGCTCTTCGAGGAAGTCGTCGTGGTTTGCGTGCGGCTTTAAATCATGAGAAACGGCAATTTTTTCGAGAGAAAATTGCTCAATTAGGCATTGGTCTTGAAGCATATATTCATAATCCTATGGATAGTTTATCAGGTGGGCAACGCCAAGCAGTTTGTCTTGTGATGGCAACATTAGCACATGCGGATGTTTTATTGCTTGATGAACATACCTCAGCGCTTGATCCTGGAATGGCTGATTTTGTGATGCGGTTGACTGAAAAAATCGTTGAAGAGAAAAAATTAACGACTATCATGGTGACTCATTCTATGCGTCAGGCTCTTGATTATGGCGATCGTACCTTGATGTTGCATGGTGGAAAAGTGATTTTGGATGTCTGTCATGAAGAGCGTAAGGGCTTGGATGTCAATGATTTAATTGGCATGTTTCAGAAAGTTCGCGGGGAAGTTCTTGATGATGATGAACTGTTAATGGATTAATAGTGTGGCTCAGAAAAAAGCACATGAAGTTGATCAGTTTCTAATGCGTTTTTCACGTGCTTTTCCTATTGTTCTCATTTATGGGCCAGATCGTGGTCTTATTTGTGAGCGTGCACAATGTTTTGCAAAACTTACACGGGTAGCAATAGAAGATCCATTTTCGACAATTCGTTTGGATGCTGCTGAAATTGATAAAGATCCTGCACGTTTAGAAAATGAAGCGCGTACGTTATCGCTTTTTGGGGGAGATCGTTTGATATGGATCTCTAATGCTGCTAACCAAAAAGGTTTTCTTGCTGCCTTAAAACTTTTAATTGAGAAACCACCAGAAGCTTGTTTTATTCTCATTGAGGCAGGGGATTTAAAAAAAGGAACAGGGTTGCGCAATGCTATTGAAACAGCATCAAAAGCGATGGCTTTGCCCTGTTTTGCCGATGATATGCGGTCTCTTGACGGTTTGATTGATGAGGTTTTAGGACAGTTTAAGAAGACTCTTTCTTTAGATGCACGTAGATGGTTGCATGAATGTTTAGGGGCGGATCGCCTTGTATCACGCAGTGAATTAGAAAAGCTTTGTCTTTACGCTGCAAATGTTCATATTACTCTTGAAGATGTGAAAGCTGTTGTAAGCGATGTCAGTGCTCTTTCTCAAGATGAAGTCATTGATGCTCTTTTATTGGGCGATATATCAGGCTTTGAAGCGCATTTTAACCGACATGCAGCAGTGCAGGGGGCACTTTTTTTAATTTTGAGTACAGCTCAAAGGCATTTTCAGCAATTACAGCTATTGCGTTATCAGGTAGAGGTTGAAGGAAATTCACCTTTTACGGTGGTTTCTCAGGCACGCCCTCCCATTTTTTTTCAACGGAAAAAGATCGTTGAACAAGCTTTAAAATATTGGAAGTTAGAACAAATTTCTTATGCAATGGAAAGAATTCAGAGTGCTGTTTTAGACAGTCGTAAAAATCCACTTTTGGGCGAAGCTATCATTCGTCAAGTTTTGTTAGGGCTTACAATTATTGCACGACGCCAGATGGCAGCTTAACAGCCTAGAAATATAATGATTTTTTATTTTTGGTATACCACAGAGGTATTTTCAGTAATTAAAACTGTTATGCTATCAAGTAGAGGTTGATGGAACTTGTATTTTTGAGGATGCATTTTAGGAGCTTGAAAGCTTGATAGAAATTTTTCTTCAAAAGAAATAGTTTATTTTCAAAAGGCCATTTTGAAACAGTTTTATTATTTTGTTGTGTCGTAAAATACTGTTTTTAGGATAGTGATACGAGGCCCATATCAAATTTTATGTGTTCGATGTTTTTTGTGTGGGTATTTGGTGAATATTAGGTTGGTTCATAGAGTCTTAATGGAGTAACACCCCCATGTAAAACAGAGTATCTCAAACAACAGAAGACACTTGTATGGTAGATTCATACGCTTTCTTAGAAATATTTTTCAATACGCGTCATATCTATTTCGCGGCGGTGTTTATGAATGGTGTAGAAGTAAAGTTCCTTGTGAAGAATATAAAACCCATAGAGCAACTCTATCTTTATGCTTAATAAAAGCGCAAGTCGACACTCATTATATACTTTGCTAGCCTCTAATGTTACTACAGTTTTTAGCATTAGAGAGCGTTTTTCATCATTTTTTCTCACATGTCTTCTTGTGACGTGTAGCCAAGAGATTTTAATTGATAAGAGGGTTTGTGATGGAAGAATTTTACAGTATTCGAAGTTATGATTCAAATTGAAAAAAAGTATTATTTTTATAAATCAATGTATTATAGATTAATTGAATCACTTAAAATAGTGAGCCAGAGGAATCTTTTAGACAAGAAAATGAATTGTTTGCAGATCGGTATGAATTAAGAATCTTCATGGGATGAGAAGAAAGTCAAAATAGATTATGATGAAAACCACAGCACCTATGGGGAAACTTTTATGTTTGATACAGAGATGATTATCTTAGCAATGAATGTGTCTCATAAACAGAGCTAGCCATTGTTTATTATTAATAATTTATTATTTTTCATATTAAATCAATCAGAACAATGTCTTTTGCACGTCATAAGTGGGGGGGGCGTGTGGATAAAAACTGTACAAGAAAGCACTAAAAATGCCTCTTATGAATGCTCTCAAATTCCAAGGTTTTTTGCAACATTGGGGGTAGGAAAATATAATGATAGTGTTTTATTAAGTGTGAAGAGGGTCGTGCTTAATAGATTTATAGTTATAACATTTACGAACACTGTCGTAAGATAGGCTAGGGAGCGAGATGTCTTTTAAAACAAACCCATGAATTTGTAATCCAAATTTATTCTGTTGAGGGCGTTCTGTTTTACGTGAGGGGTGTGATTCCATTAAAGGGATATTCGGTGTTTTTGTTATCAAACTTTTTCTTTATTGAGAGGGCGTGTTTTTCTCATATTTATTTGATTTATGGTATCCGGAATCGGGAGAGGAAAATGTTTTTAATGGTATCTTTTGGTATGCGTTGTTTTACGGTGTTTTCAATATTCGCGAAACTTATGTTGATGTTGTAGGTGGAGGCGCAATACGTTTTATATAGGTCTAATGTACAAATTAATGAACGTATCGGGATAATTGGAGAAGAGTTAGTGTCTGCTTACGCTTTTGATGTGTTTTTTTGTGAGTAAATTAGTAAGATAAAGTAAACTGATGGGATTTTATGTAGAGTCGTTGTTATCCTAATTGAGAGTGCATTTTATTTTGTTTCGGTGATGCGCTTTGATCAGTAATTAAGAGGGAGTTTTAGAGCGTGATGTTAGATTTCTCGTCATTTATTTTTTATGTGTTTTCTAGGTAAAGTGATCTGTTGTCAGCTTGCGCAGGTGATAATTGGTAAACTGCGTTATTCTTTATTCCCTAGTTGTCATTTTTTAATGTTTTACGCATAACTCTTGAACAAACAAACAAGAAAATTGTGATTTTACAATTAGTCTTTATTGCCATTTGCAAAGAATCTTTGAAGGTGAAAGATGCTCCATATTCAGTTTGAAAAAATAGCACTCATTGGGATCGGTCTGATTGGGTCTTCTTTAGCAAGAGTGATTAAAAAGAAAAATCTTGCGGCTCAGATTTCTATTGCAACACGTCGTCCAGAAACCCTGAAAAGAGCGCGAGAATTGGAGCTTGGGGACTTTTATACGACAGATAATGCAAAAGCTGTTGAAGGAGCAGATTTGGTTATTCTTTCTGTTCCTGTTGGGGCTAGTGCAGAAGTGGCAAAAACCATTCGTGATCATTTAAAACTTGGAGCGATTGTGAGTGATGTTGGTTCTACGAAAGCGTTGGTTATTGCGGAAATGGCACCTTTATTGCCAAAAACGGTTCATTTTATTCCAGGGCATCCAATTGCTGGAACGGAATATTCAGGACCGGATGCTGGTTTTGCTGATTTATTTATGAATCGTTGGTGTATTTTAACGCCTTTTGCGGATAGCGATGCTGCTGCTGTCGCACAATTAACAGCGTTTTGGGAAGCTTGTGGTGCGCGTGTCGAAAAGATGGAACCTAAGCATCATGATCTTGTTTTGGCTATTGTTTCACATTTACCCCATTTGATTGCGTATAATACTGTTGGGACAGCGAGTGATTTAGAAAAAGTAACAAATTCGGAAGTGATTGCTTATTCCGCTTCCGGTTTTCGTGATTTTACGCGTTTAGCATCTTCTGATCCCGTTATGTGGCGAGATATTTGTTTGCATAATAAGGATGCTATTTTAGAAATGTTGAGCCGTTTTAGTGAGGGGCTTGCTTTTTTAGAACGGGCAATTCATTTAGGAGATGGTGAGACACTGTTTAACTTTTTTACACGTACGCGTGCTGTACGCCGCAATATTATTGATGCTGGACAGGAAATTGATGCTCCTGATTTTGGGCGTCAGAATGTTTCTAAAAAAGGGTGAGTAAAAACAAGAGGTTTTTGTTGAATTTCGTTGGTTTTTTCTAAAAACCGATAAGAAGTTTTTTCTCTACTCAGTCATAGATTGCAATAAAAAAGAGTGGCGATTGCTCCGATATAGATAACCATGACTTCAAAAGGTTTTATGTGTGCACGATCATCTTGCTTAGTTCTCTATAGGGCATATGATGTACAGAAGAGGTTACTGATCTGTAGAAGTAACAAAAAAATGAGGTCGTTGTAGAACTTCAGAGAGTGGGTTATTGTTTTTGTTTTGGTATAAAGTCGGGCTTGACCGTATTGATTATTGACCGTTATATTGCAACATTGCAAAATGTTTATTTGCAGAGTTTTGATGATTTTTATAAAACTTGAAATAGACTGAGGAAGAGTTTTACCAGAAAGTATTGAGTTTTGTTAAAAAATATCTTTTGGTATAGCTATCGTATTTTGTGTGACGCAGTAAGTCATTATTGGCGTGATAATGGGAGTGCTTTTGCAAGCCATGTTGCGCTATCGGGGCTTTTAGCATTTTTCCCTTTTTTTATTTTTGGAACATCTTTTGCTCGTTTTCTAGGTGCTTTTACTTATACACCGCAAAAAATTAAAGCACTGGTGCAGTTATTGCCTGATGTTATTGCAGAGCCTTTATCTCAGGAAATTGTTAATGTTTTAACCATTCATCGAGGAGGTGTGTTGACGCTTTCTGTCATTGGAGCGGCTTATTTTGCTTCTAATGGGATAGAGGCTTTGCGTACGGCTTTAAATAAAGCTTACCGTGTTACTGATCGACGGAGTTTGTTATTTTGTCGTTTTCAAAGTCTGTTTTTTGTAATCCTTGGAGCTGTTGGTCTTGTTGTGATTAGTTTTTTATTGATTCTGGCGCCTTTGTTGATCAAAATTATGCAAAATCATTCTTTTTTTATGACTGAATATATTGCTGTTATTCGTGTATGGCGTTATACAGTTGCAATCGTTATTTTGTTTATCAGTCTTTTGATTGTTCATAAATGGCTTCCAGCAGGGCGGCGGAAAATTATAGATATTTTACCAGGAATAGTGGTGACAATGTTTATATGGTTTATGGCTTCTATCGCTTTTGCGCAATATTTAACGATGTTTGATTATATTTCTACCTATGCAGGGTTGGCATCTATTATGGTTGCTATTATTTTTCTGTACATATTGAGTGCAATTTTTATTTTGGGAGGAGAAATAAACGCGGCGATAATGTTTTATCGCAAGGATTTGCAACATTCAGATAAATGAAAGAGCTTATTATTGCTTGAAAGCCAAGGTATGATTATCCCAATAAAGCCTGCTATCACTTTGTTGATTGATGCAGATGCTTGTCCTGTAAAAGATGAAGTTTATCGTGTGATGAATCGTTATCAGCTTAAGACATTTGTTGTGGCAAATCGTTCTTTGTCCCTTCCAGATGAAGCACTCATTGAAAGAGTGGTCGTTGCTGGTGAATTCAATGGTGCTGATGATTGGATCGTAGAACATGTGCATGAGGCAAGTATCGTTATTACCAGTGATATTCCTTTAGCAGCGCGGGTTGTGCAAGCTGGGGGGGGTTGTCTTTCGCCAACGGGGCGTATTTTTGATGTAAATTCAATTGGTCAGGCTTTGGCGATGCGCAATTTGATGGAAGATTTGCGTGGACAGGGCAGTATAATAGGTGGTCCCCGTCCTTTTTCTCGTAAAGACCGTTCTGCTTTTTTGTCAGCACTGGATCTTGTTATACAACGTTTAAAAAGACGCGGTTATTAAAGTTATAGGGCTTCTTTAATGACTGCTTTTATAAGTGCTTTGGCATCGTCATTGGCCCATGGAGCTGCACCATTGAAGGAAGCAATGAGATATCCCTCTTTATCAATGAGCAATGTAATGGGGAGTCCTAAAGCGAGCCCCTGTTTTCTAACATTGTTGAAAATATCCATTGTTTCATCGCGATAGTAAAGCAAATTATCTGAATGAATATTCTGTAAAAATTGCTGAATTTTTTCAAGAGAAGCAGTTTTATCGATATTTATAGCTATGACATCAAAGTTTTCTCCACCTAATTCACGTTTTAATTGCGCAAGTTCAGGCATTTCTGTGCGGCAAGGTGCACACCAAATAGCCCATAGATTGACCAGCATTGGTTTTCCGGTAAATTCGCTGAGTGTGTGCTCTTTTCCTTGAATATCCTTGAAAGAGAGTTTATTCATATCTGAGAGCGTATCAGCAAATCGTATGTGGCTAAAAAAGCCTTTTGCTGCTTTTCGTATCGCCATCATTTTTTCTGCTCGTGCTTTATTAATGTTTATTTCTTGTGCTTGTGCTGCTGAAATGAAATTGAAAAGAAAAAACTCTCTTTTGGTATCGTAGTTTATGGTTGCGTATAAACTCAGTGCAATGATAAAGAATGCAAGGGAGAGTTGCCTTTTTTTATTGTTTTTTTCGCTGATGAAAATTTGAAAAATCATAATTTTGTCCTTTGGATGGGTGTTTTCAGAATATGACAGATGAGAAGTTAAAGAACCAAATGTGGGGTGGTCGGTTTGCGGCAGGCCCTGCTGCAATTATGGAAGAAATTAATGCTTCTATTGATTTTGATCAAAAACTTTATCGACAAGATATTGAAGGTTCTCTTTCTCATGCAGCTATGTTAGCGCAAACGAAAATCATTTCACAATCAGATTATGAAAAAATTGTTCATGGTTTGAAACTTATTCGCCAAGAAATTGAAGACGGTAAATTTGTTTTTTCACGAAAGCTTGAAGATATTCATATGAATATTGAAGCGCGGCTGAGCGAATTGATAGGTCCTGTAGCTGGGCGTTTGCATACGGCGCGTTCACGCAATGATCAAGTTGCTGTTGATTTTCGCTTGTGGGTACGTGAAGCAACGCAAAAGATAGCACAAGCTTTAAAAGGATTGATAGAGCAATTACTTATTCGCGCAGAACAACATGTTGATACCTTTATGCCAGGCTTTACGCATTTACAATTGGCTCAACCCGTAACATTGAGTCATTATATGATGGCTTATGTTGAAATGTTTGGTCGAGATTTATCGCGGATGCGTGATGCTCTTGAGCGAATGAATGAATCGCCTTTAGGGGCGGCTGCTTTAGCGGGGACAGGCTTTCCAATTGACCGTTTTATGACAGCAAAAGCGCTAGGCTTTCGCGAACCTACACGCAATTCAATTGATAGTGTTTCAGATCGTGACTTTGCATTGGAATTTTTAAGCGCTGGCGCTCTTTGTGCAACACATCTTTCGCGATTGGCGGAAGAAATTGTCCTTTGGTCAAGTGCACAGTTTTGTTTTATTCATTTATCAGATGCTTTTTCAACAGGGTCTTCCATTATGCCACAAAAGAGAAATCCTGATGCGGCAGAGTTAGTACGAGCGAAAGCAGGTCGATTGAATGGTGCACTTATGGGATTGTTAACGGTGATGAAAGGATTACCGCTTGCTTATTCAAAGGATATGCAAGAAGATAAGGAATATGTGTTTGATGGGGCTTTGAGTTTGGAATTATCACTAGCAGCAATGACAGGGATGATTGCTGATTTGAAAGTGAATAAAAAAGCCATGAAACAAGCAGCGGATTTAGGGTATGCAACAGCTACAGATTTTGCGGATTGGCTTGTACGCAATTTAGGGATTCCTTTTCGCGAAGCACATCACATCACAGGGTGTGCTGTGGCATTGGCAGAAAAAAAACAGTGTCGCCTTCATGATTTATCATTAGATGAACTTCAAGCAATTTGTCCTGATATCAATGCGGCACTTTTTGATGTTTTGACCGTTGAAAAATCTGTTGAAAGTCGTAAAAGCTTTGGGGGAACAGCGCCTTCAGAGGTTCTTCGGCAAATTGCGTATTGGAAAAAGCGTCTCGTGAGCGCTTGAGTGATTGTATTTTAAAGGTAACAAAGAGATCGAGATGAGGAAAGAGGACAGATGAAAATTATATTAAAGGGGTTGATAATTGTCCTTTTTGGGGGCTTGGGTATCGTTGGGTGTGGGCGTAAAGGGTCATTAGAGTTACCTCCTTCAACAGGAGTGAATTCTTCACAAGGAACTTTTGTTTCTCAAGGTAAAACAGATAAACCTTTTATTCTTGATCGGTTAATACAATAGGAATTTTTATGCGTTTTTTTTCTTATCATCAGGGTGTGCTTCACGCTGAAGGTCTTTCTCTTTTGGAACTTGCGCGAGAAGTTGAAACACCTTTTTATTGTTATTCAGCTAGCGCAATCGTTGCACATTTTAAAGATTATCAGAATGCATTTCATGATATGCCGAGTTTAATTGCTTATGCGGTTAAAGCGAATTCCAATCAAGCAGTTTTACAACTTTTAGCTAACAATGGAGCGGGAGCTGATGTGGTCTCAGAAGGGGAATTACGGCGTGCACTTGCTGTTGGTATTCCTGCGCAGAATATTGTTTATTCTGGTGTTGGTAAAACAGTGAGAGAAATAGATTTTGCTCTTGCACAAGATATTTATTGTTTTAACGTTGAATCAGAGCCAGAACTTGAACAATTATCGGCGCGGGCTGCTGCGCTTTCAAAAACGGCTCGTATTTCTTTACGCATTAATCCTGATGTGGATGCTAAGACTCACAAGAAAATTACAACAGGTAAGTCTGAGAATAAATTTGGTATTCCACTGTCTTTGGCGGGTGATGCATATAAAAAAGCAGCTCAATTGCCTGGTCTTCATGTGTGTGGTGTTGATCTCCATATTGGCAGTCAAATTTGTGATTTAAAACCGTTTGAAGATGCATTTGTTATTGTTGCAGATTTTGTGCGTCAATTATGGAATAATGGTTATGCGATAACCCATATCGATATTGGGGGCGGGCTTGGTATTCCTTATGGTTATGAGAAGCATCCAGTACCTTCTCCTTTTGAGTATGCAGCACTGGTAAAGAAACATATTGCGCCTTTAGGGATCAATATTATCCTAGAACCTGGGCGTAGTATTGTTGGTGAAGCCGGTGTGTTGGTAACATCGGTTGTGTATTTAAAAAAGGGGGAAGGACGAAATTTTGTTATTGTTGATGCGGCGATGAATGATTTCATGCGTCCAACGCTTTATGATGCGTGGCAAAATGTAATGCCAGTGAAAAAAACACCAGTAGATGCCCCTCTGATTAATGCTGATATTGTTGGTCCTATTTGTGAAACTGGTGATTATTTAGGCTTGGAACGTTCTTTACCAGTGTTGAAAGCGGGTGATGTTTTGATGTTAACAGGAGCAGGGGCTTATGGCGCAGTGATGGCAAGCACTTATAATAGTCGACTTTTGGTGCCGGAAGTTCTGGTTCAGGGTACACGTTATGCAGTCGTTCGTCCACGCCTTGATTATACGCAATTGATAGGCTGTGATCATATTCCAGATTGGATTGAGCCCAAATTAGATTGAGCATTATTAAATATTTTGGGTCTTATTTTTACTAAACTTTGATGAAACAATTTATTTTCTAGAAATTGTTTTGTATGGGGTTTATGATCTTAATGCACCACGATAAAAGGGGATAAATGCTTGTTTATGAAAAATAAAAACATCAAAGGTTTTGCAATGAAGCTTTTGTGTGTGCGCATTTTGATGTGGGGGATCCTTTCATTTGAACGGATGTGGGTACGGTTGTTGCCATTTTTCCTCGTTCTTAGTCTCTTTTGTTCGTTTAGCTGGTTGGGACTTTTTGGCATTTTGGGCTATTGGTCACATTTGCTCTTACTTGGGGTTATACTTATTTGTGCTGGGGCGAGTTTATTTTTTCTTATTCGTTTTCGGTTTCCCACAATGCGGGAAGTAAATTGCCGCCTTGAATGCGTCAATGATCTTAGACACCAGCCTTTGAATATTCAGACAGATCGTTTATGTTCTGAAAATGATGAAGATTTTAGTGCTGTTATTTGGCGTGAACATCAACGCCGAATGGCAAAGCAATTATACCATTTAAAAACGGGATTTATCTCTCTTAATAGTGCGGATTATGATCCTTTGGCTTTGAGGGCTTTGTGTGCTCTTCTTTTTGTGTGCGCTTTTAGTTTTTCTTTTGGTTCACAAGGGGGGCGTTTGGCTGATGCCTTTGATTTTCGTCCTGTCGTTGATGAAAAACTCATGCGGATTGATGCTTGGGTAACACCACCTGCTTATACCGGTGTGGCACCGATTTATTTGACAAAAGATGAGAAAACACAACGAGAAATCCCTGAAGGGAGTAATGTTGTTGTGCGTGTTGTCAATGGGGCTGGCATTACAGTAAAAGCAAAGTCTGTAGAAGATGGGAGGGAAGTTTCGTTTTCAGAGAAAACGGAACAAACAGCTTTGAATGATCCAATTGTTCATTTTGAAACACATTTAAAGCATTCAATAAATTTATTTGTATCATCACGTCGTAAAAAACAGCAATGGCATTTGCAGATAATTAAGGACACGCTTCCAACAATTCATTGGTTGGAAAAACCAGGGAGGATTTTAACGGGATCATTGGAGTTACGATATGTGGTGGATGATGATTATGGTGTGACAAAGGCTTTTGTTGAAATAGAGCCTTTTCTTCCTCAGAATAAAAGTGCTTCTTCTCTTTATAATGCTCCGGAAATAGAGCTTCTTCTTCCGCGTGGTGGAAAGGGGAAAATGCGAATGGTGCAGGATATATCAGCGCATCCATGGGCAGGTTCGCAAGTCAAAATTACTTTGGTGGCAGAAGATGGTGCGGGGCAGAAAGGGCGTAGCAAAACTTTTGTTATGATATTACCACAGCGTGTTTTTTCGAATCCTGTTGCACGCGCAGTGGTTGAATTGCGTCGTCTATTAGCTCTTGATGCTTCTGTGAAAGAGCGTGTATTGGATATGCTTTCTGCTTTGCTTGTGCGTCCAGAAAAGGGGTTGCAAAATGCATCGCATTTTATTGTTCTACAAAGTGCGTGGACAAGACTTTCTTTAGCACAAACAGACGAGGATTTGCGCGATGTGGTGGATTATTTATGGCAAATTGCTTTGGGTATTGAAGATAATCAGCTTGAATCCGTGCAAAAAAAGTTAAAACAAGCACAAGCTGCTTTACGTGATGCATTGCGTTACGGTGCTTCAGCGGCAGAAATTGAACGGCTTATGGCAGATTTACGTCAAGCTATGGATGAGTATATTCGTGCTTTGGCTGAAAAAGCACCGGATAGTCAAGTTTCTAAAAATTCTAAAAGCTCAAAAAGTCCTAATCTTTCTGAATCTACATTACAAGAAAAGCTAAATTTAATTGAGGAAATGGCTAAAACGGGCTCTTCTTTAGCAGCTGAACAACTCTTGGCGGAAGTTGAACAGACGCTTGATCATTTGCATGTGCAAAAAGGCAATCAAAATGAGGGAGAAAAAAGCCAATCTGCACAAATGAAAGAAAAGATGGACCAGCTTGGAGATTTAATGCGTCGTCAGCAAGAAATTCTCAATGAAACACATCAGTTAGAGATGGAACAAAAACGCGGAGAAAATGTACCGGAAACACAAAAAAAATCTTTAAAAAAACGTCAAGCTGAATTGCAATCTGAATTATCAACATTAGAAAAAGAATTATCAGAACAAGGATTTGAAACAGGGGGGGCGTTGAAAAGGGCAGAAGAAAAAATGAATTCTGCGGAAAATGCTCTTGATAATGGAAATCATCAGGTATCTATACAAAATCAGTCTGATGCTTTGGAATCTTTGAGGCAAGGTGCACAAAATGTTTTGAAAAAAATGCGCGAAACACTTAAAGAAACGGGAGATGATCAAAATGCTGATTTTGGTCCTAAAGATCCGTTAGGACGTCCACTTTCTTCAACAACAGATGAAGAACAAGAAGGCGAGGCACTACCACAAGAAAGTGATCAAATGCGTACGCGGCAGATTTTGGATGAAATTCGCAAACGTCTTGGTAAAGAGCATCTTTCAGAAGAAGAAAAAAACTATCTTGAAAGATTGCTTCATTTTAATTAACCAGTGTTGGCTTTTTTCTTAATTGATGTCAAAAACAGTGTATGAAGAACCTCTATGGGGTTTATCTCCAAAAAAATGATTAAAGTGCTTGTAAGGCAATAATCATCCTGTTGTACTGATTTTTTAATCATTTAAGTTTAAGATATGCAATATTGAAATGTTCGCTATTGCGGAAAAAAAGCAGAAGTCCATATAGGTTTGGTATATGAAAATCTGTAATGTTTGAAATTTGTTTCTACATGGTATGTTGAGTTGGATATCGTTACGCTGAAAGATTTTTATGCTTCTGCACTTGGACTGCGTGTGCAAAAGACGCTGTGTGACCAATTGAATTTATGGTGGCCTGATCTTACGGATAAACGGATTATGGGATTGGGTTATGCACTTCCTTATCTTTCTACATTGCGTGAACGTGCCCAACAATGTTTTGCTTTTATGCCTGCTGCTCAGGGTGTTTCGCCTTGGCCTTGTTCTGAGCAAGTTGCTACAGCGCTTGTTTTTGAAGAAGATTTGCCGCTTCCGGATGCGTCAGTTGACTGTATTTTATTGGTACATGCATTAGAATATACAGAAAATTCATTTGAAACGTTGAATGAAATATGGCGTGTTTTAGCACCCAATGGCCACTTGATCGTTATTGTACCTAATCGCTCTGGCTTTTGGGCGCGCAATATTACTACGCCCTTTGGTTATGGCGAACCCTATAGTCGGCAACAAATTACTCGTTTGTTCGAAAAAACAAATTTTGTTTCTGGGCCAATACAAGAAATTGTACACTATATGCCCTCTACGGGGTATTTTTCGCGGTTGTTCTCATTTTTTTACGAGCCATTTGCTCGCTATCTTTTGCCTTATTTTGGTGGACTCTTAATGTGTCAGGCACAAAAACGTGTTTATCAGGGTTTGCTCGTACAGCGTCGTCAGTCGCGACGTATTTTTATTCCTGCTTTATCACCACAGACAAGAAATATTTTAATTTATAAAGATAATTAATCATTTTGTCATTGTCATAAGAACCGCAAGTATAGAAGAATTCTCTTATTTCAATTTTTTGCATTTACAATTAAAAAATATTCTTTTGTACATTAATATGTGGAATTGGTATGTGAATAAAAATCTCAAGTATCTATATACCGAACCATATTTCATGAATAGTGGAAACATTTTAAAAGAAAAAAATGCTGGTATCTTCGTAAACGTAAAAATAGCAGAGTCCAAGAGATCTTACATAATATGGTTTATGGTGGTTAAAAACTGTACAAGGAAGGATTACAATGCTTCTTATAAACCATCTCAAGTATCAAGGGCTCCTCTGCAACATCGAGATCTAACATAAGTGTGTGATGGTGCTGGCTTGTTCTTTTATAAGCGTAAAGATGGTGGTGCTCAGTGGCTTTATCGTTAGGATAAACATTTAGCGTTATATCATGAATTATATAACCTCTTAAGAGGAGATAAAGTCATAAAGAATGGAGGAAAACTATAAAGATAAAAAACATCTCTCAAGTTAGGTTAGTGAATGTCAGATAAAGCAGTGCGTGGAGCGGTTTTTCTGAAAAAAATAATCATAAATAGTACTCATCTAAAGATGATAGTTATGATCAAGAATGTTGCTAAAAGATATCACGATTATTTATATGCGAAACATATTAAAAACTTTAGAAAGAACAAAAGTATGTGAAACAGAAGTTACAAAGTATATCGTGAGGGTTGAAAGCATTTTTGTTTCTGGTTCTCATGTTGGAATATTTCGTTTTTTATTCATAATGTTATATATTTTGTCATAAAAGTAAGTTCTATGTAATAGCATTCGAATTATACGTGAAGTTTTTTCATCTCGTTTCTGTTTTCATTTAGGATATTAAAATTATTTTTGAAACAGTAAATCTCGAATTAAAGATTTAAACGGTAACCATTTTGATCTGTTATGAGAATTTGTGCATTGGAGGGATCGTTTTCGATTTTTTGTCGCAAACGATAGATATGGGTTTCTAAAGTATGGGTGATAATATTTTCATTATATCCCCAAACTTGTTCTAACAATGTTTCACGGCTGACAATTTTATCATTGGCATGATAGAGACATTTAAGGATCGCTGCTTCTTTTTCTGTGAGACAGATTTTATTGTTGCATTGATCAAGAAGAAGTTTTTGTCTTAGTTTAAAAGTATAGGGACCAATATGAAAGGTTGCGTCTTCATTTTGTTCATATTGGCGCAACTGTGCTCGAATTCTCGCCAATAACACCGCAAAGCGAAAGGGTTTTGTTACATAATCATTGGCGCCTGTTTCAAGATCTAAAATATTATCACAGTCTGTATCATAATTTATTATCATGATAATGGGGGCACGAAATCCTTGGGTGCGTAATTGTTTAACGGCTTTGTAGCCATCAAGATCAGGAAGTTGAAATCCCAAAATAGTGAGATCAATATTTTCTTCTTGGATTATTCTTATTCCCGCTTCTGCTGTTTTTGCTTGGAAAATTTTAAACTCTTGATGCATTTGCAATTGTTCTACTAAAATGGGGCGTAGATCATCGTCTTCAACGATTAAAAGAGTATAGTGGTTCATGTTTTTCCTTATAGGCATGTTGATGCACTGATTGATATAGTTTCATGAAAAATAAGATTTCATGCAAGAAAAATTAAAAGAGGAAAATTAAAAAAGAGCGCTTCTAAAAAATAAACTTTTATAATTTCTAATGGTTGCTTGCTGAAAAGAAGGTATTCCGTCTGCAGGGTATTTTACGTATTGGTTGGAAGCGTTTTTTATGTTCTAGAAGGTGTTTTAGCTATTGAGTGTCATCATCTTTACGCTTATGGAGAAACAAGCTGGCACTATCATTCACTTTACCAGCTCGTGGGTGTTGCGGACAGTCCTTGGCACTTGAGACGATTCATAGGAGGAATTTTTAGTCCTTTCTTTCACGTTTTTTATCTATATGGGACTTTCTCCGCTTAGAATGTGCAAGCAAATAGCTTTTGATTGATTCAATATAAAACAGGTTGGGAATGAGAGAATCCTGCGGTATGAGGCGCACTCGTCCAACATGCAAAACAATAAACACGCAATATGATGCGTTTTTTAAGTGTGAAGAGAATTGTGCAACACCTAGCACATATGCACTGTTTAGGAGAATTTCACGATCATTTTTATTGTTTTTTATCCACGTTCAGTTTTGTTTTTTCGTTGCATTTGTGTGCGAAGGGGCTGTGTGTTATGTTCATGGTGTTGCTTATTATAATTGTTGAGTAAGCCTTGCTTTTAGCAATGCCGAAAAGATGCATCATAAAGAGGTTTTTTGTGTAATTTGGAAGGAGACTGTATTGAGAAAGAGTGCAGGATAAAAAATGACAAAAAAAATATCATATTTATGCATTTAGCATGAGAATACCTCAACAGAAGGAGGTGTTGTGCTTATTCTTCTGCGCTATGAAGCATCTTTTTATATGAGTTAATGAATAAAAATTATTGTTTTAAGATAAAAGCATTTCCCTCTTAAGGTTGCCCATCAAACAGACTTCTTTCCATTCATCTTCTGTCACGGGTTGCACTGATAAGCGGCTGGCTTTGACCAGCACCATATTTGCTAGTTTGGGATTAGCTTTAATTTGTTTTAATGAAACAGGTGTTGGCATGTCACAAAGTGCACGGATGTCCACACATTCCCAGCGTGGATCAGAGCTTGTAGAATCAGGGTGCGCTTCAGCACATATTTCTACAATTCCTACAATTTCTAAACCTTTATTTGAATGATAAAAAAAACCTTTATCACCATATTTCATAGCGCGCATATTATTACGAGCTTGATAATTGCGTACACCATCCCATTGTTCGCCATCAGCTCCTTTTTTCTTTTGCATCTCCCATGACCATTTATGGGGTTCAGATTTAAAAAGCCAATAAGCCATGTGTTCACCTTTTTCATAGATTGTTATGCATTCGTCATGTCCAATTTTTTATAAGTATCTTTGTAATATCATCAAGGGTGATTTTTAAAATGGAGTAAAGAACGGGCATTATCTGTTTTTTCTTATTTCAAAATAACTTGTATATAGAAAAATGCGCTCCATTGATATTTTATGTTGTATAAAGGTATTTTGCTTATCTTGTAGCAGAAAAATATATCAGTGTATCGAAGTAATAGACTTAAAATTGCTCAGCCATGTGGAAGCTTAATCATCTTTTCAGCTGCTGTTTGAAATGTAGTTACTATAGGATCATTGGAGCATTGCGTTGGAGAGAATTTAGCAAGAAAATTGGTTCTAAAAAGCTTTAAAATTACAATGACAATGAAACGAATAAATGGTCAAAGATGATGAGGTCAACGAATGGCATTCATATCTATGCTTTGTGGGATAGAGTGCGTCTTATTATGCTGTAAAATACCGTCATTTGAAGTGTAATGATATAAAGCAATTTTTTGAAACATGAAGTTTTTAAGAATGTGTGGTGAATATTTAGGTTTACGTGTCGATCTTTGGGTTAAGTGAATTGTGTGAGTGGGAAGCAGGTGGAATCTGCTCGATAGAGAATTCGGACTATCTATAGACCGGATTGAGTAGAAATCTTCGTTCTTTAAGATGTGTGTGGGACGTCAATTTTATTATGCTTTTGTTCCACGGCGTCCCATCCCGATCAAGGGCGGGGCTTTTTCATCTAATGGCCAGCGTGAGCGGGGTGCAATGTCAAGAGAGCTTGTTTCTCCTCGTGCGAGTTTTTGTGCACCGGCAAAAGCAATCATTGCAGCATTATCGGTACACAAGGAAAGAGGAGGGGCTATAAATTCAAAACCATGTTGACGGGCAAGTTCTTGCAACGTAGAGCGAATGGCTTGGTTTGCGGCAACACCGCCCGCAACAACTAAAGCAGGAGAATGCTTTTCTTGATCATGAGAGAGAGGATATTGGTGGGCAAAGTGTTGTAAAGCTAGGTGAACACGATCACGTACCGTATCAGTCACGGCGGCTTGAAAACTTGCGGCAATGTCAGCAATATCATTTTCTGTAAGAGGAGCTATGGCTGTTGCGGCTTGTCGAACAGCAGTTTTGAGTCCTGAAAAAGAAAAGTCTAACCGTTTTTCACCTTTTAAAGGTCGTGGAAGAGGGATGCGATTTTTATCACCAAATAAAGCTGCTTTTTCAAGTGCTGGTCCACCAGGATAAGGAAGACCTAAAAGTTTTGCTGTTTTATCAAAGGCTTCTCCTAATGCATCATCAATAGTGGTTCCTAAACGTTGATAGTTGCCTACTCCATGAACAATAATTGTTTGTGTATGACCTCCTGAAACTAAAAGTAATAAATAAGGAAAGCTGACGTTGTGCGTTAACACAGCTGTTAAAGCATGTCCCTCTAAGTGATTTACCGCAATAAATGGTTTGCCAGTGGCAAGAGAGAGTGCTTTTGCGCTCATAACGCCTACCAACAATCCTCCTATCAAACCAGGCCCACTGGTGGCTGCAATGCCATCAATATCTTTTAATTTTGTGTTTGCTTCTGTTAGTGCTTGCAGAATTAAATGATCAAGAACTTCAACATGGGCACGAGCAGCAATTTCAGGAACAACACCGCCGTAAGGTGCATGGTGATCAATTTGACTCCAAACAACATTGGAAAGAATTCGGCTGTTTGATTCATTGTTATATTCAATGACAGCCGCTGCCGTTTCATCACAACTTGTTTCTATTCCCAGCAGACGCATTTTAAACAAAACCTTATATTGAAGCTTCTTTCCTGCGTGCGTACCATGAACAGAAAAAGATGCAAAGTATTTCTCTTAGAATTGTTTTTTCTATGAAAAATATGTGTTTTGGCGTTTTCTTTGAATTTTATGATATCATTGATTAAAAAATAAAGCTGTATTTTCGAGTATAAAATGCAAATGTTTTTTTAAAACTTGTCTATTAAAGGCGATAATTGTAAATATTATTGAGAAAAGCTGCGTTTTTAAAACTTTTTTCATTTTATTATTTTATCATTAAAAAAAGTGTGCACGAAAAGTGACAGAGATGGTCGATTCTTCAAAACCAAAAGTTAAACCACATTATGCTGGTACGCGCCGTAAGAAACCAGTTATTGAACATGAAGCTGTTCCCCATGATTCAGAGGAAAAAATCCATAATTCTGTAGAATCTCATGCGCGAGAAAAACAGAATATGCAAGGTCAGGATAAAAGTATCTCTAGTACAACTTGGCTTTTCTTGTCCCTTTCTGGGATTTTGGGAGGATTCATTGCTTTGGGAGTTTTTATGGGGCTTCAATGGGCTGGTTTTTTTCCTTCTCCTTTTGTGGAAAATTCTGCTGGAGGAGAAAAAGCTTTGCAGATTGCTGAAGCCGCAAAAAGTCAAGGTGAAGACACAAAGGAACAATTGAGGCGGGTCTTTCAAGAAATTGATACGTTAAAAACAGAGTTTTCTTCTTTTTCATCACAACAGTTTAAAACAACGAAAAATGATGAACTATCGAAAGAAGAAAGCAAAAAAGCTTTTGCGATTTTAGAGGAAAAAGTAAAAGCTCTTGAAGAAACTGTACAAACTTTTGTTAGAAAGTCGAAAGAGATAGAGACGGCTTTGTCTGTTGGGCAGAGCAATGCAAATGATCTTGCTGCGTTAAAACAACAGTTAGAAGCACTACAGGAAGAAACTGCTGTTAAAAATAGTGAGAAAAAAGAAATAGATACCGCGCTCTTTACTGCAATTAGTTCATTAAAAAATGCTATAGAGCGTGGTGGATCTTATAATAATGAATTAAAGCTGTTACAACAATTATCGCCTTCGATTAATGGACTTGATGTGTTGCAAAAAACAGCTACTGTGGGTCTTCCAAGTTCAGCACAACTTTCAGTTGATTTTTCTCATGTTGCCGATGCAATTGTTGGTACGCAAAATCTTGTTGCGTCAGATGCTGGTTTTTTTGACCGAATTTTAGCATGGATAAAAGGGCTTATTGTTTCGCGACCGATTGGAAATGTTGAAGGGCCAACCCTGGGGGCTATTGCGGCACGCATGGAAGTTGCCATTCAAGCTGGTGATTACGAAAAGGCTTTGAGCGAATGGCAATCATTGCCTCAAAGTGCAAAAGATGTTTCAATGGATTTTGTTAAGCAGCTTGAAAGACATATTGCTATTCAACAGTTGTTGCAGCAATTGTTATTGTCTGTGCAACAAGGATCTTTTAAAGCAACAAAGATGTAAATAGGCCCAAGATGATACGTGTTTTTATTTATATTTTTGTTGTTTGTATCCTCGGTTTAGCTTTCACGTGGGTAGCTAATCACAATGGTATTTTTGTTCTCACATTTTTGCATTTCAGATTTTCTGCTTCATTTCTTACAGTGTTAAGTGTGCTTATTTTATTTTTTGTAACGCTGGTGCTTTTATGGTGGTTATTGTCTTTCTTTTTTTCCATACCGAATGCTCTTTCCAATTATTTTTATAAACGCCATCAAAAGCGTGGTTACGAAGCTCTTTCAAAGGGGATTCTTGCAACTTTTGCTGGTGATAGTATGGTTGCGCAAAAAATGGAAGCACGTGTTGCTAAATATCTTGCAGGGAAACAAGAGCCATTGGTAAAACTCTTACAAGCGCAAACCTTGTCTTTACAAAATGACTCTGTTCGCGCCATCGGTCTTTATGAAGAGATGAGAAAGGAAGATCCGACAAAACTGGTTGGACTTTATGGTTTGTTTCGTGAAGCAATGAAGAGTAAAGCTTATGAGGCAGCGCAACAATATGCTGAAGAGGCACTGACTTTATCGCCAGCACTTTTATGGGCGCATCAGGCGGTGCTTGATCGGTTAAGTACTGAGGGTAAATGGGATAAGGCACTTACTATTTTTGAAAGAACGCAAAAAGCTCTCCCGCGTTCTATTCGCGCGATTCCAGAGCGGCAGCATATACAGGTTTTACTACTAAGTGGGCAGGCACTTTCTTTGTTTGATACACATCCTGTACAAGCACGTGAAGCTATTTTGAAAGCCCATAAATTGGCGCCTGATTTTGTTCCAATAATAGTTATTGCTGCTGATATTCTTTATAAATTAAACGAAACGCGTAAAGCGGATAAAATGATTATAGCGGCTTGGCAAAAGGAGCCTCATCCTGACTTGGGAGCGCTTTATCTTGAAAGAGAAGAAGGAGCCATTGGGCGATTGAAAAGGGCTAAGACACTTGCTTCTTATAATAAAGATGCATTTGAGTCGGCTTTCCTTATTGCTAAAGCAGCTTTGGATGCTGGTGAAACAGCATTAGCAAGAGAGAAGGCACAAAAAGCATTACAATGTCATCCACGGGAAAGTGTTTATTTATTGTTGGCAGATATTGAAGAGGCACAGGGAAACAATCAAGGTGCTGTGCGTCAATGGCTTTCTTTAGCACTTCGTGCTGAACGTGATCCAGTGTGGATGTGTGATGGGGCCATTTTTTCTTCTTGGTCAGTGGTTTCTCCAATCAGTGGACGTTTGGGCTGTTTTGAATGGAAGGCGCCTCCTTGTATGCCTTCTCTCACATTAGAGGCGGACAATATTGTGTCGAAAAGGCAAGACAAAGAGTATGTTATGGGAAAAAGTGATGATGTTGGAGATAAGAAGCTTGAAAAATTAACACCTATAGATGATTCTCTTTTGCATAATGTGCAGGTGGAGAAACAAGATATAAAAGAAAAAGATGTAAAAATGTTCAGTCAAACTCACTTAAATGTTGATGATCCAGGGGTTAAAACAGAAGAAGAAACATCTTTATCGAGGAAAAAATTTCGTTTATTTTAAATTGCACCAATGTGATAATACGAATGTTTTCTCAGAAGAAACAATTGACCTAGAAGAAAAAATATCGTTAGTCTTGTCCAATAAAATTATTCTCTTATGCTTTAAAAATAAAGTTTTGCTTGGTAGCAGAGGTGATTGGTTAAAAAATGTTTTTAAATCAGAGATGTCTTGATAAAAAACAAAAAAATAACAAACCAAGGATTGCTGTCGTTATTCATCGGCGCTCTACCTATACTGGTCGGTTGGGAAAATTTTTACAACAAAATGGTTTTGTTCTTGATATTTATCGTCCTATTTTTGGACAAAAACTCCCTGATACATTAGAGCATTATGCCGGCGTTGTTATTTTAGGGGGACCGATGAGTGTGAATGACAGCGAAGCCTATATTGGTGAGGAAATTGATTGGATTTCGTTATCACTAAAGGAAAATAAGCCTTTTTTGGGTATTTGTCTTGGAGCACAAATGTTAGCGCGAAATCTAGGGGGGCGCGTTGGTACAAGAAGTGATGGGACTGTTGAAGTCGGCTGGTATCCACTAGAAGCAACCCCACAAGGGAAGGAATTGATGAATTGGCCAGAGATGGTCTACCATTTCCATGATGAAGGTATTTATGATTTACCGAAAGAGGCAATGCTTTTGGCAACAGGGAATACATATCCTACACAAGCTTTTCGTTATGGAAACAATGCATGGGGCTTGCAGTTTCATGCTGAATTTACACGCGCTATGATGCGGCGTTTGGTCGTGCGTTCGGCACATAAATTGACTGAAAAAGGTGCTCAACCTGCTTGTGCACATTTGAAAGGTCGTTTAATCTATGATCGAGCTTTGAGCCAATGGTTTGAAAGCGCATTACACCAGATTTTTTGTACACCGCCCGTACTTGTGTGATTGTTGACAACGAATTGATTTATATAGGTAATTCACGGTTTTGTATATTGAATGAGAACCCCGAATATAGTAAGGTTTTTTCATTCCAAACCTGTGTATGTTGACTCAATAAAAACCTCTTGTTTGCATGTCACAAGTAGGGCTGGCGTGTGGGCAAAAACTGTATAAGAAAAGACTAAAAATGCTTCTTATGAACTGTCTTAAGTGCCAAGGGCTGTCGCAACATTTGGGGGCTAGCCAAATATAATGATGGTGCTGGCTTTGGGGTCTCCATAAGCGTAAAGATGGGGGGCTCAATGGCTTTATCGTTAAGAAACACTATTCATTATCATTTTTGTTGTGCTGTAAAACAGTATGGTTTAAGCTAGAGGTAGAAAATCTATGTAAAACTTTACACATGAGGTGTTTTTTGTTAAAGGGTGTAATGGGTTTTTTTTAAGAAAATCTTGTTTATTGAGCTTATGAGATACTGTACTTTAGAACGATGTATAGGGACTTCTTGAAGTGATCAGTAGATAAAATCCGGTCGATTAAGAAGTTGGATTGTGTATAAACTGAACGTGGTTGGGAATCTTTATCCTTTTTAGGGTGGGGAGGAAGTTAAGAGATAAAGAAAGTTTGAATATTGTCTAAATCCTTTCAAATACCATCATCACAAAAAAGTTTTTCTTTGAGTTATTTAATTTGTGGGCTCTTTTGTCTTGCTCTGATATTTATTTATAGCGCACTCTGGTTTTTTTTTCGCGTAAAATAGAAGACTATGTTTCTAATATATTCACAAAAGTATCTTCCCATAATATGGCGGCGGTATGTGAGAATGTGCACAAGGATGGTTATCCTTTACGTGTCGGTGTTGTTTGTGACAAGTTTCAATTTTCTTGGCCTTTACATGGAGTTTCTTTATCGACGGGGCGTTTGACAGCTGGTGCACCAATTTACGCACCTCATTTGGTCGAGTTTAATGTTCATTCTCCTGCATTAATTGTTTTTTCCGGAAAAACTCCCATAGTATCGCATTGGCGCAATTTGGTGATTGAAACAGAGCCTTATTGGAAAACGGGTAAAACATTGAAGTTTATAGCTGAAGGGCTTGAGATTTCATCTTTTTCCTCTTCCCCTGAAGATCAAAAGCTTCAAGAAGCATTAAGAGCACCAACGACAGATAAAAAAACGACACAAGAAAATATTGAAGATCCGGCATCTTTGCAAAATACGCATGACGTGATTATTCAGCCGTTAGAGCCACAAGACATGCCTCAAAAAATAACGGCAGAATTTTTTCGACTTGATCTTAAACATGAAAAGAATGATTTATCGGGACATATAACTTTTGACGGTTTTGATGCTTCTCCCTTTTTAAAATCTTCTTTTGTTGATATTCCTAAAATTGATGGCAATTTGAAATGGATTTTAAATGATGCCTCTCTTCTGTTTGAACATGAAGAAAAAAATTGGCAACAGCGACTGTATGGAAAAAGTGGACTTTTAAAGCAAGGTGAATTGACTTTTCATACAGGTGGTGCAGTGCGTATTAGTGGACCTTTTTCTTTTGATGATGAAGGATATTTGACAGCAAAATTTGAACTTGTCCTTATTCAGTCCATGAAGCTTCTTGACACTCTGCAGCGCTTATTTCCCGCGCAAGCCAATAATCTTCAAGCGTTATTTTTTATTTTGGGTGCTTTGCCTAAAAATGCGGACGGCGCTCCCGTTCTTTCCTTGCTCATTAACAATGGGTGGGTAAAACTGGGATTTTTAAAACTTGGTCGTCTTGCTCCACTTTAGGTGTTGTACCAAAGCCTTTTTTCATTTTTACTACCAAATTTCGATTTTTTCTGATTTTCATACTTTTTTACAATTTTAGAGTGTCAAAATCTATTTTAACAAAATGCGTATTTAATGGTAAAAAAAATAGCTATAAAAATAAAAAATTACCACCTACTCCTAACTCGTCCAACCTCTTTTCACTTAGTACAAAATCTTATATCAAACTACATATAGTAACAGTGTTTGTATGGAAAAAGTGGCATTTTAAAGTATGCTGAATTGCCTTTTTATACAGGTGGTGTGGTTCTTGTTAGGAACCTTTTTCTTTATATATGGAATGAGCATATTGCATATATCTGTTTGGGTGTAACCTCTTAAAACAAGTAAATAGCCTAGTTGGAGGAAGATATGAAGTTGTAAAGGGGAAAATCAACATCCATCTTTACTGTCATTTTTTATTCGATTTTACGCATTTCAAAAGCAGTTACAGTTATATCTTTTAAATAATGGATTAAGCTTATCCTTTTATTTCTGATATTTTTTAATGAAGCTATATGTCTTCCACGTAAAACAGAATATATTTGTATTGCATATTTACGCATTTATTAAAAAAAATATTTCTCAGTGCTTGCTATTTCACGATGTCGCCTATGAATGGTATAACGATAAAGCCATTAAGCACCACCATCTTTTCGGTTATGGACTAACAAGCTAGGGGGAATAACCATCATATTATATTTGCTAATTCTCAATCTTACTGTAGTTTTTAGCACTTGAGGCGGTTTATGAGGGGCATTTTTAGTCCTTTCTTTACTGTTTTTATCTATTCGGCTTTCGCATTTGCAATATGCAAGGGGAAATGGGGTTAATTGATTGAATATAAACAGATTTTAAATGAGACAAATTTAGAATATCGAATTATCAGTCATCATAAAAATGATAAAATTATAACTGTAAATCAATATATTATATTTTTATGATGAAGGATATTTGACAGTAAAATTTGAGTTTATTTTTAGTGCTCTGTCTAAAAATGCGGGATAGCGCCTCCGTTCTTTCCTTGCTGCTTCGTCATGGATGGATAGAACGGAGCAAAAGCTTAGCTGTTTTGTACTGCTTTTAAGTCTGAAAGTTTATGTTTTTAGGGTGAGAAATCAATCCTGTTGTTTTTTTGAAATTGTTGCAAACAATTCTATTGTGATAAATAGCGAGATTTTTATTTTTGGTGTTATGTCTAAAATGCAAACTTCTGCTCTGTCTTAGTTGGTTTGTTGTGGTGGTGGGATAGAACGGGAGATTGAGAGGGTCGTTTTGTATTTTCTTTAGGTTTGAAAGCCAATATTTTGAAGTTGAGAAATCAATCCTGCTGCAAAAGTAAAACGAGAAATATTGAGATCATTTTCAATAAGGGCGCTAATGCGGTTTGTAATGTTGTGAATATGATCTTCTTCTGTTTTTTTCCAAGTGTCAAAAGGATCTTTTTTCTTTCCATAATTTTTGAGGATTTTCATAACGATTTGCCGAAAGCTTTCAGAAACATTTTCTTTGGCTTGGCTTAAAGCCATACTATCATAATAATCTACTACAGGAATTATACGACTTGCTTCGTTAATGCGGTTTATACGAATGATTTGCGCAAGTGAAAAGTAGATCTCTGCAGTTTTAATAAGATCACTGTTGCTTTTTTTTGCAATTAAAGAAATATCACAGATTGTTGAAGCAGCTTCCAAGAGGGCTAATTGTTTCGCTAATGCTTTTGGTGCTCCCTCTTCGCTGTAGTGTAATGCTTTTTCTTCAATCTTTTGCTTAATATCGTTGTCGTGAGAATGCATAAGCTCTTTTTCAATAACGCTACGGGCTTGCTTTATTGTTTTTACAATTTCTTCTAGTGGACGTGAGAGATCTATGTTGTGCAAACCCCAATTGGTTGTTTCAAAGAGCATTGGGGTCATTGTTGCGTAGAATTTATTTTGGACAAGACCGGGTATTTTATTATCAAGCTTATCAATTTGCTCAGACAATTGAGGAATTTCGAAACCATCGCGGATGGCAATAAAAACGCGAATAATATTTTCAGTCTTTTGTTCTGTTGCATCGTGTAGTCTATTAACAAAAGTGGGGCCTCCACGATTTACAATATCGTTGGCAATCAGCGTTGCGATAATATTACGACGCAATTGATGGTTAATAACTTCCTTCTTAAAATTTTCTTGAATTTGGGTTGGAAAATAGTTCAGCAGGGCTGTATTGAAATAGTGATCATCAACAATGGGGCTATTAGCAATTTCTTCTTTTAAGGTCAATTTAGCATAGGCAAAAATAACGGCGAGTTCTGGACGGAGAAGACCTTTGCCTTGGGTTGTTCTTTGTCGTAAAATTTGCTCATCAGGGAGTATTTCAACTCTGCGATCTAGAAGCTTTTTTTGTTCCAAATCGTGCATAAAGCGTATTTGATAGGGCAAATCAGTAGTGCTTTGGTTTTCCGCCAAAGAAAGCGCAAGAGGTTGTAGATAATTGTTACGCAAGACGAGTTGCTCGACTTGAGGCGTCATTTTTTTCAAGAGCTTATTGCGATCTTCGCGGGTTAACGTTTTGGCACGTAGTGCTGATGCAAGAACAATTTTGAGATTGACCTCAATATCAGAACAATTCACACCAGCAGAATTGTCAATGGCATCCGTGTTGCATCGACCACCATTTAAGACATATTCAATCCGTCCACGTTGTGTAACACCAAGATTAGCTCCTTCACCAATAATTTTTGCACGCACTTGTTCTCCGGTAATGCGTATTGCATCATTTGCGCGATCACCTACTTGGGCATCATTTTCTGTTGCAGCACGTATATAAGTACCAATGCCACCGAACCATAAAAGATCAACAGGGGCTTTGAGAAGAGCAGAGATAATTTCAAAGGGTGTTCCTGTTTGTTTTTCGAAACCAATGGCTTGTGCTGCTTCAGGTGAGAGAGTAATGGTTTTTTCTTTTCGTGAGAAGATACCACCGCCCTTTGATAATTTGGTTTTATCGTAATCCTGCCAGCTTGAGCGAGGCAGTTTGAAGAGACGCGTACGCTCTACATAGCTTTCGTCTATGTTCGGATCTGGATCAATAAAGATATCGCGGTGATCAAAAGCGGCAATCAATTTTGTTTGTTTGGAAAGCAGCATTCCATTGCCAAAGACATCACCAGACATATCGCCAACACCGACACAGGTGAAGGGCGTTGTTTGAATATCGTAATTAAATGATTCTCTAAAATGTCTTTTGACGGCTTCCCATGCACCTTTAGCTGTAATACCAATGTCTTTGTGGTCGTAACCTGCTGAACCTCCAGAGGCAAAAGCATCATCAAGCCAAAAGTGGTTTGCTTGGCTGATGGCGTTGGCTGTATCAGAAAAAGTTGCTGTTCCTTTGTCCGCCGCAACAACAAAATAGGGGTCAGGGTCATCATGACAGATGACATTGTGGGGAGAACTTATTTTGCCGTTAATCAGATTGTCTGTAATGGAGAGCAAAGCTGTTATAAAGTCTGTATAAGCTTGTCGTGCTGCTTCTATGATGACAGCACGGTCATTTGTTTGGGGAAGCCGATGGGGATAGAATCCACCTTTTGCACCTGCAGGAACGATAACCGCATTTTTAACTTGTTGGGCTTTGACTAAGCTAAGCACTTCGGTGCGGTAATCTAATGCACGGTCAGACCAACGAATGCCGCCACGAGCGATAGGTCCAAAACGCAAATGGACCCCTTCAACTTCTGGTCCATAAACAAAAATTTCTCGGTAAGGGCGCGGTTCAGGCAAACCTTCAATCTGGCGTGGATTTAATTTGGTGGCTAAAATACGCCGTGGACTTCCATCAGGAAGAGGCGTAAAGGCATTCGTTCGTAAACTCGCCTCGATAAGGTTACAATAACGGCGTAAAATGAGATCATCATCTAAACCAGAGACTTTCCGTAATTTTTCTTCAATGCGCTTTTGAATAACTTGTTGGTTTTTTTCTCGTTCTTTTTCTGTATGGCTTTGATGAAATTTTAAATGAAATAAAGCATAAAGATCTTGGGTAATGTCAGGATAAGCATTTAAAGTTTGGGCAACGCGATCTTGCGAATAAGGAATTCCAGCTTGTTGGAGATAGCGCCCATAATGGCGCAAAATAACAATTTCATGCCAATCAAGCTCAGCTGTTTGGGTGAGAGCATTAAAGCCGTCATTATCAGCATTTTGTGCCCAAATGGCTTCAAAGGTTTCGGCGTGTTTTTGACCGTCTTTTTCAAAATCGATACAGCGTTGGAAAGTACTTTCTAGCTGCATATCATGAAGATACACAGAGCGTCCATTGCCATCTGGTAATTCAAGGGTTTGTTCAGCAATAACGCGAAACCCCATATTTTCAAGGAGTGGTACACGTTTGGAAAGGGCAAGTGCTTCATGGCGGTGAAAAAGCCGAAGAGAAATGCACTGTTTTTCTTTGTTTTGTGCGTGATAAAAGATCACGAAAAGGGGCTTTTCATCATGAAGACTTAGAATATGTCCGGCATCGTTAATAGCGTTTTCAGCTGAAAATAAATCACGATAGCTGTTGGGGAATTCACTGGCTAGACGTGTTTGTTGCTCTGTTATTTTCTTGTTAAGAGCGATGGCTTGAACCCTGTCTTCCCAACTTCGTGCAATCGAACGTACATGTTGTTCAAGTGTGGAGCGCTCGTGAAGGGGAACAGTTTCGTTTCCTTTGCGATGGATGATATAATAGACACGTATAAGGGTACTTTCCAAAAATAGCGGATAAGATTCAAAAAAGTCACCTTTATAAAGCTCTACAAAATGTTCGCCAACTTTTTCACGCAGGCTGCTGCTATATTGGTCACGCGGTACGTAGACAAGGATAGAAACAAAGCGTCCAAAAGAATCAGTGTGGGCAAGAACCCGTAAACGTGGGCGTTCATCTAATTGTAGAATAAGCTTAGTGTTTTCTGTCAATGTATCAACATCAGAGCGAAACATTTCATCTCTTGGATAGGTTTCTAAAGCACTGATGAGTGCTTTTCCTGAATAATCGGCGTGATTGTGTCCAAGACGTTGAATAATAGTTCGGGCTTTTTCTTTTAAGAAAGGAATTTGCAAAATAGAACGTGTATAAGCTGAGGAGGTAAAAAGCCCTACAATGCGTAATTCTCCACAGAGTTGGTTTTCTTTATCAAAGATTTTAAGACCAATATAATCGAGCCAAACAGAACGGTGAATTTTGGAGCGGCTGTTCGCTTTTGTCACGATAAACAGATTATCGCTTTCCATGAAGGATAAAACTTCTTGAGGAGGTTCTTTCATACTTTTATCGTCAACAATATGAATAGAAGCATCCGTGAGTATACCAAGTTCAATATTACTTGCCGTAAAGGATTTTAGGGGTTTTTGGTCTTTAATGAAGTTGTAAGTGCGCATACCAAGGAAAATGAAATTATCGTCCATTAGCCAGTGAAGAAACTCAATGGCCTTTTCGCCTTCTTGTTTGTAGTGCGGGGGAAGACTTATTTGGTAGGCATGAATATGCTTTTCAACTTCTTCAAGCATAGGTTTCCAGTCTTGTACAGCAGCATTAACCTGTTCAAGAACTAAGGTGAGTTCATTTTCAAGTTTTTGTATTTGCTGTTTGTTTAATGACTCGATGTGAATTTGCATCAGACTGATGCGTTTTCCAGAAGCACAATCAATAATGGGGTGTGCAATCAAATAGATATGGTTTTTGTGTTGATTAAAAACATTTAAAATAGAATCCAGAAGGAAGGGTTTGTTATCATTGACAAGCGTGATAACGGTTATAGGTTTGTTACTGCGGGTTAAATTTTGCTCAAAGCAGATGGTATTTTTTCCCGTCTGATGGAGATTAAAAGCTTTTACCGCGATGGCTGTGGCTTTTTGAAGTTCTTCATTTTCATAATAAGCAATATCTTCTTTATCGGTTTGGGCAAAAAGGATTTGTTCTATTTTATCTTGGGTGTTTTTTGTCTCTGTTTTTTTTTGGTGCAACACATTCACTCTCCCTTTTTGCTCTTAAGGGGTCTTTATTAAAAGCAGACCATTATATTTTTTATATACTGTAACACCTTCTTTCTAAAGAAAATAGCTCTTTATTTGGAAAGAATGAGTTTGTTTTTGCTATTTTTTAGTAATATTTTGTACTTTAAAGAAATATTTTGCTTCAAGGAAAGGGCGCTTTTAGTATTTTTGTATGTTAATAGTTTGTTTTTTAAAATATACAAAATGAAAGTAAAAAAAGAAGCAAAAGTAAAGAGAGAATGGCGCATTTACCAGAAAGACTTTTAAGTGGTTACCAAAACTTTATAAACAATCATTTTTTATATAAAATAGCAGATTATCAGCAATTGGCGATTGAGGGGCAGAAACCTGAAGTTTTGGTCATTGCTTGTTGTGATTCGCGTGCAGTACCAGAAATGATTTTTGATGCTAAGCCAGGGGAAATTTTCACTCTGCGCAACGTGGCGAATGTGGTTCCTCCTTTTTCTCCTGATGACCAATATCACGCAACATCAGCAGCTCTTGAATATGCTGTGCAATTGCTTGAGGTGAGACATATTGTCGTTTTTGGTCATGCCCATTGTGGAGGCATTCGTACTGCTCTTAATGAGACATATAAATCTTTATTATCAAATGATTTTATCGGTCAATGGATAAGTCTTTTAGCACCAGCAGCAGAAATCGTTTTGAATAATAAGTCGTTGTCTTGGCCAGAAAAACAGACGGCATTAGAGCAGCTTTCTATTCGCCATTCGTTGAGAAATTTAGAGACGTTTCCGTGGATAAAGCTTCGCAAAGATCAAGGTTTTTTGACATTGCATGGTGTTTGGTTTGATATCTCTAGCGGAAAATTATGGAGCATGGAACAGGAAACAGGTTGTTTTATGCGTGTTGAAGTTGAAAGTTTTGAAGTATAGTATTTGTTGTTTTTATTTCTTCGTATAAAAAGATATTTTATGATAAAACTTGACAAAGCTGGGGTTTTATTGTTTGAAGGAGCAAGCTTTCAGTGACAAAATTAACTTGGAGCCACCGACTGAGACCCCAGTTTAAGGGTATAAAGAGATCTCAGAGGTCAACATCCGACGGCGCGATGCGTTCTCGGATGCTATTTTGGTTTGTTTGTTATGCAACAATGAGGTAAATGATGTTTGAATCCTTGCAAGAGCGACTTGGTTCTATCCTGTCTCATTTGACGGGACGTGGCGCTTTATCGGATCAGGATGTTGTAGAGGCGCTGCGTGAAATTCGTCGCGCTTTATTGGAAGCTGATGTTGCTCTTGATGTTGTGCGCTCTTTTACCGATAGAGTTCGGGAAAAAGCTGTTGGGGCCGAAATCGTTAAATCAATTAAACCAGGCCAAATGGTGGTTAAAATTGTTCATGATGAATTGGTTCATATTCTTGGAAATGAAAGCGTTCTGAGTGATTTAAATGCACCAGCTCCAGTTGTTATCATGATGACTGGTTTGCAAGGTTCGGGAAAAACAACCACAACAGCAAAGCTTGCAAAACGTTTTACTGATAAGCACAATAAAAAAGTTCTCATGGCGTCATTAGATACACGCCGTCCCGCTGCACAGGAGCAATTGCGCCAATTGGGAGAACAGGCAAAACTTGCAAGCTTGCCTATTATTGCGGGTCAGCTGCCTGTTGATATTGCATCACGTGCCGTACAGGCTGCTAAATTGGGTGGTTATGACGTGCTTCTTCTTGACACAGCAGGACGTAATCATATTGATGAAGCTTTGATGCTCGAATTGGCTGAAATTAAAGCATGTTCCCTTCCTCATGAGATTATGTTGGTGGCTGATAGTTTGACGGGGCAAGATGCCGTTCATCTTGCTCGTTCTTTTGATGAGCGTGTAGGGATTACGGGGATTATTTTAACACGTATGGATAGTGATGGGCGTGGTGGCGCTGCTCTTTCTATGCGTGCTGTTACAGGTAAACCAATTAAAGCAATTGGAACTGGTGAAAAAATAGATGCTTTAGAAGAATTTCATCCCAGTCGTATTGCTGATCGTATTCTCGGAATGGGGGATATTGTTTCTTTGGTTGAAAAAGCTGCTGAAACAATGGATCACGAGAAAGCTGCTGCTTTTGCAAAAAAAATGCAAGCTGGAAAATTTGATCTGAATGATCTTGCAGAACAGTTGCAGAAAATGAAAAAACTGGGTGGAATGGGCGGTATTATGGGCATGTTGCCAGGAATGGGGAAGGTCAAAGAGCAGATTGCGGCTGCGGGGTTTGATGATCGTTTGTTTGATCGTCAATTGGCCATTATTTCATCTATGACACCCAAAGAGCGGGCGAATCCAGAGCTTTTAAAACATAGCCGCAAACAACGAATTGCTAAGGGGTCTGGTACGACAGCGGCTGATATTAATAAACTTTTGAAGATGTATCGCCAAATGGCTGATATGATGAAAGCCATGGGTGGTAAAGGAAAAAGTGGTTTTATGGGAAAGATGTTGGGAGGCCTTGGTTCCAAAATGGGTTTTGGTGGTATGGGAAACTTGGGAGGGGATTCTCCAGCTATGCCGGATTTGTCGGGATTGGATCCAAAGCAATTCTCAACGCTTCAAAAGCAAATTGAAAATGGTAATGGAGGGAAGCTCTTGCCCGGACTTCCCAAGCGTGGACCTACATTTCCTGGTCTTTCCAATGGCATTGTCGATGGGGGAAATTTTCCTCAGCATCCTAAGAAAAAATAAGATGTAAAGAGGGAAAGGAATATAATGCAGGAAACAGTATTAAACGAATTGGCACATTTACGAGCATCCATTGATAATTTTGATGCAACTTTGATTCATATCTTAGCAGAGCGGTTTCGTTGTACGAAAGCTGTTGGGCGCTTAAAAGCGCGTTATGATTTACCTAAAGTAGATCCTCTGCGTGAGCAATATCAGGTAGCGCGTTTGCGGCAATTGGCTATGGATAGTGATCTTGATCCTGATTTTGCTGAAAGATTTTTAAAATTTATTATTAAAGAAGTTGTGAGTCATCATGAAGTTATTGCTGAAGAGCAAAAAACAAAAAAAGTCAATTTAAACGAAAGCCAGAGCTGACAATAGGAGATAAAATATGGCATTGAAAATTCGTTTGTCCCGTGGAGGTTCAAAAAAACGTCCTTACTATCATATCGTCGTTGCAGATGTTCGTAGTCCGCGCGATGGGCGGTTTCTTGAACGTGTTGGTGCATGGGATCCAATGTTGCCTAAAGATGGACCGAGGGTGAAACTTAATGAAGAACGTATCCAATATTGGCTTGGGCAAGGGGCTCAACCAACAGATCGCGTTTTACGGTTTTTAGATGCAGCTGGCTTGAAAAAGCGTCCAACTCGTAATAATCCACATAAAGGTGAACCGGGTAAAAAAGCACAAGAACGTATAGCAGCAGCAAAGCAAGCAGCAGAAGAAGCAGCGGCAGCGGCTGAAGCAGAATCTGCTTCAGCATAAGAAGCATGGTTGTTTAATCAATGTGTTTTTAAAAGCTTTAGAAAAATAAATATTATCCGTTTTTGTCTATCAAAAACGGATTTTCATTAAAAAGCTGCTTGTTTAAATTGCGCCGTTTTTTTTAAATCAATGGTTTTAAAAATCAATGGCGCGGCCTTTAATTTCCCAGTCTCCATAGCGGGAAGGGTCTTTGCCGCCGCGTCCGCCGTTTTCTAAAGGTTGTTCTTTTTTTGCTGCGCGTTTTCGTCTTTCTTCAGCTTCTTTAAGGGCGCGTTGTGCTGCGGGAGAAAGAGATTGCTGTTTAACGACAGTTGCATTTTTTTTGCTTGTTTTCTCATCTTTTTTATTCATTTTACACCTATTCCATTGAAGAAGCAGAAAGAAAACACCATCATATAGTATTGATTGACTTTTATCATGGAGTTTTTTGAGTAATGAATATAATGCGTACAGCTATGCTTTTGGCTTTTTTAACTGCTCTCTTTATGGGAGTTGGTTATCTTGTTGGAGGGGGCGGTGGCATGGTCATTGCTCTTTTGATGGCAAGTGGTTTAAACTTTTTTTCTTATTGGAATTCAGATAAAATCGTTTTACGCATGTACGGGGCGCGTGAAGTTGATCAGCATTCAGCACCAGTTTATTATAAGATTGTAAGCGATTTAGCACAAAAGGCTTCTCTTCCTCAACCAAAGGTTTATGTTATTGAGAATGCACAGCCAAATGCTTTTGCAACGGGACGTAATCCGCAAAATGCAGCTGTTGCTGCAAGTACTGGGTTGTTAGAGCGGTTAAGCGCTGAGGAAATTGCCGGCGTTATGGCGCATGAGCTCGCACATATTGAGCATCGTGATACGTTAACAATGACTCTAACCGCAACGATTGCAGGGGCAATTTCAATGCTTGGTAATTTTGCTTTCTTTATGGGAGGACAGCGTAATTCTTCAGAAGATTCTCATGGCGCTGGGGCAATTGGAGGATTTATTGCATTGCTCGTGGCGCCTTTTGCAGCGATGCTGGTGCAAATGGCGATTAGCCGTACACGGGAATATGCTGCGGATCGTAGAGGGGCTGAAATATGTGGTAATCCTTTATGGTTGGCTTCGGCATTGCGTAAGATTGCTGATGGGGGACGTGGGGTATATAATGAAGAAGCAGAGCATAATCCAGCAACCGCGCATCTGTTTATTATTAATCCTTTGAGCGGTGAGGGAGCGGATAGTCTTTTTTCGACACATCCAGCAACTGCAAATCGTATCGCTGCTCTTTATCGGCAAGCAGAAGAGATGAAAGGGGCTCTTGCCAAAAGTGTGGGATGGAATAAAGAAGACGCTATACATGAAAAAAGCAGCGGGATGAACTATGGAGATTTTCATAGTGGTCAGGCTCATGCATTAGGTGAGCAAGAAAACAGTTCTTTTCAGCGTGTTACAAAACGTCCTTCTTGGCTTCGTTATGAAAATTCAAAAAGATCTCGTTCATAGAATTATTGAGAGAGCTCTTGAGAAAACTGTGATATAAAGGTGGTGTTTTGAAACACAAAAAAGCGGGGCATGTGTCTGAAAAAAATGTTCCAGGATTAGCTGTTCGACAGGTGTGTGTGCGTCTTTTGGGGGCGGTAGTTGATAAGTACACGCCTCTGTCTGGTTTGACGGATAATGAACACGGACATCCACAATATTTGAAGCTTTCACAACGAGATCGTTTGTTATGTCGGGCTATTTTAACAGCTTCATTGCGTCATCGAGGGCAGATTATGGCGGCTCTCTCACGCTTTTTGGCGCGTCCTTTGCCTTCACAAGCACTTTCACTTCAGCATCTTTTGCATATCAGTGTTGCACAAATTCTTTATCTTGATATTCCCGATCATGCGGCTATTGATTTAGCTGTGCGTGTGGCGAAACTTGATCCTCGAATGCGCCGTTTTTCAGGGGTGGTGAATGCTCTTTTGCGCAATGTTGCACGTGAGGCAGAGCCTTTACGCCAACAAGTTCCTACCATTGAAGGTGTGCCAGCGTGGTTTGGACAGCTTTTAATATCAGCTTATGGAACAGAAAAGGTACATCAGATTATCGCAATTCAAAGTGTGGAACCTCCTTTCGATTTGACAGTGAAATCTGATAGTGGTGGATGGGCTGAAAGGCTTGGCGGTGTGGTATTGCCCAATGGTTCTGTTCGATTGAAGCGTCTGGAGTGTTCTGTTTCTGATTTACCAGGCTATCGTGAAGGGTCTTGGTGGGTCCAAGATTTTGCAGCAGCTTTGCCTGCTTGTTTACTTGGGAGTATTGAGGGTAAACGCGTTGCTGATCTTTGTGCGAGCCCTGGAGGAAAAACAGCACAATTGGCTTTGCAAGGGGCTGAGGTGACTGCAATTGAGCTTTCTGCTAACCGCATAAAGCGTTTAAAAGAAAATATGGAACGGCTTCATTTTTCAGTTCATATTTGGCAGGGCGATGTGAAAAATTTCCATTCAACACAGCTTTTTGATGCGGTTCTTCTTGATGCTCCTTGTTCTTCTACAGGAACAATCCGTCGTCATCCAGATATTTTATGGACGAAATCGAGGGAAGATATCGTCAAGTTAGCGGCGTTGCAATATGATTTGCTTGTCGCAGCAATTTCTTTGGTAAAGGAGGGGGGGCGGATTGTTTTTTCCAATTGTTCATTGGCAAGAGAAGAAGGTGAAGATCTTATTGAGAAAATTTTATCGATACGCAATGACATTGTTTTAGACCCTATTTATCCAGAGGAAATGGGAGCACTGGAACATTTGCTTTGTGGGGGGATGTTACGGACAACGCCTGCGGATTTTTGTCATAAAAATTTTGATGCTGAGAAAACCGTATTTTTAGGAATGGATGGTTTTTTCGCTGCGCGCTTACGAAAAATTGCTTAATTAACGCTTCATTTACAAAAATGGTCGAAATTGTATTTGATTCAGCATAAATGGAGATGAAATTTTGGCGGTTGCGGTAAAAGCTCCTCAGGTAAAAGTGGCAGCCTGTATCGATACGATACAGAATGTTATGCGGCGTTTATGGGTTGGACCATTGTTTCGTTGGCGATTTTCAGGGTTTCGTCCTCATAAAATTTTAGCGCATCCCATGGATTTGCATGTAGCTGATCCGATGATGGCGCATGAATTTTATCATGGTCGTTTTGCTTTTGCTGGTCACATTGTTCATTCTGGTGCTGTTTCGCCGTTTTCATTGGTTCCACCAACGCTAGAATGGGAAGCGGCTCTACATGATTTTCATTGGTTGCGCCATATGGAGGCAGCAGGAAGTGATTTAGCTTCTGCACATGCACGCTCTCTTTTAGAAGACTGGTTTGACCATGCTGGTAAGAAGGTAAAAGGGCTTGCTTGGAGTGATCCTGTTGTGGCGCGGCGCTTGATTTCATGGATTTGTCATTCGAAAATGTTGTTAGAAGGGGCAAGTGAACGGTTTGAAAAACGCTTTTTACGTGCACTTGGTTTGCAATTTCGTTATTTGCGCGTAACAGTTTGTAGTATGGAGCACAATGATCAACGTTTACAAGCAGCAGTGGCTTTGACATTCGCATCTCTTGCTTTGCCTGTTTCAGCGGCAGTGAAAAAAAAGGTACAAACCACACTTATAGAGGAGCTTTCCCGTCAAATCCTAGTTGATGGTGGGCATATTTCCCGTAGTCCTGTTATTTTGCTGAATTTGTTATCGGATTTATTGTCGTTACGGCATCTTTTTATGCGTAGCAATGAAACAGCACCCCGTATTTTGATTGATTCTGTTGAGCGTATGTTGCCAGCTTTACGATTCTTTATCCATGAGGATCAAACGTTGGCCCATTTTAATGGGGTTGGTCCCCTTGTATCGGAACGGTTATCATCACTTTTGGAGCTTGATGAAACAGGAGGACATCCTTTTAGTTATGCCCGTTATTCAGGATTTCAGCGCTTAAAAGCCAATCAAACAACAGTGCTTGCAGATACAGGAAAGTTTCCACCTCGCTCTGTAGCACAGCAGGCTTGTTCGGGGTGTTTGTCTTTTGAAATGTCTTCACAAGGGCACCGTTTTATTATCAATGCCGGTGTTAATCCTGATGGGCGGGAAGAGTATCGACATTTAGGGCGTGTTACTGCAGCACATTCAACAGCTACGCTTAATGATTGTTCAGTGGGTGCTTTTTATCATAAAAAGAAAAATGGCGCGCCATTTTTGTTTGATGGACCAACAGATGTTCAAGTGTGCCGTATAGAGGATTCAGAGAAGACAGGTTTTATTGCGAGTCATAATGGTTATGTGCGACCCTTTAATCTTATTCATGAGCGTGGTCTTATTTTGGCGACAAATGGAGATACGATCGAAGGTTTTGATCGCTTTTTTATGCCAAATAAAGGGAGAAAGAGACACAAGAGTGTGCAAAATGAACAAAATTATGTTGCTGTTCGGTTTCATCTTCATCCACAAGTTGAAGTTAACTATGATGGCAAACGTGTGTGTTTAGCCGTAAAGAACGAGAACGTGAAGAGTGAACAAATATGGTATTTTATATCGCCTGACGCAGATATTTGTCTTGAAGATTCGATTGATTTTGCAGAATTAACAGGTCCACAACGGACACAACAGATTGTTTTATATTTTCGTCCTGCATTTCAGGAAAAAGTTCGTTGGCGTTTTATCCGTAAAGCGTTTGATAAAAAATTAGAACATTGTTCCAACCCATAGTATATTGCGTTTTATTTTGCGTGTCGCAAAACATTATTGTTTATTGTGGTAATATTCTCAAAATTTGAAGATCATATCAATTTTATACATGAAGAGTTTTGTTAGAGTATGGGTTGGATGTTTTTAGGCAAGGTTTGCTCATAGAATCTCATGAGGTGATGCTAAAAGGGATTGGCTCCAGAAAAAAGGTTTTTTGAAAGACCATTGTTGACAGATGAGTACTAGTTAAGGATTTTGATCCTTTAAAGATATGGAGAGAAAATTAAGCCGTTGCTTATCTTCGATAAGTTTTTAAGTGTGCTGTTGGGATCAATATTTCTCTCTGAGAGAGTTGCATTAATAGGATTACGCTCTTCACGAAAAACAGAGCGCTATTGTATTGTATATTCACGGACTTATTTTAAAGAAAAATCCCTTAACGCTTCCAAGCCTATTTTGCGACGATGCCCGTGATGGGTATAACGGTAAATCCATTAAGCACCCCCCATCTTTATGCTTATGAAGGAGCAGTTCGGCACTATCACACTATTTATCAGTGCCCAATGTTTGTAACAAGCTCTTGGCACTAGAGATAGTTCATAAGAGGCATTTTTAGCCTTTTCTTAATAGCTTTTATCCATACAGCTCCCCCGCTTGTAACGTGCAGGCGAATGGTTTTGGTTGATTCAACATACACAGATTTGAAATGGAAGAATTTTACGGTATTCGGGGTTCTAATTTAATATGAATAACGCTAAATTATTATTACAAATCAAATGTTGTACATCACAGAAGCATTGAAAATTCGAGAAACAATACATAACAATGGCCGAGAAAAATAACTCTTCTGCTCTTTGTTATTATACTAAAAATGAAGTTATAATAACAAACCACAAAATGCGCGCTTTTTTATAGCAAAGCATTCTCTCAAATATCTTAAACAATTTTCATAAAGATCTACGCGAATAACGTCGTGCAATTGAATCAATATCACCTCGACAAATTCCAAGATCGCTGAGTTCATATGTTGAAAGACGACTTAACGCATTAACGGTTCGACGATAACGGCGCCAATTACTATAAAAACGTAGAATATTCATATCCTCTACTCAAACTTTTCATTACACTCTTTAGTTTAAGAATAGAGTATATTACTAAAAAGAGTTGTGTTATAATATCATAGCAGGTATGCATCTAATACAAGATAATGTCCCTTTAACATTTTTCTCATGCGAAAAGTTAACCATTAAAAACATCAACAAGAACATCTTATCCCTAACCAATGGCTAAATTATGTGCATTTTCTGCGGTGATAAACTTCTTCACGTGTAGCTTCTTTGGATTGAATAACTGCTTCCATTTCAACATTTATCAATAGTCATACGATAATTATGAAAAATTCCTTGAAACATTTGTCTCATACGAAAAGAAAAGCAGCAAAATTATTAATGGCGGAAGTGACGTGTTCCTGTAAAAACCATCGCTAACCCCTGTGCATCAGCAGCGGCGATAACTTCTTCATCACGCATGGAGCCTCCTGGTTGAATAACTGCTGTTGCTCCTGCTTCAGCTGCTGCTAATAAACCATCAGAAAAAGGAAAAAATGCATCTGATGCAACAACAGATCCTTTTGTAAGGGGTTCTGTTAAGCCTGCTCTTTGCGCACTTTCTGCTGCTTTACTTGCAGCAATTTTTGCTGAATCGATGCGGCTCATTTGTCCGGCTCCAATTCCAACTGTTGCGCTATTTTTCGCGTACACAATAGCATTTGATTTAACGTGTTTTGCTACACGAAAAGCAAATTGAAGATCACGCATTTCATCTTGAGTTGGTGCCCGCTTTGTCACTACTTGCAATTTAAGATCATCGACTACCACGTTATCACGTGATTGCACTAAAATGCCTCCTGCAAGTGTTTTCGCAAGAAGTCCTCCACAACGTGGATCAGGAACTCCACCTGTAATGAGCAAACGAAGATTTTTTTTCTTGGCAATAATTTCACGTGCCGCCATTGTGGCATCAGGAGCAATAATCACTTCTGTAAAAATTTTAACAATCTCTTCAGCACATTCCTCATCAAGGGTTTGATTTAAAGCAACAATTCCACCAAATGCCGATACATTATCACACATAAGAGCTTTCAAATAAGCTTCTTTCAAATTTTCTCCTTCCGCAACACCACAAGGATTGGCATGTTTAATAAGAGCGACAGCAGCGGTTTTTTGCGGATCAAATTCTGCCACAAGTTCAAAGGCTGCATCTGTATCATTCAGATTGTTATAAGAAAGCGCTTTGCCTTGTAAAAGTTTTGCTGTTGCAATACCAAAACGTTTTTCATTATTGCGATAAAATGCTGCCTGTTGATGTGGATTTTCTCCATAGCGCATAACACTTTCAAGATGACCAGAAAAACTCTGCCACGATGGAGTTTCAATTTCTAAATCCCTTGCAAACCACGATGCTATTGCCGTATCATAAGCAGCGGTGTGTGCATAAGCGCGCATTGCTAGCTGATGACGCATAGATAAGCTTAAACATCCATTATGCTGCTTTAATTCAGCTAGAATCGAATCATAATCTTTTATCGCTGTTACAACACCGGTATAAGCATAATTTTTTGCCGCGGCGCGAATCATCGCCGGTCCACCGATATCAATATTTTCAAGAATCGTTTGCCCATCAGCTCCCGAAAGGATCGTCTCTTCAAAAGGGTAAAGATTCACCACCAAAAGATCAATTCCATGAATGCTGTTCTTTTCCATAGCTTCCCTATGGTTAGGATCTTCTCTTACCCCTAACAAAGCACCATGAATCAAAGGATGGAGTGTTTTTACACGCCCATCCATTATTTCAGGAAATCCGGTAACTTCAGCAACATCTTTTACGGGTAAACCAGCTGCTATGAGGGTTTTTGCTGTTCCTCCTGTTGAAATCAATTCAACATTGTAAGTAGCATGAAGGGCTTGTGCAAAAGCAACCACACCCGTTTTATCAGACACAGAAAAGAGAACACGACGAACCCGATGAAGATCAGGTATGGGAAAATTTTTGGCAACAACACCCATAACAGCAGCCTTAAAAATGAAAGAGTTAAAATTCTAGTAAAACACGCTTATACGTTTATAGCATAAGCCTTTAGCAAAATACACTGAAAGGATAAACTGTCTTTTTAGAATATAGGATGATTCACCTTTTTCTATTATCCTGTAAAAACCTCTCATTTGAGGTGTGGTGATAGGTATAAAAGTCTCATTGAGACATTAAATATTTTTTTGTTGCTTATAACTCAATATCTCATCTTCATAGCAGTTTTGAAACAAAAAATGCATCCGTATGTTCTCTGCTATATTAGCCTTTATACTAGATGAAGGCGAAAGTATTGCATATATCAATTGGAGTAATCTCTGAAATGGGAAATAATCTAATGAAGCAAGAATATAAAATTATAAAGGCAAAAATGAGTGCTCATCTTTCCTATCATTTTTAAATTTAACTTTATATTTTTCAAAAGCGTTTATGACAATTCTTTTTAAGAGTGAAGATAATGCATTTCTTCACATTTTAGGGCATTACATCTTTAATGAATCAACCCTATTTTATGACGATTTTTTGAAAAGTGTCGCGTAAATCTTTTGTGGATGGTATAAAGATCTATTGTATGCCTATGATCTTTATTTAACAAAGGCGCAAGTTGGTAGATTTTATTCTCTTTATCAGTTTTCAAGATTCTAAAAATTTTTGTTACTTGAGATGGAAGAGGTATTTTTTTTAGTTTTTTTGCCGTAGCAGAAAAAGAAAACCTCCTAACACACCAGCAGCTAAAATAAACCACGTGATTGCATAAACGAGATGATTATTTCGAAAATGGATAATCGTAAGACCAACGACGGGAAGTTTTGCTTGTGGAGATGTTTTTCTGGCATCAATGAAATAAGGGGCAACAGTGGACAAACCAAGTTTTTGTGCTATAGCGGGGAGATCGCGCGTATACCATAAATTTTTGTCAGGATTATTTTTACGCGGGAAAAATCCATTTTTTTCACTCATGCGTAATAAACCTATAATCGTTGTTTGTTCTGTGTCTGTGGTAGAATTTTGCTGAGATAAGGCATTTGTATGTGATTGCTCTGTGTTTTGAAAATTGTTACGTTCATCCATGGGGATAAAGCCACGGTTGATAAAGATCAGTGTATTATCAGCAGTTTGTAAAGGAGTCAAAACCCAATAGCCTGTAGTATTTTGAGCGGCAGCAGTGACTAAAATATTTTTATCTGTTAAAAATTTTCCTGTGATAATAACAGGTTGATATTCATATTTTTCAAAAGTAACATCTGACCATTGATTTTTTGGAGGGGCTTTTATGGGGGGTAAATGAATGCGCTGATTGGTACTGGTGATAAGATTTGTTTTCCAGTTTAACCGTTGTACTTGCCATATACCTAATGCACTGAAGAGAAGAAAAAAACAAATACATAAAGTTCCAAATAAAAAAGAAGAAAAACGGCAAGAATTTCCCTGAAGCTTTGTCATGGGGGGGTCTTTTTTGCTCATGATTTGTGCTTCCTTTCGGGACAATAGGCTTTTATTCTAACATGGTATATATTAAAAAAAACATTTTGTACGCGTTTTGGTGGAATTTGCACGCCTTATTGAGGAAAAAGATGAAAAATGAGCCAACAAGAGATGAAAAAGGTTTTATAAAAGACTTGACCTTTTGTTGTCGACCCCCTATTAGAAAGAAACTTCCCAATGATGCCCGTTCAAGGTTGCATTGCGCGTGTTTTGCGTTCATTGTGTCCTTTGGGTATGGGGATTTGAAAGTTTCTTAGAGTTTAAGGATGAAGTTTATGTCTCGTGCATGTGAATTGACAGGGAAGACGGTTCTGTATGGTAATAATGTTAGCCATGCGAATAATAAGACTCGGCGTCGTTTTTTACCAAATCTTTGCAATGTGACATTGATTTCAGAGGTGTTACAGCAAAGTTATCGCTTGCGTATTTCAGCAAGTGCATTGCGTTCTGTTGAGCACCGCGGTGGTCTTGATGGTTTTTTGATTAAAGCAGACGATAAAGAGTTGTCACAACGTGCGCGTTTGTTAAAACGCCAAATCGTTAAGAAAAAAGCTGAGCAAGAAGGTGAGCAGAAGGCTGAACAAGCAGCGTAATTTTCAGCGTTATTGTTTTTGGCTTATTAACGCTTTGATTTCGGTTTTCTGTTCTAGAAGTTAAGTTTTTTGCAGATTGATCGTTTCATTTTATTGGTTCCATATCCCAGGTTAAAAAAAATGTCTTCAAGCGGTCTTTTATTAGAACAGCAAAAGAAAAGGTATGTTGTTTTTTCTATTTTTGCAATGTGCCTTGCTGTCACGGCTTCTAATATTTTAGTTCAATATCCTGTCTATTGGTTTGATTTGAATGCGCTGTTGACTTATGGGGCTTTTACCTATCCATTTGCTTTTCTAATCAATGATTTGACCAATCGTTTTTATGGTCCATCTGCTGCGCGGCGTGTGGTTTATGCTGGTTTTTTTACGGGTGTCTTTGTTTCTTGGATATTGGCGACACCACGGCTTGCACTTGCTTCTAGTTTTGCATTTTTATTTGGGCAACTCCTTGATATTGTTGTTTTTACTCCTTTGCGACGTAAAACATGGTGGAAAGCACCTTTAGCAGCAGCGTTGGTTGGTTCAGCTTTGGATACAGTGCTGTTTTTTGCTCTTGCTTTTTCTAGCTCGTTTGCTGTTCTTGATAAGATAACAGGCTATGCTGATAGTTCACTAGTGGAGAGTACTGTTTTGGGAGGGATAGGCATGCCAGTTTGGCTATCGCTTGCTTTTGGTGATTTTTCGGTAAAAATTATTATGAGCCTGTTTATGTTGATTCCTTATGGAACAATGCTTAATATTGTAAAGCTTCCTCTTTATCAAAGTCCTTCAAAGGATGATTCTTCTTTTGTTTGTAACAAATAATGGTCTTTGTTCTTTTGTTTTGCTAAAGAAGAGGGGAGGGGAGTTCTGTCCTCTAAGGGCAGAATTTAAGCGGATTTATAAGAGGTATTTTGATTCTTTTCTCAAGTTGTATTTATCCATACATCATCTATGCTTACGATGTGTAAGGAAATGGTTTTGACTGATTCAGTATGGGATAAGAGCATCTTATCAGCATTAAAAACAGATAATAAAGCTCTTATAAAGGATCAAAAATGTTTTGTTAAGAGTTGTGATGTCTTACTTATGATTATTTGAGCTATAAGAAACTTGGTTCTTATAAAGGAAAAAACATTTCGATATACATTTGGGTAGTATATAAATAGAAAAATAAATACCAATGGTATCAAGTCTTTTTTGACAGTTTTAAAATTTGGTTATACTGATATTTATCATTATTTTAGTAACAAATGTTTGTGCAGATATGTTAATGAATTTACAATTTGTTATAATGCGATCTCTGTAGAATTTGGCAAACGCTTCGAGTGTTTATTTTAGATAATTGTAGGTTAGAAATGCGATACTTGGAGCTGATAGTATGAATAAAATGATAAATCAAACAGATCATACAGAGGCTTTATTTGATAATTTTGTATTAACTTCCTTGAAAAAACAGAGAGAGACTAGGGAGTTGCCTATTGTAAAATCACCTCTTCGTTATCCGGGAGGGAAAAGTCGTGCTGTTCCTATGATTATTAATAACTATATAAGGAAACAGAAAACTTTATGTTCTCCTTTTGTGGGAGGCGGTTCAATTGAATTAACCTTAGCAAAAAGAGGAACAAGGGTTTATGCTTATGATGCTTTTAAGCCGCTTGTTATTTTTTGGCAGATGCTTTTGAAAGATGCTTCAGCTCTTGCAGAAAAAGTGAGAGAATATGAAGATATGACTCCCGTAATGTTTTATAATCTCCAAAAAACTTTTGGGAATATTAAAAATCAATTAGAGATTGCTGCCGTTTTTTTTGTTCTTAATCGTTCTTCTTTTTCCGGAACGACACTTTCTGGTGGTATGTCTCCAGGACATCCCCGATTCAATTATCGTTCTATTGAACGGCTTAAAGATTTTAAGATTGAAAACTTCATAGTGGAACACAGAGATTTTACAGAAAGTATTCCTAAACACTCTAACGATTTTCTTTATTGTGATCCTCCGTACCTTATTAATCAAAAACTTTACGGTCACAAAGGCGATAAACATAATTCTTTTGATCATCAAGCTCTTGCTGAACTTTTGAGAAAGCGTCAAGGATGGGTTTTATCTTATAATGATTGTGTGGAAGTTAGAGAACTTTATAAAGGACATACAATACTTAATCCTGAATGGACTTACGGTATGGGAAACAATAAAAAATCAAATGAACTCGTAATTTTGAGTAAGGATCTTTAGGAAATTGCATGAATCAGGTAGAAAATGGAAAAGCCTTTGAATATGCTTTGGCTATGGGTTTTAAAAAAGCAACAAAGGCTTCTATAGAGTTTAATTCGTCTTTTCAAATAGCGGAGTCTTTTTATAATTTATTTAATGATACTGAAAAAAGGCTTTTAAATCTTGCTTCTATTGAAGCAGCCGTTTTTTTACAGTTACATGATAAAAATATTAGAAACACGAAAACTATTGTTCTTCAGGAAGATTTTGTTGGGATCAAAGGAGATGTCCGTGATATTATTTTAAAAGTTCCTGAAAATCCTATTGGTATTTCTGCAAAACATAATCATAGCGCTATCAAACATCCTCGCCTTTCCAGTAAAATAGATTTTGGTAAAGAATGGACAGGTTATTCTTGTAGCAGCGTTTATTTCAATGAGGTTAGGCCTATTTTTGATTATTTAGCAGAGCTTAGAGATAAGAAGATGTTCTTTAGAGATATAGAGGATAAAGACAGCAGAGTTTATCTTCCAATCCTAGAAGCTTTTTCTAAAGAACTTCAAAGGCTTTGTTTAGATTATCAAGATAAATTTGTGAAGCTATTGTTTCAGTATGTTATAGGTTCTTATGATTTTTATAAGATTATGATAGATACAAGATCTAAACAAAAACGGGTTATTATTCAGTCTTTTAATTTGAATGGCACTCTAGGATATGGTCGTAAATGGAAAATTCCAAGCAAAATTTTATCCGTTTCACTAAAACCAGAAAGTAAAAACAAACTCATTATAATTTTTGAAGGTGGTTGGAGCATTTCTTTTAGGATTCATAATGCATCCAGTAAAGTAGAAGCTTCCTTAAAGTTCGATATTCAATTTGTGGGATTATCTTCTCAGGTTGTTAGTCATCAAATTCCGATGGTTTAATGATAGAGATAATTTTTTAAAATGTAATCGTTGCTGATTCAAGGCAGGTTTATTTCTTATGAATATGAGTTCTTTTATCACTAAAAAGTATTTCTAATTGTTTTGTTATGGCGTCGGCGAGTTCTTCAGCATTCATAATTGTTACAGCACGTTGATAATAACGTGTGACGTCATGACCAATTCCAATGGCAATGAGTTCGATAGGGGAGTGTGTTTGGATTTCTTGAATCACTGCGCGTAAGTGTTTTTCTAAATAATTGCTGGAGTTGACCGATAGTGTCGAATCGTCAACAGGAGCACCATCAGAAATGACCATGAGGATGCGACGTTGTTCACGCCGTGATAAAAGGCGTTGATGAGCCCAAATCAAAGCTTCTCCGTCGATATTTTCTTTTAATAATCCTTCTTGCATCATTAAACCTAAATTGCGTCGTGCGCGACGCCATGGGGTATCAGCACTTTTATAGATGATATGGCATAAATCATTGAGGCGTCCAGGATTATGGAGTTTGTTTTGGGTAAGCCATTGTTCGCGCGATTTTCCCCCTTTCCAAGTTTTGGTGGTAAAACCTAAAATTTCAACTTTGACACCACAACGTTCAAGAGTTTGTGCCAAAATATCAGCACAACTTGCAGCAACGCTAATGGGGCGTCCGCGCATTGAGCCAGAATTATCAATGAGGAGTGAAACAACTGTGTCCCGAAATTGGGTGTTGCTTTCCATTTTAAAAGAAAGGGGTTGCATGGGGTCAATAATTAGACGTGGAAGCCGTGTTGTATCAAGATATCCTTCTTCAAGGTCAAAGTTCCAGTTGCGATTTTGTTGCGCCATCAAGCGGCGCTGGAGACGGTTTGCTAAACGTCCAACGATGTTTTGGAGATGATTGATTTGCTTATCAAGATAACGGCGTAAGTGATCTAACTCGTTTTCAGAACAAAAATCTGTTGCTTCCAAAATTTCATCAAATTGACGGGTGAAGATTTTATAATTGCCAAGTTTTTGCATTTGTTCCGAATCAGAAAAAAGGTGTTTGGGTTTGCTCGGCTTTTCTTGCCAAGGTCCATTTTTTTGCTCGCCGTCAGCTTGATCATTGTTGTTTGATTGTGTCGCTTGTATTTTTCCATCATCTTGCACATCACTTTCTTGTTCAGTGCTGGTTTGTTCTTCACTTTGAGCGTGTTTTTTGTTTTTACTCTCTTCTTCTCCTTGGTCTTGAGGTTCACACGCATTTTTTAATTTTTTATTGTTTTCACTGTTAGAAGCTTCAGCTTGTTGCACTGTCATTTTGAGTGTAACAAGCATTTGGCGAACAATCTGTGCAAAAGCTTGTTGGTTGTAAATATGATGTGGGAGTTCATTGAGTTCTGCTGCTGCTTTTTGTTCGAGTTCTTTACGCCACAATTCTAAGACAGAACCCGCTTCTCTTGGAGCTGCGCGCTTTGTTATTTTTTCACGCAATAAAAGTGCAATCGCTTCTTGGATGGGGGCTTCACTTTGGTTGCTAATTTTATGATAATGGGCTCTTTTGTATTTATCGGCGAGCATGACATCAAGATTTTTTGCAAGTCCCTCCATGGTTAAAGTACCAATTGCTTCAACACGTGTTTGTTCGAGGGCATCAAAGATAGCACGTGCTTCTGATTCTGGTGGAGAAAATTGCATGTGAATGCGGTTGTCATGCCATGCTTTGCGCAGAGCCATGGAATCACCTAGTCCGCGGGTAATAGTGATGTCTTTATTCGTTGCGTATTGAGGTAATTCTGGTAAACGCGCGCAACTTTCGCTTAAAGATGGTCGGTTATGACTAAAGGAAACTTCAAGGTTGTTTGTGCCTGCAATTGCACGCATACAGGTGGAAAGTGCTTTTTTAAAAGCTTCAGCATTAAGAGTGTTGTTGGAAGAATCTTTTGCCGGATTTTTGTTGTCGCCAATATCGGTAGCCATGAGTGACAGATTCCTTAAGGCGAAACACCATGAATGAGTGATTCGGGAAGCTCTTGTCCAAAGGCGCGTTGATAAAATTCTGCAACAGTGGCACGTTCGAGTTCATCACATTTATTGAGAAAGGTTAATCGGAAGGCAAAGCCGACATCTTGAAAAATTGTTGTATTTTCTGCCCAAGTAATGACGGTACGTGGACTCATGACAGTTGAAAGATCTCCATTGATAAAAGATTGGCGTACCATATCAGCAACATGAACCATTTGTGAAATTGTCTTTTTTCCCTCAGCCGTTTGAAAAGATTTGACCTTTGAACAAATGATATTAACCTCTTTATCATGGGGTAAATAATTGAGTATCGTAACAATAGACCAGCGGTCCATTTGAGCTTGATTGATCTGTTGGGTACCATGATAGAGACCGGTTGTATCACCAAGACCAATGGTGTTTGCCGTTGCAAAAAGACGAAATGCTGGGTGTGGAGAGATGACACGGCTTTGATCAAGTAAGCTTAGTTTTCCAGAGGTTTCAAGAACGCGTTGGATGACAAACATAACATCGGGACGCCCCGCATCATATTCGTCGAAAACAAGAGCAATATTATTTTGATAAGCCCATGGCAAAATGCCCTCTTTAAATTCAGTGATTTGTAAGCCATCTTTTAAAACGATAGCATCTTTTCCTACAAGATCGATACGACTTACATGACTATCGAGATTAATTCGAAGACAAGGCCAGTTAAGACGTGCAGCAACTTGTTCAATATGCGTTGATTTCCCTGTACCGTGATAGCCAGAAACCATTACACGGCGGTTAAAGGTAAAACCTGCGAGAATCGCTAAAGTTGTTTGCTGATCAAAAAGATAATCAGGATCGATATCAGGAACATGGGGACTTTTTGTGCTAAAAGCAGGGACTTTCAGATCTGTTTCAATATGAAATAGATCGCGAGCACAAAGTGTAATATCGGGCAAATTTTCAACGGTAAGATTTGTCATTATGTTTCTGGAAGGGAGAGGACGCTATTTATTCATTAGAAACGATACAAGAGTTAAAGTATTTATGCAATGCTCTATAATGAGAGCCTTAGATATTGAAGAAAGATTTTTTTACGTATTCTATAATGTTTTGCAAAAAAAGTAACATTTTGCGCAAATAATGATGGTCTAAATGAAAATAGACTCATATAAGCGCATGTTTTCAGCACAAACCAGACTTTTTTAGCAAATTGTAAGCATGTAAAACATCACGAAAGCGCTCTTCTGAAGCACGATTACCACCATTGGAATCAGGATGGTGCTTTTTTACCAACTCTTTATATTTCATTTTGATGTCTTCTGCTGAAGCGTTTGCCTGTAGTCCCAGTGTATCAAAAGCTTTTGCTTCTAAGGGCTTTAATTTTCGTGAGAACTTATTGCTTGAATGCTGCCCAGTAAAAAGCGTGAAGGGATCGCGCATGCGATTTTGATAGGCAGCTGTGCCAGAGCGAATCTTTGCATAATTCGCGGCTGTTTTTTTCGATGTACCATTGCTCAGATCTGTAGGCCATGTCGGACGATGTCCTGTGAGAGCATCCTTTTGAAATTTTGCGATATCTTTATTGCTAAGACCAGAGAAGTAATTAAAATTTTTATTATAGGCGCGTACGTGTTCAATACAAAAATATAAATATTGTCCTTCGTGATTTCGACCTGCTGGTGCTTTATGGGACCCTGTTTTTTCACAACCTTCCCACTGACACTGTTGTGCTTCTGGCTCAGCTTTTTGTTTTTTATTTGAGCTTATGCGAATTGAATCGAATAATTTAGATGTTATTGTCATATTATTGGTTTATGCAAAATTGATTAATTTTACAAGAATTGACTTTTGAAAAATTTGTTTTCACACTTATTCTATTATGAAAAAGGTGTATCTTTGCACGTTCATTTTGTTTGAGGAATGAAAAATGTTTATAGAAACAATAATTCAGAGAAAGCTTCAGGATGCTTTTCATCCGCAAAAGCTTGAAGTGATTAACGAAAGTCATCTTCATGAGGGGCATCCTCATAATGAACATGCTTTTGATGGTAAAGGAGAAACACATTTTCGAGTGAAAATTTTATCTTCTTCTTTTTCTAATATGACACGCGTAGAAATACATCGAGCGATTTATAAAGTTTTACAAGAAGAGTTAGCTACTTGTGTTCATGCTTTGGCACTTGAGGTTGAAACACTCTAATTTTTTGATGAGACGTTTTTGGAACGGGGATGGGCCTTTTGATAGATTTTTAACAAATGGTCTGTATCGACGTGGGTATAGATTTGTGTGGTGGAAAGACTAGCGTGCCCAAGAAGTTCTTGAATCGTGCGCAAATCTCCCCCTCGTGATAAAAGATGGGTGGCAAAAGAATGGCGCAGTGTATGAGGCGTTGCAGTTTCTGGTAAACCAAGGCTTGCTCGTAAGTTGCGTACAGTTTTCTGAATAATGGCGGGCTGTAGGGGACCGCCTCGCGCCCCACGAAATATGGGTTGGTTATCCACTAAAGGATATGGGCAACATTTGAGATAATTTTGTACAGCTTCGTAAACAATTTTGATGAGAGGAACAAGGCGTGTTTTGCCGCCTTTTCCTGTTATAAATAAACTTGTTTTTTCAGGATCAGAAAATTGTTCTGGTGTGAGGCTTAAGGCTTCTGATATTCGCATTCCACAGCCATAGAGAAGCATGAGGACAGCAGCATTACGAGCGCTAATCCAAGGTTCATTTTCCAGTTGATTTTCTTGTTTGACTATGTGAAGTGCTGATTTTATCGCTAAAGGTTTTGGGAGCAATTTGGGGTGTTTGGGGCTTCGGATAAGTTGAGCCGCGGGAACATTGACGATTCCTTCACGTGATAAGTATTTGAAAAAAGAACGGATGCCTGCCACCCCTCGGCTTAAAGAGCGCGCACTTACATTGTTTGTACGCCGATAAGCAAGATAAGCACGCAAGTCACTGATGCGTAAATGAGCAAGATCTGTAAGGGTTGGTGTATGGCTTAAGTGTTGACAGAGAAAAGACAAAAATTGCCGCGTATCACGTTCATAGGCTTGCACTGTTTGTGCTGACATACGACGTGTTTGGGTAAGACACTCTAACCAATTTTTCCTTGCGTTTAAAATTGCATGGTCTGCTGGAATAAGAGGAATATTTTCATCTTTTCTCTTGTCGTTTTTGATGGGCATTATCTAGTTGAGAGTTTCTTTCTTTTTAGCTTTTTCATCGTTAGAATGACCATTCTTGTTTTGGGGTTGCTCTTCACGATTGATAAGTTGCTTTTCACCTTTGAGAGAGAGTATTTTCACAAGATTGTGTGTTGACATCAAATGCGCAAAAATTAATCCTAAAAAGCCATTTTTATGAAGTTTGGCAAGTTGGCTTGCTGATAATTTATTCAATTTTTCTTCATCAACAACCCAAAAATGTTCCAATTGCGCTGAGAGACCTTTATCGTTTTTCACATTGATGGATTTTTGGCTTAGAAGATCCATTTCTACAAGAGCATCAATAAACTCAGAGGTTTTCTCCATAGCGATTTTAAAACTTTCAAGAAAGCGAATACGTTCTTCCATAAAAGGAGAAATAGAGCCATCGGAATTAAAAAGTTCTGTTCCTGCAACTTCATTAAACATACCGGACTGTTGATCAAAGCAGACAGAAAGTTCTTTTTCATTGCTAATTTGTGCCAAAACAAAAGGATAGCGACGGACAAAAGCTGGAACATAAGTATTGTTTTTCCAACTTTTATCAGAAGCGATATAGTCATTTTCGTCATTAGAAAGACCGACAAGAGCTGCGGATGTGTAGTGCCGTTTTTTTTGTTCATCTTCGGCGCACATAAATAAAATAGGATAGTCTAGCGCTGCTTGAAAATATTCAGTACTTGCTAAAGGAACCCAATGAGTATCCTTGGCAAAAGACATATCAGTTGGAGGAGCAAATTTTAGATTTTTATGGGAAATTTTGTTGATTGGTGTGATATCTTTGTAAAATAGCATAATATTTGCCATAAGACTTTCTCCTTTATTAATTTGTTTTTTGTTACCAAGAAAGGTCTTTTAGAAGATTGTCTCATATGGCAACAAGATTGAATAGAAAACTATAAGATTGAAGGGTTCATTTTTGAGAGATAATATTTTTGCATGAAGTATAATAAAGAAAAGCTTAAAAATAAAGTCTATCTTGCCATTATTGGTATGCCTCATGGTATAAAAGGAGATGTTTTTGTTAAAATTCTAAGTGCTGAGCCACAGCGTTTCAAGTTTTACAGCACTCTTTATGATGATATGGGGCGTTCTTATGAAATTGTAACTCTTCGCATACAAAAAAATAAGGCGATTGTACGTTTTAAAGGGGTAGAAAATCGTAATGCGGCTGAGTCTTTAAAAGGTATTCGCCTTTATGTGACGCGTGATCAATTAATTGATGATTTGATGGAGGATGAGTTTTATCAAGTCGATTTAATAGGCTTGTGTGTCCAAGATTGTGGGGGGAAAATCTTAGGTGAAGTGTGTGGTTTTTTTAATTTCGGGGCTGGTGATTTGCTTGAAATACGTTTGAATACAGGTAAAAGAGTTCTTATTCCCTTTAGTAAGGCGGCGGTACCAGAAATTTGTATGGATTCTGGTTTTCTTGTTGTTGATCCCATGGCCGCTGGTTTAATTGATGGGGGAGACAATGATAAAAAGGAAATAGCTTGAATCTAAAAATAAAGATGAAGGTAAAAAACAACAGATGAATTTCGTCAATAAAAAGTGGAATGTGTGAAAATATTAAAAATGCTCTTTTGAGCAGATATTGTAAGCGCTTTATCTCGAAATAGTCCTGAATTTTTAGAGTCTTTTTTAGTGCAAGTATTTAGAAGGATCGTATTGAATATGGCGCAGATCAAGAAGACTCAGATTAACGCTATAGCGTTAAAAGTCTTGTTTGTGCTATTTTGCTATTAAGAGTCTGTTTAAGAAAATAAGGATAAGAAATAAAATGAAATTTCAGGCGCGCGTTTTAACCCTTTATCCTGAAATGTTTCCTGGTTTTTTAGGGTATTCTTTAGCAGGGCAAGCTTTAGAGCGTGGAATTTGGTCACTGGAGACGGTACAGATTAGGGATTTTGCTTTAGACAAACACCATAGCGTTGATGATAAACCTGCTGGTGGGGGAGCTGGTATGGTAATGCGGGCGGATGTATTGGCGGCTGCTCTTGATTGCTGTCCACAGGATTCGCCAAGATTGTTGATGAGTCCACGTGGGCGTCCTTTTGACCAAGCTTACGCGCATAGCTTGGCTCGTGATACGGGTGTAACGTTAGTTTGTGGACGTTTTGAAGGGGTTGATGAGCGAGTCATAGAAGCACGAGAATTAGAAGAAGTTTCTATTGGTGATTATATTCTTTCAGGGGGTGAAACAGCTGCATTGGTTATCTTAGATGCTATTATACGTCTTCTGCCTGGAGTGATGGGGAATGCAGCTTCTGCAAGGTGTGAAAGTTTTGAAAATGACTTGCTGGAACATCCGCAATATACCCGCCCTTCTCTTTTCGAAGGGCGGGGTATTCCGCCTGTATTGCTCTCAGGTCATCACAAAGCGATCGCAGATTGGCGTCAAAGCCAAGCCGAATTGTTAACACGTCAACGTCGCCCTGATCTTTATGCGCGTTATAATAAAAATCATCAGAAAACTTGATTCATATGATAAGGTGGTGTATTGCATGGCTCTCTTTTTAGAGAGTTTTTTATAAAAGGTTTTCTGTAGTTCCAAAATTAAAATGAAGGAATGGTGTATTCGCTCCTGTGTAAGACATAGCCTAAAGAGCTCCTTATTCTTAATAAAGGCTTTTTTGGTAAGAGTTGAGCGCTCTGACTGTTCGATAAAGAACATGAAGGATAAAAGAAATGAATATTATCGCACAGCTTGAAGCTGAACAATGTGCAAAAATTGAAGAAAAGCGCCAATTTCCAGCATTTCAGCCAGGAGATACAGTCCGTGTTATGGTGCGTGTGACAGAAGGTACACGGACGCGTGTTCAGGCTTATGAAGGTGTCTGTATTGCGCGTTCAGGCGGTGGGTTGAATGAGACCTTTACAGTACGCAAGATTTCTTATGGCGAAGGGGTGGAGAGGGTATTTCCTGTTTATTCTCCTTTGATTGAAGGTGTTGAGCTGGTGCGCCGTGGTAAAGTGCGCCGTGCAAAACTCTATTATCTACGTGGCTTGAGAGGTAAAGCTGCACGTATCGCTGAAAAGAGAGATTATCGGAAAAAAGCTGAAAAGGTTGTTGAGAAAGTAGAAGCAGCATCTGTCAGCACAGATGTTGAAAAGCAAGTTTCTGAGTAAAGATTATATCGGCTAAACTTTATGCAAAAGCGGCTTTTATGCCGCTTATTTGTGTCTTTCTTGATTCGTTTTGCCTTTTAAAAGGCTTGGAGGGGACATAAAAATGTTTAATCTATCAATTTTTCCTCTTTTTATTCTTAATCATGGGTGCAATTTAAGAGACCATTGCATATATCGTGGATACTCAAAAGGATAAGTTTAATCTGAAAAAATGTCTGTTTATATTTGGAAAAGATTTTAGACCTTTGACGTGAAGATAAAAGTGTATTAGATTAAGGCGAGTTTTGCGGATCATATCCGGGGAGTAATCGGTTTTTTTATGCGTGACCTTTAATCCGTTATTTGAGACAACCGACCTGTAATATCGGTATCTTGAGATGCCAAACAAGTAAAAACGAGAGAGTATGTTTAGTCGTTTTGCGCGAACTTTCTCGTTCATTGCGGTTGCAAAAACCAGGTCAGGATATTTTATGATAAACCAGGTCAGGATATTTTATGATAGAGACAACTAGGATAAAAGAGCGCCCTCGTTCCCCTCATATAAGTATTTATCGTTGGACAATTACTATGGCCATGTCCATTGCACACCGCATTACGGGTATGGCACTTTATGTTGGAACGGTTTTTCTTGCTGTTTGGTTAATTGCTATTGCGTGTGGCGAGGAGACATTTAGAACAGTTTACGAAATTTATAGTTCTTGGTTTGGATTGTGTATTTTGTTTCTTTATACTTTGGCAGGGGTTCATCACATGGTTGGTGGTGTTCGCCACATTGTTTGGGATCTGAAGCCTTGCCTTTTGGCAAAAGAAAAGGCAACAGTCACTGCTTGGGCGACAGTGTTTATTTCTCTTATTGTTACTTTTGCGATTTGGATTATTGGATATACCGTTGTTTAGCTGGGGGTGAAAAGAGACATGAAAAAAGATTTTCGAACGGAACTTGGAAAAGTACGGGGGCGTGGCAGTGCTCATGAAGGAACAGAGCATTTTTGGCTAGAACGTTTGACGGGGTTTATCAATCTACCACTTTTGATATTTTTTATTGTTCTTATTCTTTCGCTTGTGGGAAAGGACTATAGTATTGTGCGTGCAAGACTTGCACATCCTATTGTTGCTATTTTGATGGGATTGATGACTTTTTCGGTCCTTTATCATATGAAACTTGGTATGCAGGTAGTGATTGAAGATTATATTCCACGTGAAGGTTTTCGGATATTCTTTTTGACGTTAAATATTTTATTTTGTTTTCTCATAGGTGGTATCATTATTTTTTCTCTTTTGAAAATTGCATTAGGGGGTTAAACAAGTATGGCGGGTACAGGATCATCTCTGGGTGCTAAAGCAGGTAACGCCCCTTATCGCACTGTAGATCATAAATTTGATGTTGTTGTTGTTGGGGCAGGTGGTGCAGGATTACGTGCGACACTGGGTATGGCAGAACAAGGATTAAAGACAGCTTGTATTACGAAGGTTTTTCCAACGCGCTCACATACGGTTGCAGCACAAGGGGGAATTGCTGCATCGCTTTCAAATATGGGACCTGACAATTGGCAGTGGCATTTATATGATACCGTGAAAGGTTCTGATTGGTTGGGCGATACCGATGCAATGGAATATTTGGTGCGTAATGCTCCTGCTGCTGTGTATGAATTAGAACATTATGGCGTTCCTTTTTCGCGAACGCAAGAAGGCAAAATTTATCAGCGTCCTTTTGGTGGACATACGACACAATTTGGTGAAGGTCCGCCTGTTCAGCGTACTTGCGCAGCAGCTGACCGTACAGGCCATGCCATTTTGCATACGCTTTATGGACAAAGCTTAAAGCATAATGCGCAATTTTTTATTGAATATTTTGCACTCGATCTCATCATGACGGATGGGGTTTGTACGGGGGTTGTGGCATGGAATCTCGATGATGGTACAATACATCGTTTTTCTGCCAAAATGGTTGTTCTTGCAACCGGTGGTTATGGACGGGCTTATTTTTCTGCGACATCGGCGCATACCTGTACGGGTGATGGTGGTGGAATGATCGCACGCGCTGGATTGCCACTTCAGGATATGGAGTTTGTGCAATTCCATCCGACAGGGATTTACGGTTCTGGCTGCTTAATTACAGAAGGAGCTCGTGGTGAAGGAGGCTATTTAATCAATTCTGAAGGTGAACGCTTTATGGAGCGTTATGCACCTTCCTTTAAGGATTTGGCTTCACGTGACTTGGTTTCGCGTTGTATCACACTTGAAATTCGTGAAGGGCGTGGCGTTGGACCTAAGAAGGATCATATTCATTTGGTTCTCAATCATATTGATCCTGCAATCTTGCATGAGCGTTTACCAGGGATTTCAGAATCAGCACGGATATTTGCAGGGGTGGATGTAACAAAAGAGCCTATCCCCATCTTGCCAACGGTTCATTATAATATGGGTGGGATTCCTACCAATTACTACGGGGAAGTTCTCAATCCAACGGCTGATTCGCCTGATCGTATTCAACCAGGGCTGATGGCGGTAGGAGAAGCAGGATGTGCTTCTGTTCATGGTGCTAACCGCTTGGGGTCAAATTCATTAATTGATCTTGTGGTGTTTGGTCGTGCTGCTGCCATTCGCGCGGGTGAAGTTATTGATCGGAATGCAGAAATTCCACCCATCAATGAAGAAGCTGTTGACGAAATTATAGCGCGTTTTGATCGTTTACGTTTTGCACAAGGGGCAATACCAACAGCTGTATTGCGTGAAAAAATGCAACGCACGATGCAAGAAGACGCAGCAGTCTTCCGTACAGAAGATTCTTTGAAACAGGGATGTCAACGGATGAATAAAATCTGGGGGGAATTGTCGGATCTCAAAGTCACAGATCGTTCTCTGATATGGAATTCTGATTTGGTTGAAACATTAGAGCTTGAAAATCTTATGGCGAATGCAATCATGACTGTTCATTCTGCCGAAGCACGTTCAGAAAGCCGTGGCGCTCACGCTCGTGAAGATTATCCAGAGCGTGATGATAAAAACTGGCGTAAACATACGATTTCACATTTGTCAAAAGAGGGTAAGGTGACATTATCATATCGACCTGTCCATGTGGACCCGTTAACATCTGAAGCTGATGGTGGGATCGATTTAAAGCGCATTGCACCTAAAAAACGGGTTTATTAAGGGGAGAATGAAATATGGTACAAATTAAGCTTCCCAAAAATTCTCAAGTAAAACCGGGAAAGGTTTGGCCTAAACCTGAAGGTGCTACAAAGCTGACGGAATTTCACGTGTATCGTTGGTCGCCTGATGATGAGAAAAATCCTCATTTAGATACTTATTATGTGGATCGTTCTGCTTGTGGTCCTATGATTCTTGATGGGCTTTTGTTTATTAAAAACCATATTGATCCAACTTTGACACTTCGTCGATCATGCCGTGAAGGCATCTGTGGTTCATGTGCTATGAATATTGATGGAACCAATACATTAGCTTGTACCAAAGGGATGGATGATGTAAAACATCCCATTAAGGTCTATCCGTTGCCTTCCATGCCGGTTGTTAAAGATTTGGTTCCTGATTTAAAGCGTTTTTATGCACAACACCGAGTCATTGAGCCTTGGTTGCAAACAGTTTCTCCTGAACCTGCAAAAGAATGGTTACAAAGTCACTCCGATCGCCAAAAAATCGATGGCCTTTATGAATGTATTTTGTGTGCGTGTTGTCAGACTTCATGTCCAAGTTATTGGTGGAACGGTGATCGTTATTTGGGGCCCGCTGTTTTGCTTCAAGCTTATCGCTGGATTGCGGATTCACGTGATGAGATGTGTGGTGAACGTCTTGATAATTTAGAAGATCCTTTCCGCCTTTATCGTTGCCATACGATTATGAATTGTGCGCAAACTTGTCCAAAGGGATTAAATCCAGCGAAAGCGATTGCTGAAATTAAAAAACTCATGGTTGAACGCCGCCTTTGAAAATTTACTGATTGATCAAAATAAAGCGCAAGGTGGGAAATTGTATCTCCTTTTAGCAATTAAATCTCTAAAAGAAGATCGGCTGCTTATGGGGGCGCAGTAGCTATAATCATTCTAAAAGCGAAGTAATCTCTAAAAATTAAGCAATCCTTGTAGAAGCAATCCTTGCAATGGCTGAGCAGAAAACTCATAGTTGAATATTATCTTTGAAATTTGACCGATTAACGAACAGTAAAAAGAAAAATAGAAAATTGTGCGTGTTTTTGTGCCTCTTTGAGGCTTAATCTCTAAAAATTTATTGGCTTCTATGAGGCGGTTAGTATAGTTATTATTGCCTTTAAAAAGGCATTAGTCTTTCGAGTAAACTATACTTTAAATAGCGTTCTATGTAAAAACAATAAAATCAATATGCCATGTGTTTTTATTTTTATTAAATTCGCATCATAATTTATACTTTGATGCAGATTTAAGTAATCATTTTTTATAAAAAATGATTACTCTGTATAAATATAGCACAAAAATAAATGCTGATACAAATATTAAACGCATGTAAATTATCTAAATGAAATACAAAGGAGTGATCATTATGACAATTCGTCATTTTACGACACATTTATTGTAATATCGAAAACATTGCTAATATTCAAGGATTAGGAATTTTTGATAATATCATTATATATATAAAGGTCATATTTTTTATTTTAAAGATTGGATTGTTAATCGCATTAAAAAACAAAATTTATAGTTCTCAAAGAATGGAGAACGTAAAATCCCTCTCTATTGTAGAGATAGATCATACAGTTAAGGGGGAAGTAATTTAAAATTATTGTAACGTCATAGATTTAAATTCATTAAAGAGAAGATAAGACGTTTGAAAAATAGCAAATTTATAGGTTTCTCTAAAAATTTAGAAAATGATAGTAAGAATTCTAAGAACACATGTTGCGAATGTGGAATAAGCGGTGTTTGTAGGTTCGTTTGAGTTGAATAAATTCAATCATCAAAGAAAATATGTTGTATTTTGACGAGTTTCGGAGGTTTTGATTTTATATGTTTTTATCTATAAAAATAGAGATTTCTAGGTTTAGATCTTATTTATTATGTTAGGGTATTTCATTGTTCTTGTATGTATGCTTAAGAAAGTTGTTTAAGCAGTAAAAGTGTTTTTTATTTTTCAGCATAAAAGATATTTCTTAACATGAAAAAGAGGTGTCCAAGTATTAACGGTATAATCAGTCATTGTTTTGGTATTTATTCTGTTGTGCCATAAAATACTATCGTATTTAGGATGTGGTAATTAGAGTGGTTAGAAGGTGAAATCTGCTAGGCGAGGGGGCGGATTGTTTGCAGATTAGTTTGCGTGTTAAGAGGCTTCGTCCTTTGAGGTGTGGTAGGTGGAGTCTGTTAGCCAATTACGTAAATGAGAGAGAAATCTACGTGGACAGGTTTTTAGTCTAATCTCTCTTATATATTGTGATGGGAAATTCACCTTAATAAGGACTACGACCGGTTACAGAAAACAGAAATCATTGCGAAAAAACAAGCGTGCTTATTTTAAAATTTTTAATATTTGTGATCATAATGGCATGCGAAATCTCCTGTAGTATCACGCAGACCGTTCGTATTCTCGAGCCAAGAATTGTTCATATATCCTCTTCAATCTGATCTTCACGAATTGATGCAAGAGATGGGTACGAACACCTGTAAGAATAAGCAGATGCAAAGCCAGTTGTATCATTATTGTTGCTTTGCAGAGTGTTTGATAAAAATCTGGAACATTTCTCCAATTCATTGCCGGTTTATTAATGACTTTATGGCGTTGTTTTTCTAAAAGAGCTTTTGCTGTTGCAGCTTTCACTTATCAGATGGGAGTTAAGAGTATTATGTATCTCTGTTGGCGTAATCTTTGAAAGTCGCTATACAGCCTCCTAATTTGAGGAGAATATGAAGCTGTAAAGGTGCAAACCAGTTTCCATTTTAGCATCATTTTTAATTCTGCTTTATGACTTTCAAAAGCATCTAGAGTAATGTCTTTTAAATAATAGAGATTACGCATTGCTTCACGCTTTTGTTTCTCTCGTTCTTTAATAAGATCAAAACCCTTATGTAAAACAGAACGTCCCGAGCCAAATACACTTTGCTTGTCAATTTGCAAGCTTGTTTTTAAGAAACCTTTCTTTAGGGTGCCTAAGCTTATTTCACTACAGAGCTCGTGGATGGTATAATGGTAAAGCCCCGATGAATAATATAAAATTTATAGAGCGTCTCCATTTTTACACTTCATAAAAGAACAAGTTGGGCGCCATTAGACACTTTGCAAACTCCCAATGTTGTGACAATTTTTGGCATTTTGGATGGTTTATAAAAGGCATTTTTAGTGCTTTTTTGTACAGTTTCATTCTATACGGCTTTATTTACTTATAATGTGCAAGAGACATGGTTTTGGTTAATAAACAGCTTTGAAATGAGAGAATCCTACGGTACTAAGATCTTTTATCCAACACGTAAAATAATGAACACTCTTTATAAGCCAATGTGATGCATCTTAAGAAGAGTGATTGTAGATCTGTTCTTTTAGGAATTTTTGCTTTTTGTGGTGCAGAGAAGAGAGCAGGAATATTCAGAGTAGAGCTTACCTTATGGAATCTATGGATATCGTCTTTAGGAGAGGGACATAAGCCACGTGATATGGTTAGCAAAGCTTGCTTAAGAGAAATTTGGTTGTTTACGAACAACTGGAGGTTAAGAATCTTTCTTCGTCCGAAGAAGACGTCTATATACCACTATACTTTTTATTACCAAATAGAACGTGGTTTATGGATGCTAAATCGAAATGATAATTTATTTCGTATGAGGTTTTCCGTATTTGGAGATTGTTTGGTTAAAAAACATATTTATTAATCACTTGAAAATAGTGCTTAGAATTTTTAAACGATAAGTTTTGGTCTTGATGACGATAATTATTTGTGATGATCGAAAGTACCTATTTTACAAAGCTTTCATTGATAGGCGAATCAAAATTTATTCTTTTCTTTTGTTTAAATATTTATTTTGCAGCTATTTTTTCTTTTTTGCATCAAAGATACTTTTTCAAAAGGTAAATGGAAAGAATGATCAAAGGCAAGAGAATAAAGAGAGCCTTATGTATAATTTGGTTTTCTCGTAGAGTTGTTGTCTATTAACTTTTTTCTTTTTTTCTTCATGAAGAGTGTAGAAAATCCATTGGAGAAGCAAAGAGAATAGGAAAAGTTAAATAAATAGCCGTAACAATTAGTTACGGCTATTTTTGTTTGCTTCATATTACCGAGAGAGGAAGCTCCCCTTAAGCGATTTTTGATTTAGCAAAAATCGGGTCGTAAAAGACTTCAGAGAGTTTTCTATCTTTAAAGAACAACACTACGTCAACTGTTGTATAGAGAACGATTTTTATCATTTCTAACTCGAGTTGCCGGCCAATTTCTGATCTTTTAATCAAGGTGGCACATCGCTCAAATGTTTGCAAAGCGCTGTTGGCATGCGTTGTTGTAATCGATCCGGGATGACCAGTGTTGAGCGAATTGAGATATTCCCATGCTTCATTGCCTCGCAATTCAGCGAGAAAAATTCTGTCAGGCGACTGACGCATACACGCATCTAGGCATTCTTCAGCTGAAACACGGCCTACATTGTTACCATAAATCATATGTACATGATTGGGATGATTGGGTAGAAAAAGCTCATGAACATCTTCAATTGTGATAATACGCTCCTCTACAGGGACCTTTTCAATTAAAGAGCGCGCAAATGTTGTTTTACCAGATCCTGTTTTGCCTGCAATAATAATGTTGCGTTTGTGAAGGACGCATTCTTCCAAAAATTCAAGAATTTTTCCCTCACGTTTACTTTGTAAGAGTTGAACTTCAAATGGTTCCAACCGTGTGAAGTCCTGCCTCGATAACAAGTTATTGGCTTCTTTTGCTGAAGGCTTATTAAAACTTACATCAGAAAAATCGTCAAATGCCCCTTCTTCTTTGAGTTCTTCTAACGTTTTAACTATGAGAGAATGTTTACGAATTACAAAGGAAAGAGCACCATCAACAACAGCTGGTGTTTGTATAATTGTACCACGTTGTCCACCAGGCAAGAGCACATAATTAATACTTCTGGGAGCCATACCGTTATAAACGATAATAGCTGTAATAAGCGTTTGCAAAAAAGTGGTTGTTAACTCTGGTACGTTATGTACTTGCCAACCCTTAAAGCTTTTCGTCCATACTTCACAGGGGCGGCAAATCGATAATTCAGTGATCGTGGGATCTTCTAAAAAACAATCAAGCGGTTGCAGAAGCTGAAAAACTGCTTGATCTTTTTGTATCGGGTTAACGTGTGACGAGACTGTAGACATCGCTGAAATCCAGATCACGAGCAACAAAAATATTTACTCGTTCGCCTTGGTTTTTGTAAAGTGTTGGTGTGATATTGATGGAATTTTGAAGAACATCGATTGCTATAGATTCAGCATTCTGAGCTCCTTTATTTTGTGAGTTATCTTTATTTTCTTTGCTGCTTTTACCAACTTTTCCTCTTACCCATTCTCCTAAATCACCGATAATGCTTACCATAATTGCACTACCAAATCGTTCCCAAAAATGTCTGTCAACCCAGCCACCAATACCCGCTTCACCCAGAGGACCTGTGCCTGGTGAGTCAAGATTGACAACAACACCAGAAGGCGTTTCAATGCGTAACCATTGCACAAACACGCGCGTTTGTCCTTGTTGTATGCCACTTTGGTAAAAACCAACAACTTTAGAACCACGGTCAAGCAAAACAACACGTCCACTCGTGGAATAAATATCGCGTGTTAAATGACACGTCGTCATTCCGGGTTGTGATGTAATGATTTTTGTTTCTAACGTACAATCTATTTGCGTTCCCTGTGTAATCAAAAAGTCACGGTTACGAAGTTGCATCGCATGTGATTGACCTAAACGCACGGGCTGAAGGTTATCAAATAATACGCCATTACCTCTATCATTATTCGATGCTTTATTATTTGTATCTGTAGATCCTTCGCTACCACCGTTGTTAAGGCTAGAACTGAGCATACGTTTGCGTGCTAATTCTTCAGAATCTTGGAGCATATGTGGAGGAATGGCTGTTTGAAGAAGTTTACTCAATGCCGGTGGAATATCCAAGTTTGAATCTTCTGTTTGTGTTGATTTTTCTGCTTCTTCTACAATCTTTGGCTCTTCTATAATCCGAGGGACATAGTTTGGTATAATTTGCTGTACTATTTGTTGTGGTTTTTCTTCCTCAACCTCCACGGTATTACGCATTTTAAAAGCTTTCCAAGTCAAGGCAATCGGTATCGCTACTATGACAATAAGTCCTACCATTAACAATGCACGGGTACCTGGAATTGTTGGACGACGTTCAGAACCTAGTTCGGACCCTCCATAGGTACCTTCAATATGTTTTTGTTCGACGTTGTCCAGTTTTGTACCTTTTCCCTCTCCTTCCTTATTGTCAAACATCATTTTCCTCCTTTATTGATACGATAAACCACCGAAGATACTGTCCCTGTTGTGTTTGGTACGCCATTGGGGTCATAGGCTTCATTAAAAACAGCTAGAGCGCGTTTACCAAGCCGTATAAGCCATTTAGGATTGACCTTATGAACGGCGATAATATCATTAGAACTGCCGATAACGGTGCGTGGTATTAAGCTTTCATTACCTTCAGCATCTACGACATAAATCGATGGCATATCCATGTTAGCGGGAAATTTAAAGTAAGTAATACGCCCATTGTCCCAAGCATTTATCGGAGCAATATCTTGGTGACCACTCATGGTATAACTGAGATTATAGCCGTTGACGCTTTGGTGAAAACCACGTTCAATCGCAAGGCGTCGATTGTTTTCTTCTGACTTTTCATCGTTTGAATCGGGATAATGGAAAGCCAATTCATATGTTGATCCCGCACGGTCATTCCGAAATTGTAGTCGGAATTTATAACTCCGTTTGTCGGTTACAACGATGAGATTGGTATTGGCAAGTTCTGCTTTTGGTTTAATAAAAATATGCCGCCCTTTATGAGCAAAGGCATAAGCTTCAGAATCGCCAAAGGCATGAGTTATGTACTGCTCACCTTCTTCAAGAATAATATGTGTTGCCACACCAAGAACTGTTTCAATTTGAACCACATCGGCTTCGTTATATGTTATATAGCGAATGCGGTGATCATATTGTGAATTTGATGGACTTTTGAGCGCCTGCACAGGTACCGTATAAAGAGAAGAAAACGAAGACAATAGAACAACGAACGCAAGTTTTTTCATAACAATCAATTCCTTAATCATTCAACAGTATTTCTGGGTCAGAACGGTAACTTGTTACTTGAAAACCAAGGGGGTTAAGCAATCGATCAGATGATTTCATGGGTGCACCAACATAGGTGTAACCAATTGTTGCAATTTGGTGCTGTTTTGGTCCAGTAGCAGCACCGTTGCTGTCAAGTTGCTGAGTCGTAAAACGTACAGTTGCTTGACCGAGTCCATTAGGCTGGATTGATCGTACTTTAACTGTAATACGTGCTTTGTTGGAAAGCACTTTGTCCCGTGCATTTTCTCCATCATAGATTTTATAATATTCTTGTTGAACAGATGCCGCACTTAAAAGTGCTGTTGTGTCATAGTTCAGTTGAATAGTATCGTAGTCGTAAGTTTCGCGGTTAAGTACATATTGGTTTAGCCAATATCTATCTACAACTTCACCATAGCTTTCTTCGTGTTCACGCATGATTGAGATAAGATCAACTGCACCCGTCGCATTATCAACGCGCAATACTAAGGGAGTTGGAGCTGGTTGAGAAAATCCAACAACTCCACATATCATACCGAATAAGCCAAAAAGACCCACAGTACTCGCAACACGCCATGCCGTTCTGCGCGACCTTATAAATTCATTGATAAGATCACGTTCTAAGCCACGGCTTTCTTCATAATAACTTCTAAGTTGTTCGGCTTTCACTGGTTTTGCTTGTTTTGTTTTCATCTGTCTCCTCGCTTGATTTCGGCAGGGATTGTTTTATTAATAGGCACGCGGTTCCTATCATTGGGCTGTTTTAGCTTTGGTGCTAATGCACAAGCCGATAAAAGGTTTGCAATCAAAATTA
>NZ_JBHIRJ010000010.1:0-51259 GCF_042197045.1 Bartonella sp. AA74HLJMH
TTTAGAATTAGAGACCCTTTGGACCTCTGGTTTTGCTAAAAAACCACCCCGAAAAGAACTCTTGATTCGCAATAATTAAGAGGCATGTTAAAAATCCTATTCCCCAACTTTTATTTACGCGTCCCTCACAGTAAAAAAGCTGTATAAATACAGCAAGTTATTTTTACATAAAACTTACATGTTATCCGTAAAGGGTATAAGGGTAAATCCATTGAGCCCCCCATCTTTACGCTTCATAACGGAGTAAGCCGGCACTATCACCACAGTTTGCCAGCTCGTGGGTGTTGTTTACAGCCCTTGGTACTTGAGACGGTTCGTTTGAGGCATTTTTAATTCTTACTTAATAGTTTTTATCCATACGCCTCTTCCCACTTGTAACCTGCAAGAGATATAGTTTTGGTTGATTCAACATGGAATAAGTCTGAAATGAAAGAATCTTACGATATTCTGGATTCTCATTCAACATGTAAAAAATAAATTGTCTTTGTAAATCAATGTGTTGCCTTATGATAGAGTTGCTGTAGCATTGAGATTTTAGAGGAAAAATATGCCTTTAAGACTTTATAACAGATACTAAGTCTTTAATAGCAGGTATTTTAAATGTACATCATTTAAAATAAATAGAGCGTCCATAGCGAAAAGGTAGTCCCTTTAAATACGGATAAATGCTTATTCTGTTGTGCTGTAAAACGCTATTGTTTGCGGGTGTGGTGATATAAGACATAAAACTTTATACATGGGGTGTTTTGATAAGAGAGTGTGATGAATATTCAAGGGAGGGCTTGTTTATATAATTTTGTGAAAGGAACCATATGAAATGGGAAGCTGAGAAGGAGCTATTTTTGAAAAGGCGGATCGTTTATCAACCGGTTTGAGGAGGGGGGCATCCTTTTGGGTGTGGGGAGAAAGCCAAGAATAGGGCGTGTAGTACCCTATAGCTATGCTTTTAAAGCGTTTTAATTTTCATCACAAATTAAGTTTAAAATCGCTTTCTGCTTGACAGATGTGAGGACTCTAAAACTTTTTAAAAGCAAATATTCCTCTTTACTCGAGGCGATTTCATCATAATGGTACGGGGTGTTTTCTTTTTTGATGATATCAGTGTAAAAAAAGGCAAGTGGAACATTCAAAATATCGGAAATTTCCTTTAAACGTCCTGCGCTCACGCGATTTAAGCCTTTTTCATATTTCTGGATTTGTTGGAAAGTGACACCTAAATGATGCCCTAATGTTTTTTGAGACATTTTTCGCATTTTTCGCCTAAAGCAAATCTTTTTGCCTACAAAAAGATCAATATTAAGATTTTGAGCTTGCATTTTCCCCCTCCAAGTGCGAGCGCCCTCGCATTGGTATTCCGGGAGCTTGAAAACACTGAACCCTAGTCAGCATTTTGCTTTTAGTGCTTGGAGCACCTGGACATAGCAAAATCTCCCGGAATTCCGGGATACCCACATAGTGGGTTTATTTTTACGCTAGGGTTTCGGGTTTTCAAGACCCCTTTTGATCGTTGCGTATGCGATCAAAACATTTTTCGATTCATAAAGTAATTTTAGGAGATTGGCAATAAAAATAGTTTTTCTTGAGACGGATAGATTTTTTTAAATAGGAGGTTGTTTGCCTTTCAAACTTTTAAGGTTTGCTTACTCAACTCATGACATCAGATATGCATTTTACGAAGGTAAACCTTGGTTTTTAAGCTCAAGGCACCGCTTACGGTATTGCTCTTAACCAATAATCAAAATGACTTGTTTTGATGCGTCTGAGATATCATGATGATAGGGGAAAGCTTTTATGAGTAAAGAGCCCTCATGCAAAATAAACTCAAAACATTATAGATCTGATTGTTGTATACTCACATGTTTGTTTTAGAAGATATTTCTCAATGTTAGCGCCTATTTTACAATGGTGCTTCGTAAAGTATATAGCGTAAAAGCCTCTATGAATGGGATAAAAGCTATATTGCTATCTTTACTGAAAAAAAGATGCTCGGACGGCACATACTCTCTGCCAGTTCAAAATATTACGACAGTTTTTGCCTTTGAAAGGGAGCCTAAGAGCTATTTTTTCTTTCTTCACGTGTTTTTATCTGTACGCTCTCTGCTTATAATGTGTAAGCGAATAGGTTTTGATTGACTCAATATAAACAAATTTGAAATGAGAAAATATATTGGGCTTTCTCATGATGCATGTTTTTAAGAGGGGGATACGTTTATTTTCTCAGTGAAGAATTTGAGTATTTTAGATAAAAAACTCTATCAACGTCGTTGTTGTTAGAATTAAAATTTTTATGAGAAAAATAGCATTGGGGAATGATAAGCTTTTGCTATCAAGCATTTTAGAATTTTGCACAACTTAATGATAACTTAGTTATTTTATCATTTCTTATGATCTCTATAGACGATAAAAAGTTGGGATATGGTTTGAGAAAGCAGATGACACAAGTATTATCTTTCGGTAAGTAGTTTTGAAGTAAAAGACAGCTTTAAATGACAAATAGAGATAGGTGCTCCATGAATGAACTTACCCATATTGAGACTATTATAGCGCATTATGATGCTGTTTTTTGTGATGTGTGGGGTGTTGTGCATAACGGTGTACATGCATTTGAACCAGCGTTGAAGGCGTTGTATAAAATCCGACAAATGGGAAAAACTGTCATTTTATTAACTAATTCTCCTCGGCTACGGGAAGATGTTGCTGCTCAATTACAAAGCATGAATGTTCATAGCGACTATTATGATGCCATTATCACTTCAGGGGATGTAACGCGCGATCTCATTCAGACTGCTCCACGTAAAGTTTTTTTTATTGGTTCACAACGTGATTTGGTGCTGTTTGAAGGGTTAGAGTGTGAATTTGTTGAAGAATGGGAGGCTTCTGTTGTCGTCTGTAGCGGTTTTCTTGAAGATTTTGACGAAGAACCCTCTGCTTATGAGGAGATGTTTCGTCGCATGCGGTCGCGGAATTTACCTTTTATTTGTGCGAACCCAGATGTGATTGTCCATTATGGAAATAAAGAATTTTGGTGCGCTGGTGCATTGGCTCGTCTTTATCAACAATTAGGGGGGGAAGTGCGCATTGCTGGAAAACCTCACGCGCCTATTTATGAATGTGCCTTTGAAAAACTTCAAAAAATACGGGGAACAGTAGAAAAAAGTCAAGTTTTAGCTATTGGTGATGGTCTTTTAACGGATATTAAGGGGGCGGCTTACTTTGGTCTTGATGCCCTTTATATTATGGGGGGGATTCATCATTATGATTATACGCAAAAGGGTGTGGTTGATAAGCAAGCTTTGCATTCTTTTCTTGAACATCATGGTTATAAACCACAAGCAATCATGTGGGCACTTCAGTAATGACTAATTTTTTGCGTCTTCAGGGAATTCATATGTTTCCCTCGGCTTGGCGGGGAGCAGTGTTGGCACTTGGAAATTTTGATGGTGTTCATTGTGGGCATCAGGTGGTGTTGCAAAAAGCACTTGATTTCGCGCGTATAAAAAAGAAACCATCTGTTGTTTTAACGTTTGAACCCCATCCAAGAAGTTTTTTTCAACATTCAGCTCCTGTCTATCGTTTGACAGAGGCAGCTGAAAAAGCTGAAATTTTTAAAACCCTTGGTTTTGACGGCGTGATTGAACAGCCCTTTGATGCACAGTTTGCCGCTCTTTCAGCGGACGAATTTATTAAGTCGTTTTTAAAGGAAGTTTTTGATGTTTCAGTTGTGGTGACAGGCGAAAATTTTCAATTTGGTCATCAGAAAAGTGGAAATGTACATCTTCTTTGCCAAAGGGGAGAGAAATATGGATTTGAGGTTGTGCAAGTTCCTTGCGTTGCTCGTCCTCAAGAGTCACAATCTTTGATCATTTCCTCGAGTTTTATTCGGCAACTTCTCTCACAAGGGGAAGTGGACAAAGCAGCCCATTTGTTAGGGTATCACTATCGGATACGCTCCAATATTATTCAAGGTGAAAAACTTGGACGTCTTTTGGGATTTCCTACCGCTAATCAAATGTTGCCTCCCCAAGTTCGTTTGGCTCATGGTGTTTATGCGGTACGTTTGCGTCGTGCGAACGGTGTTTTGTATGATGGTGTTGCAAGCTTTGGTTGTCGTCCAACGGTTGTTAAGGATGGGGCGCCCCTTTTGGAAACCTATTTGTTTGACTTTAACGACGACCTTTATGGGGAAAGCTGTATCGTTTCTTTTTTCCAGTTTTTGCGAGGACAAGAAAAATTTGATGGGCTTGAACCTTTGATTGCGCAAATGCATCGTGATGAAAAAAAAGCAAAAGAAGTTTTAAAGACAGTACAACCATTATCAACGTTGGATAGGCTGCTTACTTTTAAAAATATGTCCTAAACTGATCTGAAAAAGAGAGAAGAGCTGTAAAAATAGCACTTAAAGTGATTATAATCACAAAGATATATTCCAAAACATCGTGGAATATATGTTGTTTCCGTTGTTGAGAGGGAGAATCGAATATCTGAAGATCTGATTTTGGCATCATTTTTTTCAAAGTTAACTTTATGGTTTTTGTTGTCATTCAAAACTTTACTGCTTGTTTCTTTCTGATCCGTTAAAACTCGTCATAAAAGATGCAGTAAAGAATAAGCAACCAGCCTATTTAGCAATAATAGACGTGAAGAAGGAGAAAGGCTGTTTTTAAAATTTCTTGCGATTTTAAGCTTATAGTTTGATAAAATTTAATTGATGACTTTTTTATTTTAAAAGGTTATTGTTTCTTTTTTCTAATTTGGCTTATTATGTCATTTATGCCGTATCATCGTTTATGATGAGAGTTGGTTCGTGTAACCTTACGCATGTGATATTTTGTATTATGTAATGAATATTTTTACAAAAGTTTTGTTTGTCGAGTCTTGTGAAGAAGATTAGTGGTCAGCAGCAGTTTTCGTGCTAACCAATCACGTAAACGAGAATGAAGCTGCTGGAAAATGCTTTAAGTTTCGTTTCTCTTGTATATTGTGATGGGGAATGCATATTAAGGAGACTGCGATTGATTGTAGATAAAAGAAATCATTGCGAGAAAGCAGGTGTATTGTTTCAAAATTTCTAATGCTTTTGATGGATAAAGGCACAATTTTGTTGTCGTAACACGTCAATCTTTCAGATTTTCAAGTTAAAAACTATCCATATATTTCCTTTGTCTTTCACAAATGTAACGCCTATAATGCAAAGGAAAGACAGTCTTGTAAGGATATGAAAACACAAAGCCAATAATGTTTTGTTGTTTTTTGATAGAAATATTGGATAAAAGTTAGAACATCTTTCCAATCTATGTTCGGTCTATTCATGACTTTATGGTGTTGTTTTTCTCATAAAACTTTTTGTTTAGCGATTCTCAACGCGAGCAGTATGTTTGAGATAAGGATTAAGGCGCTTTAGTGCTCTCTCTACTGTTACAGCTTTTGTATACCAGATGGGGAGAGTCTATTGCTATATTCATTTGGATAATCTCTGAAATCAATCTACAGCCTTATTGGGGAAAAATATGAAGTTATCAAGGGGAAAATCAGTTCAGATGACAGTCTTTTTTACATTCGGGTTTGCCACTTTCAAAAGGGTCCAGAGCAATATCTCTTAAATCATGAAAATAACAGCTTCAGGCTTTTGTTGTTCTTTGAATAGGATATCACGTCCCACAGGTAAAATAAAATGCTGGAATATCCTTGTTTTGCTAATTTATGCACTTCTTTTAAAGAAATATCTCTCAACGCTTCTCATATTCATTTTCATGATAGCTCTCATGAATGGTATCATACAAGTTTCGTTGAGCGCTATCATCTTTATGCCTAATAAAAGAGCAATCCGACACCATCCGTTATATTGACAAGCCTTTAGTGTTGTACAGTCTAGGCTATTTGAGAGCGCTTATGAGAGTTTTTTCTTAACTCGTTTTATTTCACACGAACACTTCCTGCTTATGACATGCAAGAAACACGCTTTTGATTGCGTCAATATAAATAGGCTTGAGAGAATCTTACGGTATTAGGATTTATCATTCAACGTGCAAAATAATTAATTGTTATAAATCAATATGTTGTAGTTAATCATAGATTATGGCTTACGGCTTTTTTTATAAAATACTCTGCATGCCTTTTATTCGGAATATAGGGTTTTCTTAGTGGTTTTACTGTCGTTTTAGGTGTCTGTGGCGTACGAATGAGTTCGTATTGGTAAAGGAAGAGAAAAAGAAGGTGGAGCAGTGATAAAAGGTGAGGTGAAAATAATTTTCTTCGATCATCATATGAATTTTCACGCATTTTTATGGCTTCGGGTGTGTATGCTTGTTGTATATTGAGGAGCAAAGCTTGCTTGTAGAGTTTTATGAAGTGGCAAGCCAAGGGAAAGGCGCAAGACAAAGATTATTGACAGATTGTTTTTTACAAATCGATGCGTATTTAAGAATCTTCGTCTTTTAAGGTGCGGAGGAAATGTGCGAACCCTCTGTTTAAAGACGCGCTAAACGATAAAGATGCAGCGAGCGTGATCCGTGATGACAATAGGCAAGAAGAGGCAGAGAGGCTGTTTTTAAAATTGTTTGCATGGCTTCAACAGCTGACTTTTCTATAGTTGGAGGAGAAATGGGAATGTGATAGGCTTTTATGCCATATTCATTTGCGACCGTTTTAATGCTAGAAAAGTCAGGTTGATGGAGCTCTTCGTGATCGGGGCGGTTACAGATAATTGTTTTAAAACCAGCTTGTGCCAATGTTTTGATATTTTCTATGCTAATTTGGGCGCTGATAAAAATATCAGGTTCAATTTGTTGTAAATTCATTTTTGTTTATTCCCAATTGCACGATCTTCACGATACCCTCTGGTCTGGTATATAGAAAGAACATAATGAAGGTAAGTTTTTCAGTGGCATCTTAACAAAAATATTCTTTTTGTCGAGAAAATCTATTTGGGAAAAATGAGCTGTAAGATGCAAAATATCTCACTCCGCAACATGTTCGTTATGCGATCTTATGAAAGACGGATGTTTGGTCTTTATGGATAATCTATAGTGTTTACTCAGCATAGACATTTCATTGTGTTGTTTGTTTACGCGTTTGCTAGAGGTACCCTTATTTCTCTTAAGCCCATTTTACTCTGTCGAGCGTCAAAGAGTATAAAATTCATGGATCACCACCCTTTTTATGCTTATGAAGAAGGAAGTCGGTACCATTGTTATATTTGCCAACCTCCAATATTGTAATAGTTCTTGGTACTTGAGATTCTGCATAAGAAGCATTTTAAATCCTTTCTTGTACAGTTTTTACCCACACGCCAGCCCTGATTGTACGTACAAGAGATATGATTTTGATTAATTTAATATAAGAGGCATGAAATGAGAGAATCTTCCTGATTTCGGCTCTCTCATTCAACGTGCAAAACAATGAATTCTCCTTATAGTTTGTTGTATATTCAGAGTGGAGCTTGTTTGTAGAGTTGCATTAAGTGGATTGCATGAAGGGAGAATCCCAAAAGGCCAGTGCAAAATAAGAAGCTGGATCATTTACAGCGCATTGTTTACAGATCGACATGGATTTAAGAATCTTCGTTTTAGGGTGGGGGGGGAAGAAGAGCATGTCTCTTTTAAATTTATTTTGTTATTTTCAAGAATATCATCTTCATAATGTTTTGCTCATGTTAAAGAATATTATAAAAAATTGCGGGCTATTGTTATTTATCCTGAAAATGGGAGAAATGATTATTTTGCACGTATTGGATGCTTGTTTCTTTTATTACTTTCAGTATAATCGTAAAAACGATAATACTGAAAGGCGTAATGGATGATCATTGGACTTTTGAATCAAAAGGGAGGTGTCGGAAAAACGACGTTGAGTGTTAATCTTGCTGCCAGTTTTGCACGTACTGGTACACGGGTATTGCTTATTGATGTTGACCCACAGGGAAGCGCATTGGATTGGGCTGCTGCGCGTGAAGATGCACATTTGTTTTCGGTTGTTGGTTTACCGCGTGCAACGGTTCACAAAGAGATTACACAGATTGGTCATGGTTATGATCATATTATTATCGATGGTCCTCCGCGTGTAACTGATCTTGCTCGTAGTGCTCTTATGGCTTCGGATTTGGTGCTTATCCCTGTTTTGCCTAGTCCCTATGATATTTGGGCAGCGGATGGAATTGTAAAGCTGATTGACGAAGCACGTGTTTATAAAGAAAATCTCAAATCTGCTTTTGTTATTAATCGTAAAATCGTCAATACAGCGATAGGGCGTGATGTGAACGAAGCTCTTGGCATATACCCCGTACATGTTCTTTCTTCTAGCGTTGCGCAGCGTGTGATTTTTGCAGAAGCAGCAGCACAGGGGAAGGCGGTTTATGAAGTTGATAAGCAAGGACCAGCAGCAGCAGAGATTGAAGCGGTTGCAGCGGAAATCAAGGAGTTAGCACGATGAATAAAAAAATTAAAATCGGCACAAAACCAACGAATAAATCAATCCCTTTAACAGCGGATGCATGGGTAGGAAGCCACAAAGGGAGCATGAGTGGAGGTATGAAGCGCCTCACGATTGATATACCAGAAAGTTTGCATCGGTTGATTAAGGTCAGTTGTGCAAGTCGTGGAACTAAAATAGCTGATGAGGTCCGCGAATTGCTTTCACAAAAATACGGAAAAGTGTAAAAAATGATACGATAATTTCGTTGCTTTGAATGCTTTTTCTAGAGATGATATTGATTGTTTTTATACGAAGTTAATAATAAAAGCGCTCTTCCTTTTTCACGATGGTTGCTTCATTCAAGTTGTTTTTCATAAGGTTCTGTATTATCTCATGAAAGAGCTATGAGTTTGCGAAAAATTCTCCGTTTCAAACTTTTCCCTATAAATGTGATAATCATCATACTACTTGTGACCTTATCCGCTAGATGAATAGATAAGTTTCTTCTTCCATAAAAATTATCTTGATAATGATTTAAAACATCAGGTTATTTTTTTGTTTATTTTACTTAATACATGCGTAAATAATGTAATTAAGAGTAGCGTTGATTATTTTTTTCTGTTATGCAGCAATCCGTTTTATTAAATTATATTCATGTTTATAAAGGGGGGGATAAAAATAAGTAAAATTTACTGATATTGACGCGCTATAATTTTTCCTAATAAACAAAAGAAGTCATTGAGTATATTATAGAAAATATTTCTTACATTTATATGATTTTATAGTCTTAAATAGTTAATGCCAGTTGTAATGGTACGCAAGGCAATAGGCTTTTTTCTTCAATTGGAATGTATAAGATCGCTTTTTTAGCATTTCTATTGGCTTTTAAAAAGTACAGGGGGACTTAAAGCTTTCTTTCTTTTCCGGTGGTTTAGAAATGATAAGAGCGCAATTAGTTGATTAAAAGCTGTATTCTTTCGTTTGCAGAGAATTTGCAATGGATATAGGCATGACGAATTTTGGGTAAGATATCGTGCTGCTTCTCGTTACCAAAAGGTTCTTGAAGGAAAAGAAATGATTAAAAAGCTTTTTGAGAATGTCAAGATATCAGAATTTTTGCTGAAGTTTTAACACTTCAAATACAAAGAGCTGCCGTGCAGATAATGTTACAAATGCAAGTCTGATAAATGAAAGGCAGTTTTCATGATTTAACATGTTTGCGTTGGAAGTGTACGTATTTGCAAAGGAAAGTAGACGCAAGGTCACAATATAGGAGGGGATGTGAACCCAAAGATATTGTTAATAAAATATTCGCGTACAGAAGTGGATTTTAAAATTTTTGAAAATGCACAATGAACCGAATGTACAATTTTAATCGGGTGCTAAATTGTGTCCTAAACTTTGTAAATTTGAAAAAGGGGAATTTATTGATGAATAAAGCCATTATTACAGCATTGCTGGTTTGTACTGGACTTGTCGTTTCTGGTTGTGAAAAAACTTATAGCGTAGCGGAATTTAAGAAAGATAAAACATTACTCGAAGAGTGGGCAAAAAAATGTGAAAAGCTGGATCAATCTTCTATGGAGAAATCTAAAAATTGCCAACATGCCAGACAAGCATATATGGAACTTATGTTTGGCATTCATTAAAAACATACAGTTCAATAAATAAGGAATTTTTAAGTTCTTGATTCTATTACATTTTTAGGCTCTCTCTAACTTTTAGAGAGTCTTTTTATGGCTTCAAGAATTAGTCGTTTACGATCAGTACTCTTTGTGTAAACGGATGCTATACTGTCATTTGTTCAGCCCAAAAGTGCTTTCAATTGTAGATAGTATTGCCTCCCAATGAGTTGTTACGTGTTACTGCTAATTTTTTAATGTTTTGGTTACATGTATTTAAAATATGAGATTAAATCTATCTTTGGGGTGTTTTTTTGCGTTTATCACAAATAAATGTTTCATCACACTAAGATCGTCTTTAAGTGTTGCGGCTAATTTCGGAAAAATTAGGAGGAAACATTTGTTTGGAAATTACGTTCTCTGTTTTAATAAAGAGAAAAACATTCTGAATAGAATTATTATCGTTTCATACTCAAATGTTTTTCTCAAACTATTTTTAAAAAATTTCTTTTGATTTGAGAATATTATAACATTAGTTAAGTTGTGAGGCCGTTTTGCTAGGACGGTTTTGCCGGATGTGTGAGGAATTGAGTGCTCTCCACATCTTTTCATTTTTCTCCTCTCTTTTCTGAGTTTGCAAGGTTTTTCCTTGTTATTTTTTTATCTTAATTGTGTCGTGATATTATCATGTTGAGCGGTGGAGCGCATATAAAACTTTACGTATGAGGTGTTTTTTGTTCTCGAGTGTGTGATGAATGTTTTTCTGAATAACACTTTGATTTATAAAAATAATTTAATTATTTTATGTTGAATAAGGATCTCGAATAACGTAAGCTTCTCTTATTCCAAATCTGTTCTCGGTTGAATTAATTAAAACCATCTTCTTGCATGGTACAAGCGGGGAGAGCCGTGTGGATAAAAACTGTTGAAGAAAGACGTAAAAATGCCTCTTATGAATTATCTCAAGTGCTAAAGGTTTGTTGGCAACATTTGGGGCTGAAAAAGTGTGTGATGCTGCTGGTTTATTCTTTCATAAGGGTAAAGATGGTGTTCAATAGATTTATCATAAGCTTCATGAAATATTATTCTTTAGAATTGTGATATGCCCTGAAGGGGAAATTTACTCAATAAAGAGACAAATTATTTACAGATCATATCTGATAGAAAATTTCGTTTTTTAAGGTGGGAGTGAAGTTAAGATTCAAGATAGCGTGAAAAGACGGACACTGATGGTTAAAAATGCATACAAAAAGCAGAGTTTATACTCAAATAGTTGCAAGCGATGTTTGAAATTGGGTGTGTGGTTTATCTGTAGAATTAAAATTCTGCTTTGCTCTTATGTGAAATTAAGATGCTCATTTGCACAGATTATAAAAAGCCAAAAGAGTATGCTTAGTATATTTCTATTACGAGAACTAAAATAACAACAAAAGTATTGATGGTGATAATCAAGGTTGAATAAAGCATAGCGGCTTTTACGAGATCAGCCATAAAAACCTCTTTCTGTTCTTTTTGAGGTGATTTTATGAATAACAATATGTTACAATCTGTAATATATGCTGATACAACATATTCGGCAAGCTTAAAATCGTTCCTTTTTTTATAAAAGCTTAAGGAGTTGGAGTATTGTGAATCCTAAAAAAGAAAGCTTTAAAAGGACTATTGATTGATTTTGTAAGTTTTGTGTTGCTGGAAACTTTTTTATCCTGTTATGCTATAAAGCACTGTCATTTATAACGGTAATATAAGACATATAAGTTTTCTTGGAACGTTTAAGTATTTTTTAGTGTACAGTGAATATTCGTAGGTTTATTTGTTGAGCCTTTCGTTTAAGTGAATCAGATGAGGGGAAAGTCAGGAGAAGATCGTTTGACAAAAATTCGAACTGCGTACAGAGCCGATTGAGTTAAGATCTTGGTCCTTTAAGGTGAGCGGCGGAAGACAAAAATGTTTTCTGATCGTTTATCTCATAGAAAGATTGGTTAATGCTGCTCTAATGGGGCATGTTTTGCACAAAAGTAAAGAACGCTCCAAACGAAATATACTTATGTTGTATATTAGTATATTTGTATTGCATATTTATGTACTTGTTTTAGAGAAGTATCTCTTAACGCACACGAAAGACATTTTACGATGACACTCGTAAATGGTATAACGGTAAATGTGAATAGTATAACAGTAAAGCTCTCGTGAAATAATATAAACTTTGAATAATATAAAAATCTATAAAATGCTATCATCTTTATACTTATGAAAGAGCAAGTCACAATCATCGTACGCTTGCTTCCAATGTTTATTATAGTTCTTGGCATTTGCTAAGGTTCATAAGAGGCATTTTTCTTTCAGCGTATTTTATCAACACATCAGGGCGTTGTTTGTGATGTGCAAGCAAGTGATTTTAATTTATTCAACATGGAATAGATTTGAAATGTGATGATTATGAAAGAGAAGAGCTGCATTTAAAAGGTTGAAAACGAGAGAAAGATCGTAAACAAAAATTGTACCTTGATTATAAAATGATTGTTTCTCTGTTTTTATACCAGTAGCACATGAAAAGTCGCGATATTAAGAGCAAACTGTGTTATGGAATGAAATAATCTGTAAGAAGATGCTGTGAAAATTCTGAAAATATCAATGGGGGAGCGTTAAGCATTATGCATTGGATAATATTTTGATTTATAGATGATAATCTATCGTTATTCAACTTGAATTAGATCCCTTAATACTGGAAATTTTTTCATTCCAAATCTGTTTCGTGGTGAATTAACCAAAACAATGTCTTTTGCAGTTACAAGCAGGGAGCTCCCATGCGCAGAGAAATTGTACAAGAAAGGCCATGCTTTATGAACCGTCTCAAGTGCCAAGGGTATCAGAACATAAGGGGTTAGAAAAATATGTGATGGTGCTGGCTTGCTTCTTTTTATTAAGCGTAAAGATGGAAAGTGCTCAATGGATTTTATACATGTCATGGAAGATTTATCATTATACCATTGATGGGCCGCGGTGCGAAATAGGCTTGGGTGTACTTAAGAGATATTTCTTTAAAACAAGCGCGTGAATATGCGATTGAAGACGTATCGAACTGATTGGCTAAGAAACTCTTGAAAAGGTTCAAAAAATCTTATATAGTCATTCATTGCAAAGAAAAGCGAATGATAATTTAAAAAAGGAAGATTGATGGCTGTTTAGCTATTTGAAGATGTCTTTTTTTATATTGCTGTATGGCTGATCTGTTCAAAAGAACATTCTTTTTGTGTTTTATGCGAAATACTGCATGTGTGCAGAACGAGCATGGGAGAGGGGGTGTCCTTTTGAATGGGTGCAAACTGATCTTGTCGGGCGCCATCTTATGGGGCGCAGGAAGGTATACAAGTTTAAGTGCAGAGAGAGAGCCATAAGGTTATGGAGGGTAAAGTGCTTCTATCAGTAAAATGCTGAAATTTTTAATGGGCTTACGTCCTTATATGCTGCAAGATAGGCTGCGGTTTTTTGTCGGCAGATATTTTTTGTGGCTGAAGTTGTCGTGAAAGCATTGTTATTTTCTGTTGAAGATGAGCTCGTGATAAAATCGGCAAAGATAAAATCGGCAAGGCGAAATAGACAGAGCAAATATGGAAATTTCGATATTGCTGTAAGGTTTAAGTCTATAGCGTTTTTATGGATTAGTATAGCCGCAATGATGGTTTTGGAGCAAAGCAAGAAAAATATTTGAGAGAACGCGTTGAAAGTTGAAGTGGTATACGCTTTGAAGGATTGTCGTGCTGTTGTTTGAGCAATGTTTGCACCACGAGCTTGGTTGAGTGTATCAGCATTGAAGAGAACCTGTTTAGTCTCCCTCATTTGAAAGTAAGATTGAACAATAGTGTTGAAGGGGAAGTAAAAATGTCTGTAGTGCAATATGGTGATGATAGTTTTGCGGCAAAAGCAAAAGTTCTTGATAACAACCTTATTGATCGTGATTGGGCGATGACAAAATTTGTTGCTGCTGTTAAAGGATTAGCTCAAGTTGTTGATTATGAAAGCAATATGCTAGAGAGCAGTGGTGTTCCAGATTACGAAGAAATAAATTTGCGTAAAATACGTGGTTTGCGTGATCTTAATAAATCCATGAGTGATGTGAAGCGCTATATGAATCAAGATATTGAGCATGAGGTTGAAAGTTTGTTGTCTGATTTACAAGAAAAATTACAGCGTAATAGTGAATTACTTCAAACACATTTAAATGCAGTTAATGATCTTTCTAGAGCTATACAACTATCTGGACGTGCAAAAGAAATAGAGGAATGATCAAATCTGCTTAATACGGGCTGTTCTAAGTCATGACAATGATTAGGTAGGGCAGTTGATTTGGATAAATAGTGCGTTTAGTGAGTAGACGTGTTTTAAGCGCATTTTGGTATTTAAATTATTATCCTGATGTACTGTAAAACGCTGTTCTTAAAACAATGTCTTTTAAGCTGTCGTGATGTGAACCGCATGCGGTGAGAAGCTGGCTAGAAGAGAATTCAGAGAAGGCGGATTATTTACAGAGAATTGTTTGCAGACTAAGTCAGTAGGGAGCTTCATTTTTTAGTTTAGGGAGAGGCGCGATCAAGAGAATATTTAGACCAGCCTGTGATGCCTTAAAAACAGCTTCCTTGGGGTGTGGTAATGTAAGGTTTATACATTGAGTCTTTTGCTTGCATTTAGCAGATCTGGCAGCGACTTACTCTTCCTTGCTTTAAGGCAAAGTACTATCAGCGCTGGAGTGTTTCACGGCCGAGTTCGGGATGGGATCTGGTGCGTTCACTCCGCCATAACCACCAAGTCAGCAAAAAGCATGAATGATGAAGAGTATGTGATGAATATTGCCTATAAGCTTCATGGAATATTGTCCTTTAAAGTGTGGTGATATGACGCGGTTCGTTGTTTAAATCTATATGCTTGAGATAAAAATTAAAGCGGTTTATTATTTCCTTCTGCTGTTTTTAGTTTTTGTATGTCAGATTGGAGAGAGCATCCAGATCTGAGTGGATATAGTGCGTATATCTTTGTTGGCGTAATATTTGAAATGGGGAGGCAATCTCATTGGGAAAGAATAAAGAGGTAGAAATCAGCTTCCCTCTGTTCCGCCGTTCTTTAATTTAGCTTTATGTCTTTCAAAAGTATCTAAAGCACTATCTGTTAAATAATGAAGATTCCGCATTGTTTCACGCTTTTTTTATTGTGTTTTTTACTGCGGGCATGTCCTTCATGCACGACAAAATACTCAAAATAGAATGGATTTGTTATTCCTAATTCACGGCCTTGTTTTAAAGAGATATCTAAGCTCTCAAGTCTATTTCGTGATGGTGTTTGTGGGGCGGCGCAACGACATCTTTGATGCAACGGTGCTTGTGAATGGTATAATAAGAAAGTTCCCATGGAAATAATATAAAATCTATAGGGCGCGACCATCTTTATGCTTAATAAAAGAGCAAGTTGATATTGTTATATTTTTCAACACTGTCATATTCTTTGTTTGATCCCAATGTTGCTACAGCCCTTGGCACTTGAGATAGTTCATTAGAGGCATTTTTAATCCTTTCTTAATAGTTTTTTATCCCTATGGCTCTTCCCCCTTGTCACTTGTAAGAGATATGGTTTTTGTTGATTCAACATGGAACAGGTCTAAAATGAAAGAATCTGACGATATTCTGGATTCTCATTTAACATGGAAAACAATTAATTGTCTTTATAAATCAATATCTTGTCTTATAATGGAGCTGCTGTAGCATTGAGATTTTAGAGGAAAAACTTGCCTTTAAGAATTTATACCAGATACTAGTCTTTATAGCAGGTATATTAAATGTACATCATCTAAAATAAATGGAGCGTCCACAGCGAAGAAGGGGCTGACTTTTTTTAAATCGGCATGAATGCTTATTCTGTTGTGCTGTAAAAACATCATCGCTTGAGGTGTGGTGATAATATAAGACATAAAATTTTATGCATGGGGTATTTTGATGAGAGAATGTTATGGTATTTAGTTTTTTATTCAATATGCAAAAGAAATATTATAAGTCAAAATCTTCTTTGATGTGATAATGATTTTTGAGAATTAAAAAAATATATAAATTTAAATAAAAAAGCAGCACTTTGTGCTGCCTTTTTTATTTAAGTTAAAATTAACTTCTGCTTTAGAAACGATAACGTATTCCGCCAGACAAATTGGTGCCAGATACACCGGCTTTTTGCAGTTTTTGCCGATAGCTGATATCGGCGTTTAGTACGATATTTTGAGAAAGATATGCATTCACCCCCATGCCTCCCTCAACTGAAGAGCCGGTAGGATCAACATGAAAGGTATCAGCAATTTTTATTGTTTTACCATCGCCAAAAGTTCTGATAACATTCATTTTACCATAGAAGGAAACAGCCTTGTTTTCTTCAACAGCCATTATCGTTTTTGTTAAACGTCCACCAAAACGGATCAACCATTGATGTGGATTGCCCATGTCTACTTTTAAGCCATTGGTATCTGAGAAAATATCAAACATGAGATTTTGATAAATGAATTGAGCTTGTGGTTCAAAGACAAGCCCTTTTGTATCGGTTGCTAATTTCTGACCAATGGTTGCAGATATATTAAGCATCTCGGTACCATCCAATTTTGCGGCATTCCCAACAAGAGCTGTGGTAATATTTCCTTTTAAGGTTCCGTAAGAAAGAAGAGCGTTGACATATATACCATTGCTATGCTGGATGCCGCTATAAGCGGTAAGTGACCATTTATCAAGCGTTGTCTTTTCAGAATCTTGCATCTCTTTTGGCGTAAAGGCAAGCTTTCCGTACGTTCCTAAAAGACCAAAATGTGCGCTTATGTCTTTGCTTTCTAAGGCGGCTAATATGCCCCCTAATTGTAAGGCAGTATAGTTTACATCAGCACCATAACCATAGTGCAGTGGATCGCGGTTGGAAGATAGGGTGACCTTCTCGCCGTAGGAAGAGAAAAAGATACCATTCTTTTTATTGTCTTTTGCCCCAAATACTGTTGTTTGCATATTGTCTAACAACGTGTTTTGATTGTTTACATCAGTAAATCCAGCAGAAAATAAAGTATTAGATATGGTTAAATAGTTTGCTACCTGTGGTAAAAGGGCTCGAACTTTTTTGTCTTTATCAATGTAGGCATTCTGTAAGCGGAAATCCCAGAAATCACTATTCTTCTTGCCAAAAAGATTTTGGCTCTCATGAGATGTTCCAGGCTTATAGCCTGTGAGTACATATTTATAAGGTTGTTTCCCTATTGTCATATAGTTTCCTGCTAACGTGAAGGAATTTTCGTTTGCTTGTCCGGAAACTTGAATGATTGAAATCCCATGTGTCCCTAAAGGAAGTGAAGCCATCGTCTCTTCCCAAACAGCAGAGCTATCGGTTTGGAGATTGATGTGAACAACAGTACTTCCTGAGACATCACCATTAATCACAATGCGATCAGTTTGTTGTTCCGTGATAGGAGAATGTTTATCCCATTGAGTGTTTACATAAATCTCTGCAAGACCCGCTGTACTATAAATCGCTGCTGTGTGAGTTGTTTCGTCTTCTTGCAAAAGATTAGGTCCTATAAACAGAGTTTGATAATGTCCCTCAATGGGCTTGTCAAACATAATGGCACTGTTTGTAAGGTGCAATTCAGAAAGATTAGAGTATGATTTTTCATCAACACCAAACTGTCTATAGTCATTTAAAATATTATCATTATTTGTGGCATTTTTATTCGCCTTTACAAGCCATTTAGTCCTCTCTTTTAGATCAAAAACTGTTCTATTATCTTTAGAAGTTCTTACCCGACCTTCTAAAGAAGTGTGGTCTGCAACTAATGTAATGGTGTTTGTGGAGGCACTTTCGTTCTTGATATTTTTTAATAAAATATCGGCATGAACTTCTGAATTTTTAAGGTTGACTTCCCCGTTTACGCCTGTTCCATAAAGGTTGATACCGCTACCATGTTCAACGAAAAGCTTTGTATTCTCTAGGGTTACTTTATCAGCAATATTGGCTACATCTTGTTCTTGAACGGCATTGGTGTTCCTTTCAGCATTGCGTGTATATCGTTTTCTAGGGGCATTATACGGATTGTTGCGGAAAATAATACCGTCTGCTTCATAATTTCCCGTGACATGGACGCTTGAATCCTTAAGTTTGATTGTGCCCTCTATGTTTACCAAACCAGCTGTTTCTGCTGTTACAGTAATGCCTGTAGCATCAATTTCTCCACCATCTGATACGCTTAGTGCAACAAAACGCGCATCAACTGTTCCCCCTATCATGTTGACTTTTGAATTATTTCCCTCTGCATGTACAGCAAAACCATTGTCTTGAATTTTTTTGTTATGTAGCGTTATGATCTTACCGTTTTTAGCTTCAACTCCAGCGCTTATATCCTCAATTTGTGTAGACTTTTCAGGTTGTTTTATTGGTGATATTGGTTTTTCAATCTCTGATTTTTCAGATATTTTTTGTGCAGATGAAGATTGCACTGGCGCTGGTTTTGCAGAGCTTGGTGGTACCAGTAATGCTGGGTTTTCAGTTTCTACTCTTAAAGATATTGGCTGTGCGAGTTCTGGTTCATTAGATGTTGGTATTTGCTCTGTTGTTGGTTTTGTAGGTTCCGTTCTTGTAGGTTCAGACTTTGTAAGTGCTGGTTGTAAATTCGGTGAAGGTTGTGTAGGTTCTGGCTGTGAAGACACAGCAGAATTCGATAGTGTTTTTTCGCTGGAAGAGTCTGCAGAAGAGGAGGGCGCCCCTGAACGTCTTCTAGATTTTGCTTCCATTCCTGTTGTTGAAGATTGTATAATAGGAGTGTTTTGTGTTGTAGGGTTAGATTGTACACCTTCTGTAACTTTAGTCTTTGGTGTTTGTGTACTTCCTTGACTAAGATCAGAGTTTTGTTTTGAAGAAGAAATTATATTTCCAGCTGAATTTCCTTCAAGTTGTGTTTTGGGAGGTAGAGTGCTTGTAGAAGTAGGCGTTGTAAGTTCACTTCCTGTAGAAATAGGGCTTGCGCTCGTTCTTGTGGAGCTAGGTGCTGTAGGGGGAAGGAGGCCATTAGGGGTTGAAGATGGATATGATGGCATAACTTGTCCGATTCCATCATATAGATCTTTATACGGATCAAAAACTCCGGATAGATTTATTTGTGACTTGACACGAGCAGGTTGTAGAGAAGAAGAATCTATCGTTGTTGATGGATTTGTACTATGAATAGCATAAGACATACTGGTGAAAGAACAAAACAGAACTCCAGAAACTGTGTATAGTAAGAAGCTTTTTTTCATATGGATGTATTCCTAAAATATTTCTCCCCTCTCTCATAAAAAATAAAACTTTGGCCTCATTATGTCTCTTTTGTAAGAGACAAAACGAAACATAATGAGAGCGCGTTATATTTCAAGATAGGAATACAAGTATTTTTAAAAGTGATAGCGCATTCCAGCGGCAATATTTATTGCAGAGATGCCAGCTTTTTTGAATTTATGTTGATAGCTGATATCACTATGAAGCTCTATATTTTGCGATAAGTGCGCCTGAATACCAAAACCACCTTCAATTAAAGATTCCATAGCAGCAAGCGAAAAGTTTTCACTAAAAGTTTTGATCATGTTCAGTTTTCCGTAGAAGGAAAGGGCATGGCCTTTGTTTTGTGTCAAACGTCCACCAATACGGAGCAACCATTGATGAGGTTTGCTTATGTCTATTTTAGAGTTATCGTCATCTGAGAAAGAGCTCCTATCTGATAAAGAACCAAGCATGAGACGTTGATAAACAAGTTGTGCTTGCGGTTCTAGGATTACACCTTCCAAACTGGTTGACAGTTTTTGACCAACAGTTGCAGCGGCTCCTAATGTTTTACTATTCTTCACTTTTGAGGTATGTTTGATGAGAGCTGTAGCGTGATTTTCTTTGAAAATTCCATAAGAGAGAAATGCACTTGCATAGATGCCACTGTCATGCTGAATATTTCCATATGCGGTGAGTGACCATTTATCAAACATATTTTTTTGAAAGCTCTCCTTGTTTTTAGGAGTAAAAGATAATTTCCCATATGTTCCGAAAAGACCAAAGTTGCTGCTGATATTTTGATCTTTTAGCGCTATTAGTGTTGCTCCTGCTTGCAATGCAGCATAGCGAATATCTGCTTGGATACCATCTTGTTTTGCTTGAACCTTAGAAGAAAAGGTGCTTTTATTGCCATAAGAGGATAAGAAAACGCCTCTCTCTGGATGATCTTTGGGTTCAAACATTGTTATTTGCATATTGTCTAACAAGATATTTTGATTGTTGACATCACTAAACCCAACAGCAAACATCGCAATAGGCATGGTTAAAGAACTTTCTCCTTGTGGTGTAAGAGTTGTGCTTTTTTCTGTTCCATCAAGAGAAGTAGAAGCTGCGGTTGCTTTATCGTCATCTGTAAGTTTAGAGGTGCTCTCTGTAGCCGCGGTAGCGGTATTCTCAACCTTTGGGAGCAATTTCATATGCGCTTTTTCTGATGTATTAAGAGTCGTTTTTGATTCCGAGGAAGTGGTGTTTGTTTGGGGATCAATATCAGATTGCGAATTTTCATTTATTTTAGGCTGTCTCATTCCATGATCTGTTCTTGTGAATGAATTGTCCGTTGGAGGAGGGGATGTTTTTTCTTTTCTCTCCACGTTGGTTATTCCATCCGCGTTCAAAGTCTCTAATACTGCTTTGCGTAAAGTATTGGAAAGTTCCTTGTTTTGTCCTTGTAAAGCACTATCCACTTGTGCTGCTTTATGTAATATTTCTGCTTTATTTTGCAGTTTGTGCCAATCGCGATTGTCTTGGTTCACCCATTCTTGGCGCGCGGCATTAATACGCCGTTGATTATCGGCTTCAAGGATTGCTGCCGCCTTTGCGGCATCGGAAACTGCTTTGTCGTAGCCACGTAATAAATTTTCTCTTGTTTTTAATCGATTCTGACGTAATTGTCCAAGTTTTGCTCTGGCTTGCATCATGATTTGCATATCTTGATGGTGTTTGTTTGCCATGGCTTGGGCACGTATATTATCCATTTCACGGTTCACCACGTTTATATGAGCACCAGAACCATAACGACCTGCACCTGCAAAAGAGCTGTTAATCGTATCTCTTACACGATCCATATGATTTTCAAGTGCTTGGTTGAAGTGCGCATTATCTTCCATCATGGCGCCAGAGGCTATCTTTTCAAGATTTTTTTCTGCTTGTGTTGGTGTGTTTATTAAATCAATAGCATGGCGATATTGTTCAGGTAATTTCATAATCCCTTCAATGGCATGGCGTTCCTGGGGGCTTAGAGCAGAGGCGGTGCTGGTAGATGTGAAATTAAAAGAAGAAAAAAATAAAGCACAAGCGGCTGTACATAACAAAAGATTCTTATGCATAGAGATGTTCCTTAAGATATTTTCTTTATTTTGCTAAAAATGAACCACTTTTTGACACATTACGGTTTTTTGTAATGTAGTTAAGCAGCACTGTTTTCATCTCAGCGCTGCTTATGCGTTAAAATAGAGAGCTAAGATTTCTAAAAGCGATAACGCATTCCTCCGGAAAAATTAATTCCAGAGAACCCGGCTTTTTGAAGTTTATGTTGGTAATTAATGTCAGCATGAAGTGCGATATTTTTAGAAAGCTGCGCGTTAATGCCAAGCCCACCTTCAAGGGAAGAGCCCATAGAATCGAGATGGAAAGATTCCATAACATCGATAGTGCGCTCCTCACCAAAAGCTTTGATGACATTCAATTTACCATAAAAAGAAAGAACACGATCTTTTTCAATAGGAAGCATTGTTTTTGTTAAACGCCCTCCAATACGGACCAACCATTGATAAGGGGGCTTTATATTAACTTGGAAGCCATCAATATCTGAAAGAGTGCCAAAGGCAATATGTTGATAAATAAGTTGTGCTTGTGGTTCAAAGGACACTCCTTCAACACCAGTTGCTAGTTTTTGTCCAACGGTAGCTGATATATTTAATGTATCCGTATTGTTTAATTCTGTGGTGTTGCCGATAAGGGCTGTTGTAATATGTCCGTTTAAAATGCCGTAAGAGAAAAATGCATTAACATAGAGACCATTGTCATGGTGGAGATTCCCATATGCCGTAAAGGACCATTTATCCAGTATGCTTTTGTCAGAACCTTCCATGTCCTTTGGCGTAAAAGCGAGCTTTCCATACGTGCCTAAAAGACCAAGATTCGCGGTTATATTTTGATTTTCTAACGTTGTTAATGTCATGCCTGCTTGTATAGCAGCATAGTGAACATTAGCACCATAACCATATTCCAATGGACTACGGCTGGAAGATAACGTCATCTTGTTGCCATAAGTCGATAAAAATATCCCTTTTTGTTTATGACCTTCTAATCCAAAAACTGTTGAGTGCATATTATCTAACAGTGTATTTTGATTGTTTATATCAGCCAAGCCAGAGGAGAATATTGCATTATGCATAACCAAATAGCTTGCCATTTGAGGAACAAGAGCTTTGATTTTTCCTTCATCATCAAGAGTCGCATTTTGTAGACGGAAATCCCAAAACTCTTCACTTTCTTGCAAGAGACTTTGCTGTTTGTCAGCTCTCCCACGGCTGGATGTTGGTCCATAGCCATTTAATACATATTTATAGGGCAATCCACCCATTGTAGTGTAGCCATTTGCCAGCGTGAAGGCGGCTTCCTCTGCTTTTCCAGACACCTGAACAAGTGAGAGACCACGCGCATTCAAAGGAATTGAAACTTCATCATTATCGAATGGTTCTGCACGCTTTGAAAGATTGTTGAAATAGATCGTTGTGGTGCCTGAGACATTACCATGAACGAGAACACGGTCAGTTTTTTGTTGTTCTTTTATAAGACCATTACTCCATTCGGTATTAAAGTAAATCCTTGCGTTGCCCAATGCATTGTAAACCGTTGTTGCATCGAAGCTTCTGTTTTGCTCTGCTTTTGCAGCTTCAGCTGTTGGCTGTTTTCCCACATGCAAGGTTTGATATTGATTGTCTGCTAGTTTATGCGGCGCATTAAATATAATAGAGCTATTATTAAGGTTCAATACTGAGACAATAGACTGTGCACGTTGTTTAATATCAGTGAGCAAGTATCCTTTAGAGCTGTCAAATTCTTTGTCTACTTCAAATTGACTAATCTTTAGGGACCACTTGCTGTTATTGTTGAGAGTAAAAATCGTTGTATTTTGAGGTAAAGTCTTTGCTCGCCCTTCTATAATCGAATTGTCAGCGCTTAATATAAAAGTGCGAGGATCGATATCTTTTGAGTTTTCTGGGATTTTATTTTTTAATAATATATCAGAACGAATTTCTGAACTTTTAAGTTCTACCTCAGCAACAGATTTTGCATAATCTGGTCCTAGAATACCAATACCATTTTCAACAAGAAGTTTTGTGTTGGTAAGAATTGCTTTATTGATAACTTTTTCGCCCTCTTTTACTTGGGAACTTGGGATGTAATCAAAAAGGATACCACGACTTTTGTGATGTCCGGAAACATTTATGATTGAATCTTCAATATGGATGATGCCGTTTGAAATTTCTAAACCACGGGAATTTGATTTTCCTACAGTTTTTTTAGCATGAATACGTCCACCTGTTGTTGCGGTAAATAAATTTGAGTCTGAACGCATTGTTGAATTTGTAATGGTGATAAAGGCTTTGTCATCAGCAACCACTGTTGTATATGCGCTGCGGATAAAAACGTTATTAAAGGTTTTTTCTTCTCCTGCTTTATCCGCACGAGCCATAACCATTGTAGGAGCTGATGTATTTGCATAAGTTGAACCGAAATGAGAAAAAATCAAAGTTCCAGCAATTGTACATAACAAAAAATTTTTCTTATAAATATATTTCTTACACATAGATATGCCTTTAGTATTTGGTATGCTTTGATGCTTACTTCATTCCCCTGATGGCGCAAGTACCCAGACAGTTTCTATATCATTATGTTTTTATTGTAAACAACAAAACGAAACATTGCGTCGTGTTCTTTATCGTTTAAAAAATGATTTTAGAAGAGCTTTTAAAATAGAGATTGCAGTTAGAAACTATGAATTGCAGAAAAGCTAGATTGATCAGTATTCCGTTTAAAAGTGTTAAGAAACAAAATATTTTGCAAGGATGTTTGTTGCTTAAGGCTGTTGTTATGGAAACTCTACAAAGTTTTTGGAGAAGCTGTTGTTGTGTGCTTACAAAAAGCTTTTAATTGATTTTCTTACACAGAGAATTATTTATTACGTGTTTTAAAATACAAAAAAATTTATTAAAAGCATTTTATTTTTATAAATCAAAAAGGCAGCTCTCTTGAGAATTCAGTATTCATTTAGAGATAACAGATTTTATTACATTTGGTTTGAGTGAGATTAATTGGCTCAAGAAAGGTGGTAGAAAGAATAGTTGTTAACGGTTCTTTCCGATAGATTGTAAAAAGGCAGCACATTTGCACTGCCTTTTATTAAAATGAATAGAATATAAATTGTTTTTTGCGTTTTCTTAAAACTGATAGCGTATTCCACCTGAAAAGCTTGCTCCAGATATACCAGTTTTTTGAAGCTTATATTGATAGTTAACATCAGCATGAAGGGCGATATTTTGTGATAATTGTGCATTTACACCAAATCCACCTTCAAGGGCAGCTCCTATAGAATCAAGGTGGAATGGTTCACCAATCTGTATCGTACTATTGTTAGAAAAAGCTTTAACAACGTTTAGTTTACCATAGAAAGAAAGAATACCGCCGTTTTCAATAGAAAGCTTCGTTTGCGTTAAGCGTCCACCCACACGCACTAAGTATTGATAAGGATTTCCCATATCCACATCAAAGCCATCGACATCTGAGAGTGTGCCAAGCATGAGGCGTTGATAAACAAGTTGTGCTTGTGGTTCAAAGACCAATCCTTTCTTACTGGTTTCGAACTTTTGTCCAATGGTTGCTGATGCACTGAATGTATCAGCATTTTTCAATTCTGCAGTCTTTCCTATGAGAGCTGTGGTGATATCTCCCTTGAGCATTCCATAGGAGAAGAGCGCATGGATGTATATCCCATTATTATGGCGCAGCCCACTATATGCAGTAATTGACCATTTATTGAGTGTACTCTTGTCAGCACCTTCCATGTCTTTAGGGGTGAAAGCTAATTTCCCATATGTCCCCAAAAGACCGAAATTGGCGGTCATATTTTGATCTTCTAGAGCTGCTAATGTAATGCCTGCCTGTAAAGCTGCATAGTGAATATCGGCACCATAGCCATATTGTAATGGCGTACGGTGAGAGGATAATGTCATCTTATTTCCATAAGTTGAGAAGAAGACTCCTTTGTTTTTATGATCTTTTGTCTCAAAGGTGTTTTCCTGCATCGAGTTGAGTAAAGTGTTTTGATTGTTTATATCAGCCAGTCCAGCTGAGAATAGTGCGTTAGGCATGGACAAATAGCTTGCCACTTGAGGAACGAGAGCTCTGATCTTTCCTTCATTATCGAGAGTCGCATTTTGCAAGCGAAAATCCCAGAAATTCTGATTTTTTTCCAAGATGTTTTGTGCGTTGTTTGCTTGTCCAAGGGATGATGAACCGGTATTTTGCGCTTCTTTCTCTTTTGGTGAAACGCCTTCAATCATTTTTCCTGATGCTGATATCGTGTAGATTGTGTAGTCTTTGAGGGTATTTTCTTTTGATTCTTGTGATATTCCGCTAAAATGACTTTGTGTGCTATCGGCTGTTCCATGGCTGGATGTTGGACCATAGGCTTTGAGTATATATTTATAGGGCAATCCCCCCATTGTGGTGTAGCCGTGTGCAAGTTTGAAGGAATCTTCATTTGCATTTCCAGAAACTTGAATGAGTGAAAGACCACGCATATTCGAAGACACAGAATCTTCAGCTTTTAATATCTCACCTTTCGCAAGGTTCTTGATATGGACTGTTGTGCTGCCTGATACATCACCATGTATAAGGAGGCGGTCAGTTTTTTGCTGTTCTTTTACTAGACCATCACTCCATTCAATATTAAAATAAATTTTTGCATCGCCTGTGGCATTGTAAACTGTATTATAAGTGCTTTCTATATCGGGGATTGTACTTCCCTTAGGTCTACGAACCTCAGCTGTTCGCCCTACATACAAGGTATGATAATGATCTTTTTCCCGCCCTTGTGGTGTCTTAAATACGATAGAACTATTATTAAGATTCAGTACTGAAACGGTAGAAAGGGCTCGTTGTTTAATATCACTGAGCTCATAGTTAAATACATTAAAGTCAGTATCGACTTCCTCTTGAGAGGTCTTTAAGTACCATTTGCTTTTGTTATTCAGAGTCAAAACCGTTGTATTGACTTTTAAAGTTCTTGCTCGTCCCTCTATTGTTGAATTATCAGCGGTTAATGCTAAAGTTACAGGAAGAGTATCGTTGTCATAATATTTACGTTTCGTTTTATTTCTCAATAATACGTCAGATCGAATTTCTGAGTCTTTAAGTTGAACTTCAGCAACGGCTCTTGAGCAGTAGGGACCAAGAATACCGGTACCGTTTTTCACAAGAAGTTTTGTATTGCTAAGAACAACCTTATTGACAACTTTTTCTCCACTTTTCAGTGAAGAATCTTTTGTTTCATAAAAAACGATACCACCGGCACCTCCTCGTTGGACGGTTATGGTTGAATCTTCAACGTTGATTATACCATTCTTTGTTTCTAAACCTTTGTACACTGTATTTGCTTTAATTTCTTTAGCATGAATGCGTCCACCTTCTGATACAGAAAGTGCAGACATTTCCGTGTGTATTGTTGATTTTACAATTGTGATAGCTGCTTTATCATGCGCTAATATTCCAGGTCCTTTATCGCGGACAAGAACATTATTTAAAGTCTTTTCTTCTCCCTTATTTAATTCAATTTTCCCCAAAATTTCAGGAGTTTCAGGAGCCGATGTATTTGCATAAGTTGAACCGAAATGAGAAAAAATCAAAGTTCCAGCAATTGTACATAACAAAAAATTTTTCTTATAAATATATTTCTTACACATAGATATGCCTTTAGTATTTGGTATGCTTTGATGCTTACTTCATTCCCCTGATGGCGCAAGTACCCAGACAACTTCTATATCATTATGTTTTTATTGTAAATAACAAAACGAATTATATTGGTGGTCTACTCTATGATTTGAAGTTTTGCTTCAGAAAAACTTTTTTCATGATCATAAAAAGTCGAGAAAAGTGGATTTCATAAAACCTAGCTTGGTTAAGCTTATGCTAAAAGCACTATGAAGTATGATATTTAAAAATTGTCTATTAAAGATAATCGCTATAAAAAGCTCTATAGCGTTGAGATGTATTATTTGATGCACTCACCAAAATGATCAGCAAATTTTCTCTGCTATAAGAAGAAGAGATGAGGGGGCTATTCACAGGCTTTCTTTAAAGAGGCTAAGGGTACCAAAGTCCATTTTTCTAAGGCCTCACCGCCCATTTCGCGGCGGCGGCCCGTGAAGGGTATAACGCTAAAGCCATAGAGTCCCATCATCTTTACGCTTACGAAGGAGCAAGCCCGTCACACATTTTTCTAGCTCCCAATGTTTGTGACAAGCCCTTGGCACTTGAGGCAGTTCATGAGAGGAATTCTCAGGCTTTTCTTATATAACTTTTCTCCACACGCCAGCCCTGCTTGTAACGTGCAAGAAAATTTTTAATTGTTTCAACATAAAACAAGTTTGAAATGAGAGAATCCTACGATATTAGGGACTCTCATTCAACATGGAAAACAAAGAATTATCTTTATAAATCAATATACTGTATGGAATTAGAGGGATAAGCATTGTCAAAATGGTTTGCCTAAAAACGGTACATGGACATATAAATGAATCCTTACAGGGTGGTGTTAAGCTAATGGATTGAAGAAACAGGAGGATAAACATAGAAAAGGTATGAAGAGAGAGTTTCTTTTATCATTATCTTTTCCAATGTAGTCTTCTTTTTATTATCTAAAAATACACTTTGCTTAGCTTTATAGACAAATTCGATAATGAATATGCCGCGTGACTCGTGTAAATAGGAGGGAAGGATATCATTGAGGAGAAAAGAAAAAAGTTTCAGGGGATAAGAATAGTAGCTTACATAGATTAAAAAGGCAGTATGTATACTGCCTTTTTTGTTAAATTGAATAGAATGAATAGGCTATTTACAGACTTTCCTTAAAACTGATAGCGTATCCCTCCTGAAAAGTTTGTTCCGGATATACCAGTTTTTTGCAGCTTTTTTCGATAGTTTATATCACCATGGAGGGCTAAACTGCGAGACAATTTTGCATTGATGCCAAGCCCACCTTCAATAGAAGATCCTGTAGGATCAAGGGGAAAGGTGTCGCCAATCTGTACTTTACCATCATCACCAAAAGTTTTGAGAAAGTTCACTTTTCCATACAGAGAAATGACACGGTTCTTTTCTGTGGAGGTAGTAGTTTTTGTCAAACGTCCACCAATGCGTACTAACCATTGATAAGGTTCACCGATATCAACTTTAAGATTATCAGCATCAGAAAAGGCATTAAAGATTAGACGCTGGTAAACAAGTTGTGCCTGGGGTTCAAACGTGAGGGCTTTAATACCCGTTGTGAATTTTTGACCTATTGTTGTTGAGGCAATTAACATTTTTATATCATCGACTTTAGTGGTACTGTTAGCGATGGCTGTAGAGATATTTCCTTTCCAGATCCCATAAGAGAAGAGTGTATCCATATAGAAACCGCTATTATGCTCTATACCGCTGTAGGCTGTGACTGCCCATTTGTTAAGCGTACTCTTGTCTGCATCTTCTATATTTTGGGGGGTGAGGGATAATTGAGCATAGGTTCCGGTAAGACCCCAATATAGGATTGTATTTTGGCTCTTTTGTGCAGAAGCTGTAAAACCTGCTTGTGTAGCAGCATAGCGAATGTTTGTGTTATAGCCATATTGTTGTGACGATAGGGTTGCGATACTTCCATAGGAAGAGAGAAAGAATCCATTTTTTTTGACGTTATCTTCGATCCCTATAGCTGTTGTTCTCAGATCAGCTAACAGAGTACTTTGTTGAGCCATATCGATAAAACCAGCGTAGAAGAGAGCATTAGGTACGGCCAAATAGCTCGCTACTTGTGGTAAAATAAATTTCTGCAAACGGAAATCCCAGAAATTATCATTTTCTCCCAACAGGTTTAGTGTTTCATTTGCAGCACCATAGCTGGATGTTGGTCCATAAGCGGTAAGTCTATATTTATAAGGTGAACCAGTTGCTTGGATATAACCATTGGCTAATTTGAAGGAATTTTCATCTGCTTTCCCAGAAACTTGAATGAGCGAAACTCCACTGGTATTAGAAGAAGGGTGAAAAGCTTCTGTTATATTATTGCTATCTTTGAAATCACTCATAACATAAACTGTTGTTGTACCTAAGACATCCCCTTGGATCAGAAGTCGATCATTTTTTTGATCGATTATATCAGAGCTCTCAACAGATCCAACATTAAAAGAAATCTTTGCGTCACCAGAAGCATTGTAGACTGCTTGCGTGTCTGGTTTCCCAGAACCTATATGCAATGTATGATAATGGTTTTCTGTCGGCTGTTGAAAAACAATGGAACTATTGTCGAGATTAAGTATAGAAACATCAGAATGAGATCTTTGGGCAATATCAAGTAACTTGCCCGCATCATCTTTTTCTTTTGTGCTAGTGTTTACGAACCATGTTGTATCGTTTTTGAGATCGAAAGTTGTTCTGCTGTTTCCGTCATTTCTTACTTCCCCCTGTAAGAGAGAGTTTTCTGCGGTGAGTGTAAAGATTTGATCAGGTTTTGGCGTATCATGAGTTATACCCACGAATAACCTGTCGGCACTGATTTTTGAATCTTTGAGGTTGAGTTTACCATTTGATGAATTGTTGGCAACAATACCCGTTCCATCTTCGACAAAAAGGTTTGTATTGGTCAGGTTGATTCTTGAAGTCTGATCGTTTTTGGAGTCATCAATGCTTATCCCATTGCACTGTGCTTTCGCAGAAATATCTGTGACATCAATATATCCGCCATCTTTTAAGACAAATGCAGCTTCTTTTGCTTTTACAGTTCCTCCAGTCATTGTGATTTTAGATTGTTCACCATCTGCATGAAGCCCATTATTTTCAGATGTTACTATAACATTATCATTTAAAGTAATTGTGCTGCCTTGCTTGGCTTGTACCTCACCGCCAAAGGAACCGCCGTCCGTTACCGTTATTTGGGAATTATCATTAGCCAAGAGAGCCTTTTGTGCGTTCTTAACGGTGATATTTTTTAAAGTAACCGTGCTTTCCTTATCAGCACTTACACCTGTGGTTATCGGTTTATCATTGCTGCTGCTTGTTATCACGACATTTTCTAACTTGTTGTTGTCACTCTTGCTGTTTTCAAAAGAAGCCCCTGTCTCGGAAACAGTGATAGATCCTCCTGTCATTTGAATGACACCACTGTTTGCTTCAAGTCCGATGATAGCCTCTTTAATGGTTGCATTATCATGCAATTCAATTGTACTGTTGGGGCCGTTAGCCCATGCACCTTTTCCATTGCCATCTGCCATTAGAGTGGTATCTATGCCATCAATATATCCACTATTTGCTGCAACTAATGCATTTTTTTTCCCAGTTACAGTTCCCCCAATCATCGTGATTTTGGATTGTGCACCATTTGCATTGAGGCCATATTCATCAGAGGACACTGTAACATTGTTCTTTAAAGTAATTGTAGAGCCTGTACCAGCGTATATTCCATGCTCTTTTGCATTAAAGTATCCTCCTGATACCGTTGTTTGAGAATTATCCAACGCTTCTATACCCACTTTTGCTTGAGTAACTGTTACGTTTTCCAAGATGACTTTACTTTCCTTATAAAGAGCTATTCCTTTTTCCATTAAGTCATCTTTACTGCTCGTTATTGTCACATTTTTCAGCTTGTTTTTATCACTTTTGCTATCTTCGAGAAATAAGCCTACTGTAGGAGCAATAATACCTACTGCATTCATTTTTATTATACCACCGTCTGTTGCCATCACACCGATTTCTTTAGCCTTAATCGTTGATTCTGATAAGTCAAGAAAGCTATTAGGTTCGATAATGCGTACAGTGCTCAACCAGTCGTCCTCCATGTTTTTGCTGTCGTGAATTATTGCTAAATTTTTTCCAATTATTCCACTACCTTTTATCACTATTATACCGCCAACAGTGAAGTTGGATGCTTCCTCAGTTATTCCATGAAAATTCATTAAGATTTTTTCGGCTTTTACATTAGTATGAGCATTAAACAGCGCGATTGTCGCAACAGCTGTACAGGATAGTAAAAATTTTTTAGACATGAAGATTTTCCTTAACTTATAAGCCTCCGCATATTCTCTCCCCGCTTATAAAAAGGATAAAGAACACACAATTTTCATCGGGAGGTTATATTATTTTAACTTTTATATAAAGTATTTATATAATTTTATTATTAAATAAAAATATTATTTAATAATAAAATATAATATAATTTTATACTTTATTTATTTTTACATTTATATAGTAAATTTATTTATTTACTTGTATTCTATAATTAATTTTTATTAAAGGGTTTTTTATTTTGTAAATAACTATGTAATTTATAATTTATAAAACAAATTATTAAATATAAACTATTATAATTTCAATCACATAATGAATTTAATATTTGTTTTCTGTATATCTAAAATATATTTATGTATATACTTAAATAATACTTATGATGATTGATAAAGCTTTAGCTCTTCTTTATGATTTCCTGAGCATTTTAGATAAATTGAGTACAAAGCATTGTGTTATGTTTGTTATGCCTGATTGGATTTTCTGCGCAAAAAGGTATTTTGCAGCAGATCTTCTGCCGTAAAGAGGTGAAGGGAATTCCTTTAAAGAAAAGCTAGTACATCTACTGCATGAAGAAGAAAGAGGTTTCTTTAAGGAATAAAAAGGACTTTAGCAGAAAAGAAAAGCAGGGTTTATTTACAAGAGGTAATATCAACAAAAGGGCTACATAATATTATAGAAAATTAAAAAAGCTGCACAATACAGAGTTGTGCAGCCTTTCTGTGCAAACGAACGGGAAAGCAACGCTCGCTTTTACACTTTTTTCAGTCTCATACGCTTGTACATGTGCTTTCCTTCTCATGTAGGGCACAGGCTGCTCTGCTTAAAATAAGAGGTTCCGAGAAGAATTTCCTTTCCTTAAAACTGATAGCGTATACCACCTGAAAAGCTTGCACCACTTATACCAGTTTTCTGAAGCTTTTGTTGATAACTTACATCACCATGAAGGGAGAAGTTGTGAGACAGTTGCGCATTGATGCCAACGCCGCCTTCAATTGCAGGTCCCATAGGATCAAGGTCAAAATCTCTGCCAATCTGGATGGTACCATTATCACCAAAGGTTTTGATCAAGTTTACTTTTCCATAGAAAGACATTGGACGGTTGTTTTCAGTGGAAATAGTTTTTGTCAAACGTCCACCAACACGGATCAACCATTGAGAAGGATTGTTCATATCAACGGTAAAATTATCAGCATCTTCAATGGTATTAAACATCAAATGTTGATAGGCAATTTGTGCTTGTGGCTCAAATGTTAAACTTTCCATTCCAGTTGCAAACTCTTTGCCAACAGTGGTGGAGATACTAAACATTTTGGCATTTTGCAATTTTGCGGTTTTGCCAATGATAGCATTGCCGATATCTCCTTTTAGAATTCCATAGGATAACAGTGTATCCATATAGAAACCATTGTCATGCTGCACGCTGCCATAAGCTGTTAGTGACCATTTATCCAATGTGCTCTTACTGGCATCCGCTATGTCCTTTGGAGTGAAAGACAGCCGCCCATAGGTGCCTACAAGACCGAAATGTGTTGTGGTATTTTGTCCTTCTAATGCTGCGAATGTGACTCCGGCTTGGAGAGCAGCATAGCGGATATCAGCACCATAACCATATTTGAGAGGTCCGCGTTCAGAAGATAAGGTTCCTGTGTTTCCGTAAGTATAGAGGAAGAAACCGGTTTGTTTTTCCTCTTCTTTTCCTAAGACAGATGTTCTGATATTGGCTAAAAGCGCGTTTTGTTTAGCCATATCGGTTAATCCACTATAGAAGAGAGCATTTGGCATGACCAAATAGCTTGCTGTTTGTGGTACAGGGGCAACGGTAGGGATATTTGTTTCAGGATCAGGATTTGAACCAGAATTGGAGTCAAGCAGTTCGGGTTGTAAACGGAAATCCCAGAAATTTTTATTCTTTTCATCAAAGAGGTTTTGTGCAATATCGGCTTTGCCTTGGCTTGAGTCTGGTCCATAGGCACGTAGTGTATACATATCCGGTAAGCCACCTCTTGTGGTATAGCCATTTACCAGTTTGAAAGAGTTTTCTTCTGCTTTTCCAGAAACTTGAATGAGTGAAAGCCCCCGGACATTGGCAGCAGCAGAGGTATTTGCTTGACTACTGTTCTTTTCTACGCGTCCTGAAACATAAACTGATGTGTTGCCTGAGACGTTCCCATTGATCAAAAGCCTATCGGTTTTTTGATCGGCGATTGGTGCTCCATCACTCCATTGTGCGTTGAAGTAAATTTTTGCGTCACCAGAGGCATTGTAGACTTCTTGCGTGTCTGGTTTACCAGAACCTATATACAAAGTTTGGTAATGCTGTTTTTCTGTTGGCTTGCTAAACATAATGGAGCTGTTATCGAGATTAAGTGTAGAAATATCGGAACGAGATCTTTGAGCAATATCAAGTAGTTTTCCATCAGCATCTTTTTCATTGTTACTGATCTTCAACGTCCATGTTGTGTCGTTTTTCAGATCAAAGTGTACATTTCTGTCTTTAGCAATATTCGCTCTGCCTTCTAAATTTGAATGATCAGCGCTTAATGTGAAGGTGCCGTTGGAGATCGCTTTAACCTCTTTATCATCCCACAAATCCTTATCTTTCCATGACGCTTTGTCCCAAGCAATACCATTTCCTAGTAAAACATCGGCATGGACTTCTGATTTTTTAAGATTGACTGTGCCGATTGATGGAGCTGTAGCATCTTCGATGCTTTTTTCAACAACAGCTCCAATGAAAATTCCTGTGCCATTTTCAGCATGAAGCTCTGCATTGGTCAGATTGATCTCATTACTATGATATTTTTGTGGATCATGCGAGCCATTTGGATTATCATCGGAGAAAGTTGCGAATTGTAAACCGGCAACTTCTGCTGTGGCAGAAACATCTGTCAGATCAATATGTCCGCCATTTATTACAACCAGCGCAGCCATTTTTGCTTCTATTTTATTTTTCTTCCCATTCTGAGGAGTGTCGGATTGGGTATCTAGACCTTTAGAATTAGTATCAATAGCGCCATTAATCATCTTAATTGTGCCATCTTCACCAGTAGCGAGACCAATACCGACATTTTGAATAGTTGTTTTGCCATTTAATTCAACTATACTATCGGCCTCCCAAGTACTTACACCAACGGTTGGTTCTTCGGACTCACTACCGGTTATTGTTAAATCTCCGGTAATGATTTTACTCCCATCATCTGCATAAAGACCTTCATCAAAATTTTGAATGGTTGTTTTGCCAGTTAACTGAATTTCACTCCCAGAGCCCGATGTCCATACACCAGATCGTGCTTCATTGGGGTTGTCATTAATTGCTTTACCACCGACTATTGTTAAATCTCCGCTAACGATTTTGCCACCATTAAAGGCTTCAAGACCGACAAAAACTTTTTCAATGGTTGTATGACCCTTTAATTGAACTTCACTATTGGGATCAATGGCTGTTATACCAGAAGTACCGTATTCTTGGTTTTCATAAGCAGTTATTGTTAAATCTTCGCTGGTGATTTTACCACCTTTTTCTGCTCTCAGTCCATCTCTAACTTTTTCAATGCTTGTTTTGCCTTTTAATTCAATTATGCTTCCAAAGCCATTGGCATTTGCACCGTTTCGGAAGTTATTGGTTGTTAGAGTAACATCCGTAATTTCAATACGTCCACCATTTTTTGTAAATAATGCGCCTTCATGTCCATTCAAACTTCCTCCTATGACAGCCCCTCCTTTCATGGTGATCTTGGATTCTATACCATCTGCATGGAGTGCATTACCTTTAGATGATGCGACTGTAACATTGTTGTTTAAAGTAATGATGCTGCCGTTTCCAGCATATACCCCATCAGTTTCCCCATCGAGTGATCCTCCAGAGATTGTTATTGTCGAGTGATCATCTGCAAATATGCCTGTTAGTGCTTGAGTAACGGTTACATTGTTCAAGGTTACTGTGCTGTTTTTAGCACTTATTCCTAAGGATAGTGAACTGTTATCGTTTTCACTCGATATTACCACGTCTTCCAGCTTGTTTTTTTTACTCTTACTGTCAGAAAAGGAAGCACCAGTGCTAGATAAAATGCCAGATGAGGAGGCCTCCATTCCAGAATATGTAATTGTTCCCTTAGTCATTTGAAGTGTAGCACCGTCTTTGGCTTCAAGGCCTAAGAAAATACCAGAACCAGTGCCTTTAATGATTGTGCCATCCAGTAACTCAATCGCACTGTTAGCACCTTCTGCTGTTACAGCATAGACGGTTTGGTTTGTGCCTTGGTTTATATCTTTATTCGTAACAATGGTTAAATGTTTTCCAATGATTTTGCCACCGTCTTTTGCGTGAATAGTTTCGTAGGTTTTATCGGATACTTCTTGTTGTTTTCCCTCAGAAACTACGAGGGTTTCAGCATGTGCACTGAACTGGATGTTGAACAGGATAATAGCGGCTGCAGCCGTACATGATAAAAGGGATGTTTTATACACTAGTATTCTCCTTATGAGAGCCCCAAAATATTCATTTCCCCGCGAACTTCATAAGAAGAAGTGAAAATGGATAGTTGTTATTACTTTCAGTAATTGTCTTTAATTTGGTAAGACATTTTTGGTTTTTTGTCAAAATTAAAAAATAATTGATATTAATTATGTATAATACAAAATGTATTTATAATGGATTTTATTTAAAGAATTATAATTTTGAATATTATTATTCAGAGAAATATTGTGAGATACTGATATAGTGGTACCATAACATCTTTTACGTGATGGTAGGGATTATTATATGACGCAAATTGGGGTTATGAGGGAACAAAAAAGGATGTAGAAGAAGCTAGTAAAAAAGCTAACTTACTTGGGCTTAAAGTGGGCTTTCATCTTTCAACACAGTGGTATTAATTTATTTCTAATAGACTTCTCTTTTTTTCAAAGTAGGAAGTACTCTTCATCCACTGGGGATGGAAGTGCTCTGTTGCGTTTGTTGTGTCTTGTCTTGGAGATTTTCGTAAAGAACTAAGTATAAAGAGGGAAGGGTGCTTTAAAAGGAAAAAGGATGACTTTAATGTACAAAAAGGGCAGCATATTGTGCTGCCCTTTTTATTAAATTGAATAGAATGAATAGGCTATTTTTACAGCCTTGATTTAAAACTGATAGCGTATGCCACCTGAAAAGCTTGCACCACTTATACCAGTTTTCTGAAGTTTTTGTCGATAGCTTACATCACCGTAAAGAGAGAAATTGTGAGACAGTTGTGCATTGATGCCAACGCCGCCCTCAATTGCTGTTCCCATGGGATCAAGGTCAAAATCTCTGCCAATCTGGATGGTACCATCATCACCAAAGGTTTTGATCAAGTTTGCTTTTCCATAGAAGGAAATGGCAGGACCATTTTCAGTGGTCATAATGGTTTTGGTTAAACGTCCACCAACACGGATCAACCATTGAGAAGGATTGTTCATATCAATTTTTAAATTATCAGCATCTTCAATGGTATCAAACATCAAATGTTGATAAGCAAGTTGTATTTGGGGCTCGAAGGTTAAACCTTCCATTCCGGTAGAAAATTGTTTGCCAACGGTGGTGGAAATACTCAACATTTTTACATTGTTCAATTTCGCGGTTTTACTAATGATAGCATTGGTGATATCGCCCTTTATTATCCCATAGGATAAAAGCGTATCGATATAGAAACCACTGTCATGTTGTACACTACCATAGGCAGTGAGAGACCATTTATCTAGGGTGCTTTTACTTGCATCCTGCATCTCTTTTGGAGTGAAAGACAGCTGCCCATAGGTACCTAAAAGACCAAGATGTGTAGTAGTGCGGTGCCCTTCTAACGTAGTCAATGCAACCCCACCTTGTATAGCAGCGTAGCGAATATCAGCACCATAACCATATTTAAGGGGACCGCGTTTCGAGGATAAGGTTCCTGTACCCCCATAGGTAGAGAGGAAGAAACTGTTTTTTAGATTTTTCTGCTCTCCCAAGACTGTTGTTCTCATATTGGCTAAAAGTGCATTTTGCTTGGCCATATCGGCCAATCCAGTATAAAAGAGGGCATTTGGCATAACCAAATAGCTTGCCATTTGTGGTACAACTGCTCTTACTTTTGAATCGGGGTCAAAAAATTCAGGCTGCAAACGGAAATCCCAGAAATCTTTATCCTTTTCATCGAATAAGTTTTGGTTAGCATTGGCTTTGCCATAGCTTGAGACTGGTCCATAGGCAGTCAGCGTATATTTATAAGGAGTTCCTCCTATGGTGGTATAGCCATTTTTCAATTTAAAGGAGTCTTCTTTTGCTTCTCCAGAAACTTGAATAAGTGAAAGTCCACCTATATTTGAAGGAGGAGAAGCATTTTCTACACTCTCTTTATCCCCTGAAACACTTTTGACATAAACTGTTGTGGTGCCTGCTACATCACCGTGAATGAGAAGCCTATCGGTTTTTTGTGCATCTATTGCAACACCATCACTCCATATAGCGTTGAAATGAATTTCTGCCTCACCAAAGGCATTATAGACTGCTAGAGTGGTTGGTATTCCAGATCCTACATGCAATGTATGATAATGATCTTCTACCGGTCCATTAAAAACAATAGAACTATCATTAAGATTGAGCACAGAAATATCAGAACGTGACCTTTGAGCAATAGCAAGCAGTTTTCCGTCATCATCGGTTTCTTTTGTACTGGTTTTCAATATCCATGTTGTCTTGTTTGTCAAATCAAAGCGTACGGTTCTGTTTTCTGCAATTTTTGCTCTTCCCTTTAATACCGAGTGATTAGCATTTAATGTAAAAGCAAAATTATTTTCTTTAGTTGAAGCTTTTGCTGCTAATAAAATATCGGCACTGATTTCTGAATTTTTGAGATTGGCTATACCGATTGATTGGTCTGCGTTAATTCCAATGCTATTTTCAGTGCGAATCTTTGTATTTGTCAAGTTGATTTCTAAGGCGTTATCGTCCTCGGATTTATCAAATATTATGCCACTGTTTTCTGCTGTTGCAGAAACATTTGTTACATCAATATATCCGCTATTTTTTACAACAAATGCTGATCCTTTTGCTGCTACGGTCCCTCCATTCATTTTAATTGTGCCACCGTTTTCTGCATAAAGTCCGATGAAAGTATTGCTAATCGCTGTATTTCCATGCAATTCAATTAAGCTGTAAGGATTGCTGGCAGCTGCACCGTATCCGTTGCCATCCATTGTTGTTAGAGCAACGTCTGTGACCTTAATATGTCCACCATTCATTGCGAACAATGCCATGGTTGTCGCAGTTACTGTTCCCCCAGTCATTATGATTGTGCCACTATTTTCTGCATCAAGTCCGGTTACAGCATTATCAATAGTTGTCTTCCCATACAATTCAATCAAGCTATTAGGATCGGTGGTAGCTGCACCGTATCCGTTACCATACATCGTTGTTAGAGCAACATCTGTGACCTTAATATGCCCACCGTTTTTTGCAAACACTGCCATGTTTGCAGCGGTTACAGTTCCTCCCGTCATTGTGATTGCACCACTATTTTCTGCATTAAGCCCGATGAAAGCATTATTAATTGTTGTCTTTCCATGCAATTCGATCAAGCTATCAGGATCGGTGGTAGCTGCGCCATAGTTACCATTTATTGTTGTTAGAGCAACATCTGTGACTTTAATATGCCCACCGCTTTTTGCAAGCAATGCCATGTTTGCAGCGGTTACAGTTCCTCCCGTCATTGTGATTGCACCACTGTTTTCTGCATTGAGCCCGATGAAAGCATTATTAATCGTTGTCTTTCCATGCAATTCAATCAAGCTTTCAGGATCGGAGGTAGCTGCTCCGTATCCGTTGCCATACATCGTTGTTAGAGCAACATCTGTGAGCTTAATATGTCCTCCGCTTTTTGCAAGCAATGCCATGTTTGTTGCGGTTACAGTTCCACCCGCCATTGTGATAGTACCACTATTTTCTGTATTAAGCCCGATGAAAGCATTATCAATTATTGTCTTTCCATATAATTCAATCAAGCTGTCAGGATCAGTGGTAGCTGCACCGTATCCGTTGCCATCCATTGTTGTTAGAGCAACATCTGTGACCTTAATATGTCCACCGTTTGCTGCAAACAGTGCCATGTTTGTTGCGGTTACAGTTCCATCCGCCATTGTGATAGTACCACTATTTTCTGTATAAAGTCCGATGAAAGCATTATTAATTGTTGTCTTTCCATGCAATTCAATCAAGCTGTTAGGATCGCTGGTAGCTGCCCCGTATCCGTTGCCATCCATTGTTGTTAGAGCAACATCTGTGACCTTAATATGTCCACCGCTTTTTGTAAGTACTGCCGCGCTTTTCCCAGTTACAGTTCCACCCGCCATTGAGATAGTACCACTATTTTCTGTATAAAGTCCGATGAGAGCATTATTAATTGTTGTCTTCCCATCCAATTCAATTAAGCTTTCAGGATCGGTGGAAGCTGCACCGTATCCGTTTCCGTCCATCGTTGTTAGAGCAACATCTGTGATCTTAATATATCCACCGTTCATGGTAAACAATGCTGCGCTTTTTGCAGTTACAGCTCCTCCCGTCATTATGATAACACCACTGTTTTCCGCATCAAGTCCATTTATAGCATTAGTAATCGTTGTCTCTCCATCCAATTCAATAAAGCTGTAAGGATCGGTGGAAGCTGCACCGTATCCGTTTCCGTCCATCGTTGTTAGAGCAACATCTGTGACCTTAATATATCCACCTTTTTGTGCAAATAATGCTCTTTTTCCCGCAGTCACTGTCCCTCCCATCATTATGATTGTAGAGAATAAACCGTCTGCATAGAGTCCATCACCATCAGATGATGTAACTTGAACGCTGCCTTCTTTACTATTGGCTAAAGTAATGAAGCTGCCGTTCATTACGTATAGCCCTGTGTGTTCTCCATCAAATGCTCCTCCTAATATCGTTACTTGTGAACCATCTTCTGCCGATATGCTGGTGTCTGCTTGCGTAATGGTTACATTTTCTAAAGTGAGATGACTTCCGGCAAAGGCCGTTATTCCTGTGTATAAAAACTCTTCTTTTTCATTTTCTAATTCACTTTCCCATCCAGGGTCTAATTCATTGTCCGATGTTTTCACACTTTCTAGCTTGTCTTGATCACTTATGCTGGTATTTGCATAAGTAATGGTTACATTTTCTAATTTGTTTTTATCGCTTTTACTCTCATTGAAGAACGCACCAGTTTCAAAAGCCGTAATGGTTCCTCCAGTCATTGTGATTGTGCTACCGTTTGTTGCATAAAGCCCAATTACAGCGTCATTAATTACCGTATTTCCGTGTAGTTCAATTGTGCTGTCAACATCATTAGCTATTGCACCGATTCCGGTGCCATCTTTTTTTAAAGTAACATTTGTGACGTCAATATGTCCGCCATTTTCTGCAAGTAATGCTGTATTTTCTCCAGTGACTGATCCTCCTATCATTGTGATTGTGGATTGTGCACCATTTGCATAGAGTCCGTCACCATGAGATGATGTAACTTGAACACTGCCTTTTTTATTATCGGCTAATTCACTATAGGTTAAAGTAATAGCGCTGCCTTCCGTAGCAGATATTCCTTTGAGTTCTCCATCAAATTCTCCTCCTAAAATCGTTACTTCAGAATGATCATTTGCAAATATACTGGTGTTTGCTTGCGTAACTGTTACGTTTTCTAAAGTAACTTTGCTTTTGTTGTCGGCATTTATTCCCTTGTCCATGAAGTGGCCATCTTTACCGCTTGATATTGTTACACCTTCCAGCTTATTTTTATCATTCATACTGTTTTCGAAGAAAGCGCCAATTTCAGAAACCGTAATAATGCCTCCAGTCATTTTGATTGTAGCACCATCTTTTGCATTAAGACCAAGACGAATGTCAAAATCAGTTCCTTTAATGGCTGTGTCTTGCAGTAATGTAATCGCACTGCCAAGACCGTCAGCTGTTACAGCATAAATATCCGTGTCTTTATTCCCAACCACAGTTAAATGTGTGCCGGTGATTTTCCCGTTGTCTTTCGCATTAATAATCTCATACGTTGTGTTAGATACTTCTTTTTTCTCGCCGGAAACTTCAAGAGTTTCAGCATATACATTGAGATGGGTGTTGAATAGCATGACAGCTATGACAGCTGTGCAGCATAAAAGGGATTTTTTACACATCAAGATTTTCCTAACTTATAAGAGCCACACACTCTTCCCCCGCTTATAAGAAGGATATCAAATGGATGGATATTTTAGAGATGGAACGTGAATAGGATATTTTTATTTTTTTGTAAAGTATAAATTAACTTATACATTTAGCATATAATGTATTATATTTAAATTCATTTAGTATTAAATGAATACATTATGTTAATATTATGTAAGTATTATAAGTTTTTCTATTCAAGATATGTGTTATGTTTGCATAAAACTTGTTGATTATGCTTAAAGAAAAGAAATAGGCAAGAAAATTTCAAAAAACTGTATACTTGAGCCTGATAGGGATCTCTTCCAACATCATGAAACCAAAGATGATACCATAGCTTTCATGTTTTTCTTTAACACGGTTACGATAAAATAGCGCTCATTGATTTTTCAATCGACTTTTAGTTTTTTCAAGGGATATTTTTACTAGTTAAAAGCGCGATATTTTATTGTCTTGAGTTTTTTAACTAATTTTCTTAAAGAAAAATGTTGGCGGTGTGTATTGGTAGAAAAGAATAGGGGAGAGATAAAAAGGCAGCATATCGTGCTGCCTTTTTATTAAATTGAATAGAATGAATAGGCTTGCTTTTACAGCTTTGTGTTAAAACTGATAGCGTATGCCGCCTGAGAAATTTGCTCCAGAGATACCAGTTTTTTGAAGCTTTTGCTGATAGCTTACATCACCATGAAGGGAGAAATTGTGAGACAGTTGCGCATTGATGCCAACGCCGCCTTCAATTGCAGGTCCCATAGGATCAAGGTCAAAATCTCTGCCAATCTGGATGGTACCATTATCACCAAAGGTTTTGATCAAGTTTACTTTTCCATAGAAAGACATTGGACGGTTGTTTTCAGTGGAAATAGTTTTTGTCAAACGTCCACCAACACGGATCAACCATTGAGAAGGATTGTTCATATCAACGGTAAAATTATCAGCATCTTCAATGGTATTAAACATCAAATGTTGATAGGCAATTTGTGCTTGTGGCTCAAATGTTAAACTTTCCATTCCAGTTGCAAACTCTTTGCCAACAGTGGTGGAGATACTAAACATTTTGGCATTTTGCAATTTTGCGGTTTTGCCAATGATAGCATTGCCGATATCTCCTTTTAGAATTCCATAGGATAACAGTGTATCCATATAGAAACCATTGTCATGCTGCACGCTGCCATAAGCTGTTAGTGACCATTTATCCAATGTGCTCTTACTGGCATCCGCTATGTCCTTTGGAGTGAAAGACAGCCGCCCATAGGTGCCTACAAGACCGAAATGTGTTGTGGTATTTTGTCCTTCTAATGCTGCGAATGTGACTCCGGCTTGGAGAGCAGCATAGCGGATATCAGCACCATAACCATATTTGAGAGGTCCGCGTTCAGAAGATAAGGTTCCTGTGTTTCCGTAAGTATAGAGGAAGAAACCGGTTTGTTTTTCCTCTTCTTTTCCTAAGACAGATGTTCTGATATTGGCTAAAAGCGCGTTTTGTTTAGCCATATCGGTTAATCCACTATAGAAGAGAGCATTTGGCATGACTAAGTAACTGGCCGTTTGTGCTACAGGGACGATCACACTTGGACCAGAACCAGAATCTGTTTCAAGAATTTCTTTATGTAAGCGGAAATCCCAGAAACTTTCATTCTTTTCATCAAAGAGGCTTTGTGCAACATCGGCTGTACCGTGGCTTGACTCTGGTCCATAGGCCGTTAGCGTATATTTATAAGGCAAACGATTTCTTGTGGTATAGCCATTTACGAGTTTGAAAGAGTCTTCTTGTGCTTTTCCAGATACTTGAATGAGCGAGAGGCCACCTATATTGGAAGGATCAGCAGCATTGACTACACTACTTTCATCTCCTGAATCGCTTTTGATATAAACTGTTGTGGAGCCTGAGACATCACCGTGGATCAGAAGTCTATCGGTTTTTTGATCGGCACTTGCTACGCCATCACTCCAAGCAATGTTGAAGTAAATCTTTGCATCACCAGAGGCGTTGTAGACTGTTTGCGTATCTGGTTTACCAGATCCTATATGCAATGTGTGATAATGATCTTCTGTTGGTCCATCAAAAACAATAGAGCTGTTATCGAGATTAAGCGTGGAAATATCAGAACGAGATCTTTGAGCGATATCAAGCAGATTGCCATCATCATCTTTTTCTTTTGTACTGGTCTTTAGTGTCCATGTTGTCTTGTTTTTTAGATCAAAACGTACATTTCTGTCTTTAGAAATATTTGCTCTGCCTTCTAAAGTTGAATGATCAGCGCTTAATGTGAAGGTGCCATTGGAGATCGCTTTAACCTCTTTATTGTTCCAATAATTGTCATTTTTCCAAGATTTTGGATCTTCGAAAAGACCATCTCCTAACAATACATCGGCATGGATTTCTGAATTTTTGAGATTTGCTGTACCGATTGATAAAGTTGGAATATCTTCAATGTTATCGTTAGTGAAAGCTCCAATGAAAATTCCAGTACCATTTTCAGCGTGAATATCTGCATTGGTTAAATTGATTTCACTATTTTGATGTTTTTGCGGATCATTTGATTCATCGGTTTTGGTATTAGGGAGAGCTAAGAACTGCAAGCCGCTGATTCCTGCTGTTACAGAAACATCTTTGAGATCAATATGTCCATTAGCTGCCGCCCATAGTGCAACTTTTTTTGCTTCTATTTTATTTTTTATTGTATTCTCTGCTGCTCCAATATAACCATTCGTCATCTTAATTGTGCTATTATTTCCTGCAAAAAGACCAACATCAAAATTTTGAATGATTGTTTTACCATTTAATTCGATTGCACTATCAGACTCCGCAACGTTTACAGCAACGGTTTGTTGTTTACTTTCACCACCAGTTATTGTTAAATCTCCGCTAATGATTTTACTTCCACCGTCTGCATAAAACCCTTCATCAACATTTTGAATGGTTGTTTTGCCCATTAACCTAACTTCACTACCAGAGTCCGATGTCCATATACCAGTGCGCTCGTTGTCGGGGCCTTCAAGTGCTTCACCACCGATTATCGATAAGTTTTCGCTAATGATTTTACCACCGTTAACTGCTCCAAGGCCGCCCAAAGTATTGTTAATTATTGTATCACCATGCAATTGAATTGTGCTGTCATTGCCACTTACAAATGCACCGCTTCCTTTTCCCTCTGTTGTTAGAGCAACATCTGTGGCATCAATATGCCCTCCGTTGATTGCGAATAACGCTGTTTTGTTCGCGGCTACGGATCCTCCCGTCATTATGATCTTAGATCCTGAACCGTCTGCAAGGAGTCCTTCGCCATTAGATGATGTAATGTTAGCATTGTTTTTTAAGATAATCGTACTGCTGGTTTCGGCGCTTCCTCCTACATCACGTCCACTAAATGATCCTCCTGAGACCGTTATTGTTGAGTGGTTATTTGCAACTATACTGGCGGCTGCTTGAGTCACTGTTACATCTTTTAAAGTGACGGTACTTTTATCTGCTTTTATTCCAAAGTTCAGTAACGCATCGTCTTTATTATTCGATATCTTCACACCTTCCAGCTTGTTTTCACCGCTGTTACTGTTTAAAAAGCCGGCACCAACTAGAGAAGTTTTAATGGTCCCTCCAGTCATGTTTATTGCGCCACCATCGTTTGTTGTAAGTCCAATTTCACTATTACTAATCGTTGTTCCTTCAAGCAATTCAACTACACTGCCTTCGCCATTAGAAAATACACCAGACGATATATCTTCGTCACCTAGAGATACATCTGTAACATTTAGAGACACATTTGTGACCGTAATATGTCCACCATTTTCAGCAACCAATGCATTACCTTTCCCCGTGACGGTTCCTCCCGTCATGCTGATGGTGGAGTTTGAACTATTTGCATAGAGTCCAATGTTATCAGATGATGTAATGTTTGCATTGTTGGTTAAAGTGATGGCGCTGCCGTTTTGAGCAGATATTGTTGTATTTTGTGCATGAAATGATCCTCCTGAGGCTGTTATTGTCGAGTGATCATCTGCAACTAAGGCATTGGTTGCTTGCATGACGGTTACATCTTTTTAAGTGACGGTACTTTTATCTGCTTTTATTCCAAAGTTCAGTAACGCATCGTCTTTACTATTCGATATCTTTACACCTTCTAGCTTGTTTTCGCTGTTGTTACTGTTTAAGAAGCCAGCACCAACTAGAGAAGTTTTAATGGCTCCTCCAGTCATCTTGATTGCACCATCGTTTAGTGCTTGAAGCCCGAGTGCACTATTACTAATAGTTGTATTTCCAAGTAATTCAATTACACTGCCTTCACCAACAGAAAATACACCAGACGATATATAGTCGTCACTTGGAGCCACATCTGTGACAGTTAGAGCCACATCTGCAACAGTAATATGTCCACCATTTTCAGCAACCAATGCATTACCTTTCCCCGTGACAGTTCCTCCCGTCATTGTGATGGTGGATTTTGAACCTTCTGCATAGAGTCCAACATTATCAGATGATGTAATGTTTGCATCATTGGTTAAAGTGATAGTGCTGCCGCTTTTAGCAGATATTGTTGTATTTTGTGCATGAAATGATCCTCCCGAGATTGTTATTGTCGAATCATTCTCTGCAAATATGCCGGCGGCTGCTTGAGTCACTGTTACATCTTTTAAAGTAACGGTACTTTTATCTGCTTTTATCCCAAAGTTCAGTGGCGTATCGTCTTTATCACTCGATATTGTCACATTTTCTAGTTTGTTTTCATGACTGTTACTGTTTAAGAATCCAGCACCAGCTGCAGAAGCTGTAATGGTTCCTCCAATCATCTTGATTGCGCCATCATTTTGGAATGCAAGCCCGATTGCACTACCACTAATTGTGGTCTTTCCAAGCAATTCAATTACACTATTTGCGCCATTAGAAAATACACCAAATGACTTATCGCTATCATTTGTTTTTAGGGTAACATCTGTAACAGTAATATGACCACCATCTTCAGCAACCAAAGCACTCGCTTTTCCCGTGACGTTTCCTTCTATCATTGTGATGGAGGAGTTTGAATCTTTTGCATATAATCCAACATCATCAGATGATGTAATTTTTGCACCGTTTGTTAAAGTGATGGCGCTGCCGTTTTGAGCAGATATTGTTGTATTTTGTGCATGAAATGATCCTCCCGAGATTGTTATTGTCGAATCATGATCTGCAAATATACCGGCGGCTGCTTGAGTCACTGTTACATCTTTTAAAGTGACGGTACCTTTATCTGCTTTTATTCCAAAGTTCAGTGGCGCATCGTCTTTACCACTCGATATTGTCACATTTTCTAGTTTGTTTTCACGGCTGTTACTGTTTAAGAAGCCAGCACCAGCTGCAGAAGCTGTAATGGTTCCCCCAGTCATCTTGATTACACCACCGTTTTGTGCTTGAAGCCCGATTGCACTATCACTAATCGTTGTCTTTCCAAGTAATTCAATCATGCTACCAAGGTCATCAGAAGCTACACCAAGTCCATCACCATTTGTTTTTAGGGTGACATCTGTAACAGTAATATGGCCACCGTATGTTGTCGTTACTGCTTCCTCTTTCGCTGTAATGCTCCCTCCTGTCATTTCGATGATGGACTTTGAACCTTCCGCATAGAGTCCAGCATCGTTATATGATGTAATTTTTGCACCGCCAGTTAAAGTGATGTTGCCGCCGTTTTGAGCAAATATTGCTGCTTTTTCTGCATCAAATGATCCTCCTAAGACTTTTACTGTGGAATCATATGCATCTATGGCAGTTTGTGCTTGCGTCACTGTTACATTATTTAAAGTGACATTACTGTTAGTTGCCTTGATTCCATTGATTAGTGGCGCATCATCTTTCCCACTTGATGTCACTACATCTTTCAGTTCGTTTTCTTTGCTCTTGCTATCTAAAAAGAATGCACCAACTTTGGACGCTGTAATGCTTCCCCCAGTCATTGCGATTGCGCCACTTTCTTGTGTTTTTAACCCGATTGTCGCATCATTGATCTTTGTATCAGATAATTCAATCACACTGTTTTCACCTTGAGACAATGCGCCGAATCCACTCTCAATTTTAGTACCCTTATTATATGCAGGGTTATCCCCTTCTGTAGTAGGTGCACTTGTGGTATCTTCCTTAGCTGTTAGAGTACCACCCGTGACTTTAATATGACCACCTTCGTCTACAGATAATGCTGTATCTTTTCCAGTGACGCTTCCTCCTATCATTATGATTTCGCTCTTTTCATCGATGGCATGAAGTCCGTTACCATTAGATGAGGTAACGTTAGTACCGCCATTTACAGTAATGGTGGTGCCGCTCATAGCATATACACCATCCATTCTACCCTCGAATAATCCTCCGGATACGTTGATTCGAGAATTATTATCTGCGAGTATGCCAACTTCTGCGTGCGTAACGCTTACATTTGTTAAAGTGATGTTACTTTCATTATCTGATTGCACTCCAATGAGTTGAGAAACTTCATTTTTATTATTTGATATCACTACATTTTGCAGTATATTTTTATCGCTGCCGTCAATATAAACGCCAGTTTGAGAAGCTGTAATGTTCCCCCCGGTCAGGTTGATGTTAGCGCCGTCTTTTACAGAAATACCGAAACGAACATCAGAATCAGTACCTTGAATATTTAAGCTATTTAATTCAAGCGCACTGTTAGCACCTTCAACTGTTACAACATATTTATCGCTACCTGGGTCTGTATTTGTGTTTTCATTTCCAGTTACAGTTACAGTACTGCCGGTGATTTTTCCTTTGTTTTTTACATAAATAGTCTCGTACGTTTTTCCGGATATATCTTTTTCTTCGTTGGCAACGTCAAGAGTTTCAGCATGTGCAGTGAACTGGATGTTGAATAGTATGATAGCAGCCGCAGCCGTGCATGATAAAAGGGATGTTTTATACACCAGTATTCTCCTTATGAGAGCCCCCAAATATTCATTTCCCCGCAAACTTCATAAGAAGAAGTGAAAATGGATAGTTGTTATTAATTTCGATAATTGTCTTTATTTGGTAAGATATTTTTGGTTTTTTGTCAAAATTAAAAAACAAATGATATTAAATTTGTATTAATTTATATTTAACACACAATGTGTTTGTAATTATTTATATTATATAATTAAATTTATTGTAAATCTATATTATAGAAATTATAAATATTATTATAATAATTACATAAGTTATATTATTTTTTTATAAAGTAATAATAGTATTTTCTGTAATACTTCTGCATTTTTATAACTTGTCAAAGTAAGTGATGACGGTAATACTCAAACACTATTGCTAGCACTTTTGATTAGTTATACCTTATTTATCATAATATTCTAATATATTTGATCTTGATATCCAAAGGAGTTGGGTGCTCTAGTATAAGAATACATTCTTTCTCCTGTTGGGGATATTTTAATAGTATACGACTAAGTTTTTATAAGCTGTTGATGTATCGATGACATTTGAAAGAGCCAGAGCCCAAGCTTATAAATCTTAATCAATGAAGATGCTTCAAGTTGAAGGCTTGAAATCAACAGTGCTTTTATATCATCAAAGTGCACCTTCATTGAAGGATTATTGCTTTCGTTATTTCGAATTTTTGACATATTTTTGACAATAAAATCTAAAAAATTGCTTCTGAGGAATTTTTTAATATAAATAATATGTAACGTTTTTATGGCGATAGGTTTATGAGATATAAAGTTGAATTGGTAATCACCGTGATTGCTTTTACTCTCTCTGGTTGTTTTAATCTTGATTCTGAAAAAATAAAAAGAGACAAGAGGCTTTATCATGATGCATTCATGGATTGGTCGATGAAAGAAAAGTCTCTTACAAAAAATTATACTGCTATCATTATGGCTGATCCGCAACCGTGGCGTTTAAACTCTGGTGATGCCAATGGAATATCAAACAGAGAGCCATGGTTAAAGATAAATGAGCAGGTTGCTGGTGTGATAAAAGCGCACAAGGCTGCATTCCATATTGTCAATGGTGATCTGACGGAGTTTGGACAACAAAAAAACTATGATGATTATGAAAATGTTTATAAAACTCTTGGAGCACCTGTCTATGAGGGGCTAGGGAATCACGATTATGCCAATAATGTTGGTAATTGTACAAATCCTCAAGAATTCAGTTTTTACAAAGATGCTTGTGCTATAAGTGCAGTTTCAAGAATGGTATCGGAAATCAAAAAATACCGTAGTCAATTATCGCATTTCAATGCAGATGTTACTGAAAGCTTGGTTCCCATTTCGGGTGGAAATATTCGCTCGATAAGGGGGAGTTTGAGTTATTCTTGGGATTATGGAGATGTTCACTATGTGCAGCTTCACAATTATCCAAGCTATACGGTTGGTTTGAAGGGGCAGTCTACAGAAGTGCAAATCAATAAATCTTTAGATTGGCTTAGGAACGATTTAGCTGCTGCTGATGCAAGAGGTAAAGTGACAATCATTAATTTTCATGATGCGCGTGCTGCTTCCATTGATGGTGAATCCTTTTTTATTCGTAAAAAGAATGCTAAAGATTTGTCGGTCTTTAAGTCAATTATTACCTCTCATAATGTTAAAGCAATCTTCGTTGGGCACACGCATTATCAGTCTTATTGCCGTGCGAAAAATGATAAGGTTTTTGGAAATATCCCTATATATACAGCTGGTGCGCTTTTTAATGGAGATTATTACCTCATAGATGTGAAAGGCAAGACCATTCACGTTAAAGCCTATAATGGAGAAATAGGAAAACCGCTTTTAATTAAAGATCTTGGCGTTATAGGGAAAGACACCCAATTTTCGGCAAGTTGCAGTAAGTTATAATAGGATTTGTTTCTTTGTCTTAAAGCATGAGGGAAAAAACGTATTATATGTGGGGACTTGAAGAGCAGTAGGAGTGTCTAAATGTTATTTAGAAATAGAGTGAAAAATCAGACATATTTTTTTCAAAGCTGCTAAGATTTCAGGTTATACGCTATAAGTGCAATGGTTTAATGTGAACTGAGCTTTAATACAAAGCAGAATAATGATTTGTTATTCTATTTTTTCTTTTTAGGCTTTCATCTTTGAAGAAAGGGGAGTTTGTCAAGGGTGTGTTCATAATTTGCTAGCACATGTTGTCCAGAATTATCAAGAAGGCTGTTTCTATTAGTTTGTTGCAGTATAATTATCAAGTTATGCCCTTTGTTAGAGTTTATAATATCTACTCATGGGCAACTCTTTTCTTTTTCATAAGAAAAGCTTTTTATTTTGATCAATTTTTTACTTATAATCTTCAAACAATTGATGTTTTGTGATGCTATATAATTTCTCTTGATTAACCGTATGAACTTTTAGTTGTATTACAATTTTATCTTCTTCTTTTATACGTAAGTAAATCGTTACAATAATATGATACAAATATTGGAGTCTGTTTATAGCTGTTATGGTCTCATGCAATTATCCTTAGATGACTCTCACGTGTTTTGGCAGTTTTATCTTTGCTTTGAGAGAGGTGTAAAAAGGGAATTTTAAGAAGTTCCAGTTTAGAAAGAGCTTTTTTGCCCGCGAAAAGCTCTCTGATGCTGCCAAGGCAAGTATGGAACAAGCCGGCGAAGATCTGGCTAATTCGATTGTCGATGGCTTTATGTCGTCTATCTCACAATTGATGGAT
>NZ_JBHIRJ010000011.1:0-21597 GCF_042197045.1 Bartonella sp. AA74HLJMH
AAATTAGCAGCAACACGCGCAGCTAACTCTGGTGCAACAGTATCACAATTGAAAGCACTCTTTGGCTGGACAAATGATGCTATGGCATCTCTTTACACAAAGAGCGCAGACCGTAAAAGGTTAGCTATAGAGGCGATAAAAAAGCTTCAAAAAGATGAGGGATAGAGGCAAAAAAACTCAATAGAATCAAGATTCACCTATTCCCCCATATTAGACATAACTATTTTATTTTACTTGCTTTTTATATACCCTTTACGAACAGCGTCGCAAAATAGGCTTGGATACCTTGAGAGATGTTTCTATAAGACAATACTATCCAGTTCTCTCATGATCATAATCCTCAATCTGATAAAGTTGAAACAAACAATAGGATTGCGAATATGATTTGGGGAGCTCATCTGAAAGATAAAAAATGATAAAAAAAATTCCGCTATAACAATTGAAGAAGCGAGCATTCGTTGAACCGTAACTTCTTTATTTTAGAATTTTTATATCACACTTTACTGTTGAGATGCATGACCACGGTCTGTAACATCAAGCTTTGGCGAGAAAAACATTTCAGTATCTGCTTGTAAAACATTTTGACAGTTTTTAGATTCCTTAACAGCTTGTCCTGAAAGAGAACACTTCGTTCCCCATTCTTCTCTTAATTTTGCATCTTTTTTTAAATCTTCTACGCTATAGGTTTTTCACACCCCACGACGAATAATAGAGTCATGCATAATAAATAATTTTTTTCATTTTACTCCTCTTTAAATACCTTATCTGTTAATATCATCCCCCCAAATGAGGGTTGAATTTTCACACTGTATGAGAATACAGCCTCACTATCACTTGCTTGCTTTCAAAGTGAATACTCTGAGTAAAATAACGCAAGAAGAGCTCACAATAGCCATCGTATGAGTTTGTCATAAAATACAATGAGAAGGGAAAGAGCCCAAACTGAATACAAATGATGAAATCAGAAGACGCATTAATGCTTTTGTCCAACTGATTTCAAATAGTTACATTGCAATAGGCATCGCCCCTAGCCCTATAGAAAACCTATGAGCATTATAATACTTAAATCTCACGATCAATGGACTATGAAGCCATAACAAAAAAGTATGAGCTCTTTTTACCTATTTGTATGTTGATTATTGTTCCTCCATCGAGGACTAAATAGAAACGTTTTGTGATATATAGAAAACAATCAGCAATGCAAATCATTTTACGAAGATTTCTTCGTGTAGAGTCTATTTGAAATCCATCCATCATTTGGAAGTCTGAATTTAAAAGCAGATAATTATGAAAGCTTTTCAAGGAATGCAACAGATTGATCACTTTTAAAGAAGTAAAAAACGTGATCCAATCCTGAAGACAAAATTCTGATGAAAAAACTTTTGCTATGAATTCTTTTAAGGCATTGTGAAAGATTCTATCCGTTATATCAAACGTTACACCATTTTTGGGTCTGTTCATTTTTTACTTTTATCAACACCGCTCTAGAAATCCGTTTCTTGAGCGTTTTTTATCGCCTCACTTTCTCCTTCAAACACAAATACTCAAAAATGCTTTGCCACCAACAATGACATTTTCCCGCTTTTATAAAACACATAAGTAAAAATAGAGAAGCGATTTTGAAAGCAACCCTCCCTTGAAAAGGGAAGTACCATCCATTTACTTCATAAACGAAAATAATCTCACCGTTTATTCAAATTTGCTCTACGATTTGGTACAATTTTATTGATAAAGTTTTCTCTATAAAAATTTAAGTAAATATGTTCATTAAAACCAATCATGGACTAGCAAAGGGATTATAGGATCCATTATCTCGCCGCCATTTTAAAGGTTCAGTGAAATCACTCGACCAAAGACCAATCTTATTGCCACGTGCTTTTTCTTCCGCATGATGATACTGGGCTGGAATAGGATTTTTCTCCTCTTTTGAGAGTACCAACATACCTTCTTTAAGACCTTCCTCAGCTAAATCAACCCCTTGAACAAAACATTGCGCATAATAAACACCATTGTGCATCAAAGCCTGTTTACAGGATAAATCCTGCCCAAGTGTTTTGGTGACAAGCCAAGCCGTTGTAACCGCACCACAGGGCCATTCTTGATCATTTAATCTTGCTTTTTGACGGGGCGCACATGTATCCACACCATAAAGATGAATATCACGGGAGATATGTGAGCGCCAAGATTGTGCAGCAGGCGTCAGTAATTTAAATGTAACCCCACTTGTAACAGAAGCCTTACCATGAAAAACAACAGCATTATTTACAACATCATTTAATGAAACACTCTTCTGCAAATCGAGAGCTGGTTCATTTTTTTCTAATTGCTGTTTGGTGATAGATTTACCCAACTTTTTTTCTTCTCGATAGAGATCGACAATATCTTGGATATCTTGCGTCTCAAATGTTTTAAGAATGCTGAAATCCATTTTATCTTTATATTGGCTTAATCCCCACACCGTAGCCCCCATAATGTAAATAATAATAATCAATTTAAATAGCATCTCTTAACACGCTCGCTCAAAAAATTCGTTTTTTTCCTATCATGTCAGATTATTGATCAGCAATCCCCTTGTTTTTAAAGAAAAAATCCAAATATAAGTGTTGCAGATTAACTACATTTTGTAAAGAATGATATTCTTTCTTTCATTATTTTAATATTGTTATTTTTACCAATATACACAACTTAAAATTGCCATTTTCATGTAACACAATCTCAATTTGAAAAGACTTCTGTCTCTTTACGAAGAAGAGCTTGAGAGTGAACAGATCACGATCAAGGCTTTTAAAACAAACAAACGAGAAGAATTAAACTGTCATCAAATGACAGCACTCTCCAGTTTGTTAGAGGCAATGGAATGTCGACATATGAACAAATATTATTTGTTAAAGAGAGGTAAAATGACAGATAATAGATTCCAAAACATCATTTTTATCGTGACCATGCTGCTTTTTACGGCAGTTTTTGTATCTGATTTTTCTTATGCTGCTTCTTCTACTACTGGTGGAGGTGGTCTGGGAAATCTTGATGGTGTTTTAGGCAACATTGTCACAATGATGACGGGTCCAACGGCAAAGCTTATTGCTATTATATGTGTTGCTGCTGTGGGGATTGGCTGGATGTACGGCTTTATTGATTTACGCAAAGCAGCTTACTGTGTTCTGGGGATTGCTATTGTTTTTGGTGCCCCTGCTCTTGTCGGTAAATTAGCGGGCACAACATAAATGAACGAAGATACTCTTTTCCTTGCCTGTACGCGCCCAGCCATGTTTGCTGGTGTTACAATGGAAGCGATGGCGCTCAATGTCATGGCGACATCCATTCTTTTCATTTTGACCAGTGATTTTACCATGTTTGGTCTTGGGATTGGGATACACTTTATTTTGCGAGAAGTGACAAAGTACGATCACAACCAATTTCGCGTATTATTTGCATGGCTCAATACCCGAGGAAAACAAAAAAACCTCAACCGATGGGGAGGAGGTTCAACCTCCCCTTTACGCCTTATCCGCACTTATAAGGAACTAAGCTGAAGGAACGAAATTGGTGAAACAGATGTCAATAATGAAACGGGAAACTTTGCCTGAAGAATATATTCCCTATATACGCTACATCAACCAACATGTCGTTGCTTTAAATTCACGCTGTTTAATGGTTGTGATGGCTGTTGAGGGTATAAATTTCGACACCGCGGATATTGATCAATTAAATTCTTTACACAACCAATTAAACACCCTTTTAAAAAATATCGCAGACGAACGGCTTGCTTTATATTCTCACATCATCCGCCGCCGTGAAACGATCTACCCAGAAGGTCATTTTCTTTCATCTTTTGCAACAACATTAGATGAAAAATATAAAAAGAAAATGGTTTCGCAAGAACTGTATAGAAATGATCTATTTATTTCACTGGTTTGGAATCCGGCCGCGGATAAAACAGAAAAGCTGGTTTCATTTTTTCAGCGCTTGAGCAAAGCCAAGAAAACACAATCTGAGCCCGATGAGGAAGCTATTCGTAAACTCGAAGAGTTAAGTCAAGATCTTATGCAAGGTTTGGAAGAATATGAAGTCCGTCTGCTATCCATCTATGAACATGAAGGACTTTTATTTGCCGAACAAAGTGAATTTCTCCACCAGCTAGTGGGGGGAAGACGTGAGCGTATTCCTCTCACATTTGGAACTATTGCTTCAACAATTTACTCGGATCGTGTTATTTTTGGGAAAGAAATTATCGAAATTCGCCATGAAAGCAATGAACGCTTTGTGGGCATGTTTGGATGGAAAGAGTATCCTTCTAAAACACGCCCAGGTATGACTGATGGTCTGCTTACGGTGCCATTTGAATTCATCTTAACACAATCCTTTGTCTTTAAAAGTAAGGCAGCCGCCAGTGCGATTATGAGCCGCAAACAAAATCAAATGATCAATGCAGCTGACCGTGCTAGCTCACAAATCGATGCACTGGATGAAGCGCTAGATGATTTAGAATCAAACCGTTTTGTTTTGGGAGAACACCACATTTCTTTAGCTGTTTTTGCTGATCATCCCAAAATATTGTCTGAAAACTTATCAAAAGCACGTTCCCATTTAACCAATGGGGGAGCCGTGATTGCCAGAGAAGATTTAGGATTGGAAGCAGCATGGTGGGCACAGCTTCCTGGAAACTTTAGCTATCGTGCGCGTTCAGGCGCCATTACCAGCAGAAATTTTGCTGCTTTATCGCCCTTCCATTCTTTCCCTGTTGGCAAACTGAACGATAATGTTTGGGGAGCTGCTGTCGCATTGCTAAAAACACAGGCTGGTTCACCTTACTATTTTAATTTTCATTATGGCGATCTTGGAAACACATTTGTTTGTGGTCCATCAGGATCTGGTAAAACAGTGATTGTTAATTTTCTTCTTGCACAATTACAAAAACACAATCCAACTATGGTTTTTTTTGATAAAGATCAAGGAGCAGAGATTTTTGTACGGGCTGGAGGAGGGAAATACAAACCTTTAAAAAATGGGCAGCCCACGGGTATTGCTCCCTTAAAGGGCATGGAATACACCGAAAAAAATAAAATCTTTCTTCGTAATTGGATCTTAAAGCTGGTGACCGCTGAAGGGCAAATCGTAACAGAAGAAGAGCGACAAGATATCGCCAAAGCCATTGATTCCTTGGAAAACTTACCCCCAACCCAGCGCTCTCTTGGTGCCCTTCAACTGTTTTTTGACAACACATCCAAAGAAGGAATTGCCATACGGCTGCAACGCTGGATTAGAGGCAATGATTTAGGATGGGTTTTTGATAATGATCAAGATGATCTCAATTTAAATGCGCAGTTCATTGGCTATGACATGACCGATTTCTTAGATAATGAAGAAATTCGGCGCCCCTTAATGATGTATCTCTTTCACCGCATTCTTGATTTGATTGATGGGCGGCGCATCATTATCGTCGTTGATGAATTCTGGAAAGCTTTAGAAGATGATTCATTTAAAGCTTTTGCGCAAGATCGGCTAAAAACAATTCGTAAACAAAATGGCATGATGCTCTTTGCAACACAAAGCCCTAAAGATGCTTTGAACTCAACAATCGCGCACACAATCATTGAGCAATGCCCCACCCAAATATTTTTTCCAAATCAAAAAGCAAATTACAATGATTATGTCGAAGCTTTCAAACTTACTGAGCGTGAATTTGAACTGATACAGTCAGAGTTAAGCAGAGAATCCCGTCGTTTTCTCATCAAACAAGGACAAAGTTCCGTCGTTGCAGAACTTAACTTACGTGGAATGAATGATGAGATCGCCGTTTTAAGCGGCACAACAAAAAACATTGAACTCATGAATGAAATTATCAACGAATATGGAGCTGCCCCTGACAAATGGCTGCCCATATTTTATCAAAGGAGAAAAAATCAATGAAAAAATATGGCTTAGTTACACTGTTATCTTTTTCTTTTATTTCTCATGCAATAGCGCAAACAACACCCGATGTAGATGAATATTATAAACAAGCACTCGAGAACACACAAAAATTAGATGCTGCAAAATCAGAAACAGCTGAAAACATTTATAAAAGCGCAACTGAAACTGCAAATAAAATCAAAGAAATAAGTCAACAACTTGAAAATATTAAATCAAAACCAGAAACAAAACCTGAAGAATTGCAAACTCTTCGGCAAGATCTTCAAGTAAAACTTTCTCTTCTTCAAGCCGGTCTTCAAGTAAGTTCTTTAAAACTTCAGTCTCTTGATATGATTCAAGCAAGAGATACGAAGACAAAAGATGAGCTACGTGAAGAAAAGGAACAAAAAAAGCATAAATATCTTGAGGCACAATTAAAAGAAAAAGAAAAACAATTAAAAGAAAAACTTGAAAGTACAAGTACAAATGTCAGACTTTAGTTTTTCTCCCTTTGAAAGCGTTTCTGGGTATATTTTAAAACCCCTTGATAATGTGATGGACACGACGGTGAGTGGGCTGTCTTCTGCTATTTCAGCGCCCTTAAATCTCGCCGCAATCATTTTTATCTTTCTTTATGGCTATAATGTTATGACAGGTCGCGTTGCGCTTTCCATGCATAGTCTTCTCAATAATGTTGTTAAAATCGTTGTTGTTACAACAATGGCAACGAATGCGGATACATTTAATACTTATGTCAAGGATATTTTCTTCAATGATTTATCCAATGCTATTGGGAATGCGCTTAACAGTAATCCTGCAAGCTCCAATGTTTTTGATTATATTTTGTTAAAGGCAAGTTCGCGTTATCAAGAAGTCTTATACAATGCTTGGTTTTTTGAAAAGATCATTGTGGGTCTTCTTGGTTCTATCATGCTTCTCGCGGTTATTCTTTTTTGTATAGGTGGTTTTATTGTGCAAATGTTTGCACAAGTTGCACTCGTCATGATTATAGGTCTTGGGCCTCTATTCATTAGTTTGTATTTGTTCAATGCAACGCGAAAATACTCCGATGCATGGATTACAACTTTGATCAATTTTACCATTTTACAAGTTCTTGTAATCATGCTTGGAACCATTATATGTCAAGTTATCCTACAGGTTCTCAAAGTTTCATATGAATCAATTTACGTTCTTTTTCCCCCTGTCATCGTCATTTCGATCATAGGAGTTATTATCTTCCGTGCGCTTCCTGGTATTGCAACAGCGCTGGCCTCTGGCGGACCATACTTTAACGCTGGTGTCTCTTCAGGAGGACAGATTTTTACAATGCTTTCCAATGGTGCAAGAGCGAGTGGCAATGCAGTAAAAAGTGCCACTTCACAAATCTCAGGAGCTGCCGGTAACGCTGTTAGAAGTGCGGCAGGGGCGGCAGCAAAAGCAGGTAAATCTGGAGGCGGTCGTGGTCGATTTTAAGATAAAGCACCTCTTTAAAAGAATAAGCATTTTTGTTTTTGCCTTGTGTGCGCCCTTTGGCGCACACGCCATGATCCTGTTCCAGATAAGATCTAACATCTTGGGTCTAACAACAAAACCAATCAAAATCTTGCATCACATAAACTTGTAAAAATGTTCAGAACAAAGGCTCTCATGCATTGTATTCCAAGATATTTGTGAGTTCAAAAAATGAAACGAAAAATAACTTTTGTTATGGTCCTAACAATCGCTCTTACTGGTTGTGCCTCTTTGAGTGGCCCTAAAAAACCACCACGCTGTAATGGCAAACATACACGCGCTTTAAATAAAGATAAGTGGAATTGGGACAATAAAAACATTGTCTACCCAGAAAAGAGCGTAAAGCCTGTTACCACTCCCATCATTCTCAATACTTTAGAAAGTGAAAAAGTAACAGCCAATTCAGCTTTATTAAAGCCGGTTATTCATGAAGCACGATCTGATAAAACTGTGGAGGTTATGCGTGAAAAGTGATGCCCTTGAAGAATATATAAAAGAAGCGCGCTCATTTGACATTGATCGCATGCATAGCATGCGCGTGCGGATGAAAATCTCCATGGCTTTAACAGTGCTTTTTGGATTGATGACAATTGCGCTGGCTTTAGCTGTCGCAGCTTTGACGCCGTTGAAAACGGTAGAGCCTTTTGTTATCCGCGTTGATAACTCAACAGGCATTATTGATACTGTAAGCGCCCTAAAAGAATCCCCTAACGACTATGATGAAGCGATAACGCGTTATTTTGCCAGCCAATACGTTCGCGCTCGTGAAGGTTTTCAAGCATCAGAAGCAGAAAACAATTTTCGCTTAGTCTCTCTTTTATCTTCTCCAAAAGAACAAAACCGTTTTGCAAAATGGTACGCGGGCAATAATCCAGAAAGTCCGCAAAATATTTATCATAACATGATTGCTACGATCACAATCAAATCAATCTCTTTTATAAGTAAAGATCTTATCCAAGTTCGTTACTATAAAACGATCAGAGACTTGAATGAAAAAGAAAATATTTCCCATTGGATTTCAATCTTAAATTTTTCCTACGTGAACGCACACATTTCAACGTCTGATCGTCTTATCAACCCTCTTGGTTTTCAAGTATCGGAATATAGATCTGATCCAGAGGTGATAAAATGATCAGACTTTTACAAACAATCTCTTTAATTTTTACGATCACTGTCAGCTTTCACACAGCTCTCTCACTTGCGGAAACAGCACCTGTCAGTGCACGTAAAGATAACCGCATCAGATTTGTCAATTATGACCCCTACAACGTCGTACAAATCATTGGCTCCATTCGCTCTTCAGTTCAACTAGAATTTGCCGTTGATGAAGAAGTAACCTATGTAGGAATTGGAAATTCGGTTGCTTGGCAAGTTGCACCGGCTGGACACTTTGTTTTTCTCAAACCACGTGAAGTTCAGCCTGTGACAAATTTACAAATTGTCACAAGCCGCCAAGATGGAACACAACGCTCTTATCAATTCGAGCTACAAGTCCGTGAAGGCGATGTTTCAGCCGGCAATGAGACGTATTTCTTGGTAAAGTTTCGTTATCCAGAAGATGAAGCCTTACGTAAGAAATTAGCCGAAGCAGAAAAAGAAAAACAACGTGAAGAAAACTTTGTCAATGATATTTTAAATATCCATGAAGATTTTGGACCACGCAATTGGGCTTATGAAGCTCAAGGCTCATCTCTTATTGAACCTGCTTCTGTCTATGATAATGGGAAAACAACAACCTTTACCTTTTTAGGCAACATTGAAATCCCTGCCATTTACATTGTATCGCCTGATGGGCAAGAAGCGCTTATTCCCAAATCGATTAAAGGCAACAAGGTTATTGTTCATGCAACAGCTGCACAATTCACGCTACGACGTGGGAATGAAGTATTGTGCATCTTTAACAAAAGGTTCGTACCAAAAGGAATTAATCCTGAAACAGGTACGACATCACCATCTGTACAACGTAAAGTGAACCTAGGAAGCAGCCATGAATAACACCGTGGATGAAAAAAGCATTAATGATCGCGATACAATAAAAAATGCTCAAGGGAAAAGTCAACAGAACAATGTGGGGAAAGCTATTGCTCTTATTATTCTTTTCAGTGTCTGTCTTTATTTAACCTATTCAACACTTGTTACAGACAAAAAGCAACCAATTGAATCTTCAAAAGAAGGAAAAGTTATAAAACAAACAGAGCTTTTTCGTCCTGCAAAGCCTACCCCTCCCCCCTTTGAACAGCCTCAACGAAATAACGCTCTATTACCAAAAGTCGAGCTACCAACGCCAAACATCAATCAATTAAATTCTGATAACTCACTGCTGGAAGCAGCACAACGTGCTCCTGTATTAGCTTATGCAAGTACACAACAAGGCAAAATAGATTCACAAACAAATAATGGTGCTTTGCCTCACCAACTTGAAAGCAAACCTGATGAAACGACACAACGTTTTAATCATCTTCTCAAACCCACAGTGCTTGAAGGTATTCGTGCTTCAACCCTTGGCAATCGAAACTACATCATCGCGATGGGAACTTCTATTCCTTGTATTTTAGAAACAGCCATCAACAGTGATCAACAAGGTTTTGCCAGTTGTATCATCTCCAGAGATATCTTATCAGACAATGGTCGTGTTGTGCTTCTTGATAAAGGCACCCAAATTGTTGGTGAATATCGCGCCGGATTGAAAAAAGGCCAAACACGTCTCTTTGTACTATGGAATAGAGCAAAAACCCCCAATGGTATCATTATATCTTTAGCTTCACCGGCAACGGATGCTTTAGGGCGTTCTGGTATGGATGGAGATATTGATAACCATTGGCTCGAGAGGATTGGGTCTGCGCTTCTTGTCTCACTAATAAAAGATGCAACACACTATGCCAATAAACGTTTATCAAAAAAACAGGAAAAAGAAGAAACTGAAACAATCTCTTCAGGACAAAACATCGCAAACATTCTCGTAGAAAATTACGCCAATATTCCTCCAACATTATCCAAAAACCAAGGGGAAATGGTGAATATCTTTGTTGCCCGCGATTTAGATTTTTCCAGCGTTTATAAATTGAAAGTCATCGAAAACAAAAAACAGATTATCAATCGAGCTGTTTCAAGAAACTTTTACAAAAATTCGGCGGTAACTTTAGAATGAACTCAAACTTACATACCATGAGCGATGAAACCGTTGCGATTGTTCTCACAAAACTTGAACCCATCAGTGCTTTTTTGAAAGATGATAGACTCTTTGAAATTGTTATCAATCGTCCCTATCAAGTCATGACTGAAGGATTTGATGGATGGAAAACAATAGAAGCACCGGGGCTCTCTTTTAATGAGCTTATGGGGATTGCGAAAGTTGTCGCATCCTATTCCAAGCAAAACATATCGGACAAAAACCCAATATTATCTGCAACGCTACCAGGCAATGAGCGTATTCAAATTGTCATTCCGCCCGCTGTCGAAAAAGACACGATTAGTATGACAATTCGTAAACCGTCATCGCAGAGTTTTTCTCTCGAAGAGCTCGCAAATAAAGGCCTCTTCTCGCTATGTGAACGGGTCTCTTTCACGCCCTTGAATGACTATCATTCTCGTTTTAACGAACTCAAAATCATCGAGCATAACTTAGCTCATGCCTACTGTAATAAAGACTTTGTCTCCTTTTTAAATCAAGCTGTAGAATGCCAGAAAAATATTTTAATTGCGGGAAAAACCGGTTCGGGTAAAACAACATTATCAAAAGCATTAATCGCAAAAATCCCTCAAGAAGAGCGTATTATCACCATCGAAGATACACAAGAATTGGTGATACCACACCCTAACCATGTCTCAATGTTCTATTCAAAAGATGGACAAGGCTTAGCCTCCGTTGGCCCCAAAGAGTTGCTTGAATCATCTTTACGGATGCGTCCTGATCGTATTCTGTTGCAAGAACTTCGAGATGGTACAGCCTTTTATTATATCCGCAATGTCAATTCAGGTCATCCAGGCTCCATTACAACGGTTCATGCCTCAACAGCCCTTGCAGCCTTTGAGCAGATGACCCTTTTGGTCAAAGAAAGTGAAGGCGGTGGTGATTTAGAGCGTGATGATATTCGAGGACTGTTGATTTCAATGATTGATATCATCATCCAATGCAAACGGATTGAAGGAAAATTTAAAGTCACAGAAATTTATTACGATCCCTTCAAACAACGAAACATCTTTGGAGGGGACTAAAGGAAGATCACACCGGCTGCCAAAGGCTCTTTTAAAGAAACGATTGCAAATAAAAGGAAAAATGCGTGAAAACCAAAGAAACAGAAAACAGAGAAAATCTTTTATCGATGACAGAAGAAGAATTGAAAAAACGCCGTGAAGCCGTTGAAGCAGCCATCAGCACCCATGCAATAGAGGGAATAGCGCTTCATCCTACAACACTCAAAATTTTAGAAGAATATGCAAAGGGGAATATTTCACTCGAGGAATTTAATACTCTTATGGACAACACGACATTATAAGGAGGCTACAATGCCAAAAGCAAAAGCAAAGACAAAAAATATACAGACAGTTTCTCCTCATCATTATGTCTACCCAAACACCACAACACTCAAAAATAAATATGGAATAAAAGACTTAAAATCCTTTCTGGAGAAATGCTCGCATGATACAGCAGAAGCAATGGTTAATCTGCGTGAAGCCCCCTTACCAGAAAAGTTTGATAGCTCTTATCTATGCTCTATTCATTATAAGTTGTTTAAAAATACCTTTGAATGGGCTGGTCATCTTCGTCATCTCCCCTTTACATTTGAAGATGGCACTACAGCCGCCATGCCCGAAATGAAAAGAACAGGCTGGGAAAATCCTTTTGCACTCGGCGATGAAATCCAAGACGGTTTACAAAAATTAGATCAAACGCTTGCCGAAAAAGATAATTTGCAAGACTTAACGCGTGAGAAATTTAACGCTGAAGCAATAAGCTTATTTAACGCCCTTAACCAACTTCATCCTTTTAGAGAAGGCAATGGACGTACACAACGGGTCTTTTTTGAAAAGCTTGCTCAAGCAGCAGGGCATCAGCTTGATTTTTCACTTGTTACAAAAGAACGCATGATGCTCGCCAGTGTTGCTGTAGCAGAAAATGGTGATCTAGAACCAATGCAACATCTGTTTGAAGATATCTCTAATCCCAATAAAATACTTCTTTTAAAGGAATTCATGAGCAACATGAAAGAACTTGGGCGCAATGTTAATGATCGTCCTGTTATGGTTGCAAAAGAAGGTGAAACTTACACGGGCACCTATAGGGGTGCTGGTTATGATAGCTTTGCTTTCAATGTGAAAGGCGCTTACATCATCGGCAATAAAGAACAACTCACACCAGAACAACTCAAAACATTAAAACCCGGTGACAAATTTACCTTTACAGTCCCAAAAACAAAAGAGCTTGAAAGCATTCTCATTCCAGAAGAGAGATTAGCCCCTTTGACAAAAAATGAAACGGCTCAAATGATTGCTGAAGATTCTTGCGTACACACAAGCTTAAAACAGATCCAGAAATTGGCAAAAATTGTTTATGGTAACGGAAAAATATTAGACAAACAGATGGTAGAGATCATCAAAAATCCAAGCTTAGGCCAGCAGCTCGCCAACCAGATTGAAAGAGCACCGTACTCTATTTCTCATCTTGCCGGTTTCAGTTTATGTGGACTACAAAATCAGGCACGCGCAAACGCTAAAAATCATCTTGAGATGCTCTGCACTGCCGTTGCAAATTTTGCCCATGCAGTGAGACATGCTGGGAAGGAAATTATGCAAGAACATGCAACAGAACAAAGTCGCCTTGCAAAAACAATAGAAATGCCAAGTCAAAGCTTGCAAGACCTCTTCGCCTTGCCAAAAGAATTACAGCAAGAAGCTTTAGCAAAAAATCCTTTATGTCAAAAAGAGCTCAGCAACTTTGTAAAAAAGATCAACACCCGTCTCTCACCAAATGAACATAAAGCAGTTCAAAATAATGATTATGAAACATTGGCTCAAAGCATTGGTGTATCAGAAAATAAAGCCAAACAAATTACACAAATTATTAAGCAAACCAAAGAAGTACACCAGCAAGCACAAGTATGCACAATGCACCGTTCCCAAGCATTTGCTATGGCCTGCTAAGAATAGATAAAACCTTCCTCCTTGATGAGAAAGGCTCATAAACGAAAACTGTTTGGAGCGTTATCTGCACCTTTGCAAAAAAGAAAGAGTGTTAATATCACACACCTAAAAAGAACATTTCGCAGCATATTCTGATAGAATTGAAAGTAAAATATAATGAAATATACCAAAACACAAATGGTACTCATTTTAACCCCTATCGCTTTAGGTGCTTTAACGATATTCCTTGTCCCTCACTTTTTGTTGTTTATAACAAATGGACTAAAAAGCGATCAAATTTATTGGACTCTTCGTTCTGAGCCTTTATTAGTCTTAGCACTAACGGCTGCTGTTTCATTGTTGTATAGTCTCTCGCAAAAACTGCACCTGCGTAAAATGATCACTTTTGTCTCCGTTGTCTTTTTTGGAACAACCGCTCTTTACTATATTGGTGGTGAAATAAAACGTTTAAGTCCCTATGTTGGCCAACAAGGAATAACATGGGGCTATGCTCTTCAATTCATGGACCCCATGGTTGTTTTTGGCATCATCATTGGTGTTTTTTTTTCCATCATTCAATTCGTAACAACCCTTCCCCCTAAAAGTAAGGTCAAGCGTGCAAAAAAAGGTATTTTTGGTGAGGCCGCTTGGATGAATTTAAGAGATGCAGCAAAAATCTTTCCTGCTAATGGGCAAATTGTTGTGGGTGAAAGATACCGTGTTGATCAAGATAATGTGTGCAAAATTCCCTTTGCACCTGGTAATAAAACAACATGGGGAAAGGGTGGAACAGCCCCTTTGCTAACCTTTAATCTTGATTTTGGTTCAACTCATATGATCTTTTTTGCTGGTTCTGGTGGCTATAAAACCACAAGTACAGTAGTTCCTACGTGTTTAACCTATCCAGGATCTATTGTTTGTCTTGATCCTTCAACAGAAGTTGCCCCAATGGTCAAATTTGCGCGTCAAAAGATGGGGAATAGAAATGTCATTGTTCTCGATCCCAATTCATTTTTAACAAAAAATTTTAATGTCATCGATTGGCTTTTAGACGACAGCGTACCACGCACACAACGCGAAGCGAATATTGTAAGCTTTTCCAAGTTGCTCCTTACAGATAAAAAATCAGACAATTCTTCAGCAGAATATTTCTCGACACAAGCCCATAATTTATTAACAGCTCTTCTTGCTCACGTTGTATTTTCTGATGAATATGAAGATAGCGAGCGCAATTTAAAAACGTTGCGTGGCATTCTCTCTCAATCAGAAACAGCTGTTGTTAATCAATTACGCATGATTCAAGAAACAACACCTTCTCCTTTTATTCGTGAAATGGTTGGTATTTTTACAGAAATGGCAGAGCAAACCTTTTCAGGAGTCTATACAACCGCCTCAAAAGACACCCAATGGCTTTCTTTGTCCAATTACGCAGATCTTGTCTGCGGAGATGATTTTTTTTCCTCAGATATTGCAAATGGCAATACAGATGTTTTTCTCAATCTCCCCGCAAGCATTTTAAACAGTTATCCTGCTATTGGACGTGTGATTATTGGCGCCTTTCTCAATGCCATGGTTACAGCAGACGGTAACTATAAAAAGCGTGTTTTATTTGTCTTAGATGAAGTTGATCTTTTAGGCTATATGAATATTTTAGAAGAAGCACGCGACCGTGGACGTAAATACGGTACATCCTTAATGCTCTTCTATCAATCCTCTGGCCAGTTGGTCAATCACTTTGGAGAAGCCGGAGCACGCTCATGGTTTGAAAGCTGCTCCTTTGTCAGCTATGCTGCCATTAAAGATCTCCAAACTGCCAAAGACATTTCAGAACGCTGTGGCCAAATGACCGTTGAAGTAACCGGAACGAACAAATCAAGAGGCTTATCTTTAGGAAAGAGTTCATACAACGTCAATTACCAACAAAGAGCCCTGATTTTACCCCATGAGGTTATTCAAGAAATGCGTCAAGATGAACAAATTATTTTGATGCAAGGACAACCCCCTTTACGTTGTGGTCGAGCGATCTATTTTAGAAGAAAAGAAATGTTAGCCGCAGCTGCAAAAAACCGCTTTGCTCCACAAAAGAAAAACTAAAAAACACCCTCTAATGGAGGCCATGCATCAAAACAAAAACATCAAAGGATAAAAGCAGAGATTCTATCTCATAAAAGCCTATAAAGAAGGAATTCCCGCTTGATACAACAAGAAAAATATGGGGAAAAGTCTTTAAATGATGGTATTATGCCTGTGCTTACCAATGCCAATTTTCTTTATAAAGCACTCTCCTCATCTCCAAATAATAAATACCAATCATATCTATGCCTTGAGAATCCTATCAGGAAACTTTTGAAGGCACCGCTTTTATAGGGAAATTTTTCTACAAAAAAATTAAAAGACAATATGCATGAAAACAACCCAAATGAACCATTCTCTCTCAGTAAAAGAAAAAAGTGCCAAGATAAAGATTGATACACTCAAAAACACCTACGAATTTGAGGGATTTTTTCCTCACCCAAGTCTCAACATCTCAAAACAATATGCGTGGGGGATTTTCAAACAAAAAGTTTAACACACTCTCATAGACAATGTAACATTATAAGGAATGTAACAATGCCCAAAGCAAAAGAAAAAACAAAAGGAATTCCCTCACCCCATAATTATATCTATCTTGGTACCCAAATTCTCAAAAATAGATATGGAGAAACAGATTTAAAACGCTTTCTGGAAAAATGCTCACATGATAGGCAAAAAGCCATGATCAATCTGCGTGCAGAACCCCTGCCAGAATATTTTAATTCAACTTATCTATGCCATATCCACCAACAATTGTTTAAAAATACCTTTGTATGGGCTGGACATCTGCGCCATATCCCCTTCGCATTTACAGACGATAGCATTGCCGCCATGCCAGAAATGAAAAGAATGGAATGGGGCAATAATTTTGCAACCGGTGAAGAAATCCCTGAACTCTTACAAAAATTAGATCAAACGCTTGCCGAAAAAGACAATTTGCAAGGCTTAACACGCGAAGAATTTGTCAAGGAAGCAACGAGTCTATTTTATTCTCTTCACAAAATCCACCCATTCATAGATGGCAATGAGCACACAGAACAAGTCTTTTTTGAAAATCTTGCCAAAGCTGCAGGACATCAGCTTGACTTTTCGCTTGTCACACAAAAACGTATGATGGCTGCCTGTAGCGAAGCAATGCAATATAGCAATACACAACTGTTGAAAGATCTTTTTGAGGATATCTCCAATCCCCCCAAAATACGTCTTTTAAAAGAATTTATGGACCACATAAACAATACGGGACGCAACGTGGATGATCGCCTTGTTATAGCAACAAAGGCAGGAGAAACCTATATAGGAACTTATAAAGGTTGTTATTCAGAAGGTTTTATACTCGATGTGCAAGGAACTTACATCATTGGTAGCAAAGATGATCTCACACCAGAACGATTAAAAACACTAAAACCTGGTGATATCATTACCTTTACCGCCCCCAACAGCAAAGAGCTTGAAAACACGCTTATTCCAAAAGAAACATTAGCGCCTCTCACAAAAAGTGAATGTGCCAAAACAGTTGCGCTAGATAGTTACGTTCTCAAAGCTCAAAAGCAAGTCCGAGCTTACGCAAAAACTGTTTATGGTGACGCAAACGTATTAAACGAACAGATAGAAGAGATTATTAAAAATCCAGAATTAGGCAGACAGTTTGCTAATCAGATTAAACAGGCACCGCACTCTGTTTCTCCTCTTGCAGGTTTTAGTATATGCGGTCTACAAAATCCGGCACGTGTACACGCTCGAAATTATCTTGATGTGCTCTCTCTTGCAATTGAGAATTATGTGTATACTGTAGAAGCTACCTATAATATAGTCACTCGAGACCATAAAATTAAACAAGAACGCCTTGGAAAAGCGGTAGAGAATCCCAGTCAAAACTTGCAAATTATTTTTGCTTTATCACCGGAAAAACAAAGAGAAATCTTGTCTCAATCTCCTCAATTACACCAAGAGCTCCGTACTTTTATAAACAGTTTAGAACATCGTCTCTCATCAAACGAATGTAGTGCGATCACAAACAAAGATTATGAAACACTTGCACAAAGTATTGGTATATCAGAACAGAAAGCACGAGAAATTACCGACATTGTTCAAAAAGCAAGGAACACTCATAGCCAATTCTACACACGCACACAAAATCGTTCAAATACACTTGCTATGGCCAACTAAAAAATATGAAACTTTGTTTTTTTGATTTAAACACCTATGTGAAAGAGATATTTTAATATTCTTATCATACATGCAAAAAACAGACTACTTAAGCGCCCTACCACCAATTTTGCACATAGCATATACACCATATCCAAAGCAATTGGACAGGATAATTGTTAATTCCTTTTAAACGTCATGATTACTACCGACGAAAGTTACAAAAGCCTATTTTATTTGTCTTAGATGGAGTCGATTTTCGTGGTTATATGAATATTTTAAAAAGAGCACTCATTTTACCCCACGAAGTTATCCGAGAAATGCGTCAAAATGAACAAATTATTCTGATGCAAGGCTCCCCTTCGCGATGTGGTTGCGCCATCTATTTCAGAAGGAAAGAAATGTTAGCCGCAGCTGCAAAAAACCGCTTTGCTCCACAAAAGAAAAACTAACTTCCTATTATGAGATCTTGACTATGAAAAGACCAACCACAAAAACAACATACATTTCTATTTTTTTAAAACCCGTTAACAAAAAGTTTTTGACCGCTTCTTCACACATAAGGAAAACATGATAAAAAATCCGTGTTTTTTCCTTTTTGTATTTTGTGTATCGTTTTACCAGTACCCATCGTCTTTACAAGAAAGTCCACCCCCCCCCTCAAATCACCTATAATCAAACCAACATTTCCACTTGAGAACGTCCTGCAAATACATTCCTCCAAAGCTTTTTGTTTATAATTTATCCCCTACAAACAAGCAAAAACATTTCACAACGCTAATCACCAATATCAAGACTTAAAAAAACGGTTGATCTTTGAGACAACAACTCTCAAAACACCTACACTCAAGAACATCGATTTTTCCCAAAAAATATTTAAGATATACATCAAAATGAATAAATCATTCTTATACAAGCTTTTCCCCCTTTACGATATCATAAAGTGTTCTATTTTAATGATAAAGCGCTGAAAAAGGCTTTTCTCCCCAACCAAAGAAAGGGTTTCCTCTCTTATGGATCTTAAAGCAGCGCAATATAATAAGAGCAACAATACAAAAATAAAAAACATTTTGTTGCAAAATACACAAAAGAGATGTTCGTATGGCAAGATATTCATATGGAACAATAAGAAAAGCATAATGGAGAAAAATTTTTGATGACTGCTTTTGCCCATAGATTCACCAATCTGAGAGCTGTGTATGAAAAGTACCAGCACCATCCGCTAACCAAGAGCGATTACACCCGCTATATCCACGCTCCTCATCAAAGCGCTCTTGCAAACAACTTTGTTAAAGGAAAAAAACAATTTTAAGCAACATTTTTCTTTTTGACCTCTTCCTTACACCTCAAAGAACGAAGATTTTACCCAGAGTCAATTTATAGAAAATCCATTTTCTGACTACTTATGGGATTCATATCAGCGTCCTAAATACCAGCATTTTACAGTACAAGATAATAAACAAAGGAAACATCAGAAAAGCTTTTCAAAAGCATCACAAAACGATTGATACATCCCATACACTGGAGGGAAAAGTGCTCCCTCTCATAACAACCAAAATCTCAAAAGAATACGCGAAGGGGAATTTTTCACATGCAGCGTTTAAGACGCTCATCAACCACCACCCTACCTACTTAGGAGAGATTACATGTTAGAGCAAAATTATCTATATAAAGGAACCAAAACACTCAAAAATAAATATGGCATCAAAGACCCTAAAAAACTGTATCAACGCAGTACTCATGACGTCACTAAAGCAGCCGTCAATTTTCGCCATGAACCACCCCCACGAAAATTTGATGCTTCCTATCTAAAATTAATCCACTGGAGCCTCTTCTACAAAACTTTTGAATGGGCGGGCTACACTCGCGATACATCCTTTACATTTGAAGACGGCACCACTGCCCATATGCCGGCGATGCGTCCCAAAGGTTATGAAATTCCTTTTGCTATTGGACCGCAGATTAAAAAAGAACTCACACAACTCGAAAAAACACTTAATGAAAAGAACAATTTAAAAGGTTTATCGCGCCAAGAATTTGCTGAAAGTGCCGCTGATGTTTTTATGGTGCTAGAGCACGCACATCCTTTTAGAAAAGGCAATGGGCGCGTAAATCGAATGTTTATGGAAAAACTTGGACAAGCCGCAGGACATACCATTGACTTTTCTTTCATCACAAAAGGACGCATGACAACAGCTTGTATTGAAGCCATGCAATATGGCAATTCCCAACCGATGAAAGATCTTTTTGAAGATATCACCCATCCACAAAAATCCCTTGTTTTAAAAGAATTCATCTCCCAAATGAGAAACGCTGGACTGGATGAAATTAACGATCGTGTTGTTGTTGCAGCAAAGGAAGATGTAACCTATGAAGGCGTCTTTAGAGGTTTTTCAGCAGAAGGTTTTGTCATGGAAATAGAAGGGGCTTTCGTCGTCGGACACAAAGATGATCTCACCACAGAACTCGTCAAAACATTACAAAACGGTGCCCGCCTCTGCTTTCAAAAAACCAACGTTCAAAGCTTAAAAGAAACACTGATCCCAAAAGAAACTTTAGCCCCTCTTACCCATGAAGAGTTATTTGAAAGGATTTCAAATGACGCTTATGTTGAAGGGAGCCGAAAAGAAATCGAAAATTTATCAAAGACTGTTTATGGTAAAACCCACACCTTAAAGACAACATTAGATATCATAACGGCAGCTCCAAACTTAGGAAATCAGTTTGCCGATGAAACTTTACAAAACCCTCAATCAATTTCTAAATTTGCTGGGAGTAAAATACTTGGCATGAAAAGTTCAAATCGCAGACAAGCCGAACAGGCTGTTCCACAACTCAGCCAAGCCCTTAAAAATTATGGCGCAATAACACAACAAACAAAAGATGCAATTCTAGAGCAACACCAAAGAGAACAAAATCGCCTGAACCACACTGTCGAAAAACCTGGAAAAAATTTACAAAACCTTTTTGCCTTACCAGAAGAACAACAAAGGGAAGCTTTATTCCATTCTCGTTCACTGCGACAAGAACTCCATACCTTTTCACGACAACTACACAATCGTCTATCCTCAGAAGATCGTAAAGCCATACAAGAAAAAGATTATACCAGACTAGCTTGCCTCCTTGGGACATCGGAAAGCAAAGCAAAAGAAATTGCGAATACTGTAAAGAACACCCAAGAAGCACAATGCCAAGCTCGCAGCTTGAAAGTTAGTCGTTCCTCATCGCTGGCTCTTACCGGCTAAAAACGCGTGAACTTTTGCCTTCCAACAGAACTCTTTATACCAATCATTTTATCTCCATTACGCCCACCAATTGTTTTAAAATGTTACAAAAGATAGTCCTAAAAATGAATCCTGTAATCTCCTATAACTTATTGATAATATTTCATAAAAAAACTGTATAAAAAACATAAATGTCCATTACATATCAATATGAATAGCGCGAAGTCTTTGGAGACCATTCAGTTTGATATTCTTCTTTTGTCCTAAAAAATATCAAAAAAGTGGGGAATGCGCCAAAGAGGTTTTCTAAAAATATTGAAAGGAAACAGCCATGAAAAAAAGTCACCCAACTCCTTCTACCAATGTAGAGGAACTAAGACGACAATTTGAACAACAAAATCTAGGAGCTTCTAATATAGGAGACCTCTACGCAAAGGTTAACAAACCACCCAAAGAACAGCGCAACTCACAACAATATACACTTCAACAACCACCAGAAACGATCTATGCTCCCAAAAAGCCACTTGAACAACAAAATCTAGGAGCTTCTAATGTAGGAGACCTCTACGCAAAGGTTAACAAACCACCCAAAGAACAGCGCAACTCACAACAATATACACTTCAACAACCA
>NZ_JBHIRJ010000011.1:21697-46300 GCF_042197045.1 Bartonella sp. AA74HLJMH
CCAAAAACGATCTATGCTCCCAAAAAGCCACTAGGAAATCCCTATGACAGACTTGGTGGGAGACCGAGTGATGGGCGACGCACCGACAAACTCGTAAACCCCTATTCAATAACGGATCTGGCGGCACAAGGTTGGCAAACACCCTACGACACAGTTGGTGGAGGTGCACAGGGTGGACGACATCCCCAAGAACCAGAACATCTCTATGCAGAGCTTGAAGTTGGTGAAAATGGTAGGCACTCTCCCCAAAGATCACTCGAATCTGTCTATACAACGGTTGGCATGGGGGCTGAAGGCGGGCAAGAGTCTGAACAACTAGAAAATCCCATCTATCAAGGCGTTGGCGGAGGCAGAATCTCCCCTCCCAGAACCCCAAAAGATGTGGTTACAACAAAGCTTTTACAAAACACAAGCTTTCAATATGGTGTAAGAGAAATCCAAGAGCGATGCAGAGTTGTTTATGGAAAAGAACATGCTTTGAATGGACCACTTGCGAAGATCCTTGATGATCCTCAGGGTGCAGAAAAAGTCTTATTGGAGCTTGCAGAAAATCCTGAAAGCGCTGGTAAGCTTGCAGGTCACAAAATACTTGGTGTAAAATCTCCAAGCCGCAGAGAAGCTGAAGATGAGTTTACCCACCTTTGCTCAGCTCTTGAGAGACATATACATAATACACAAAAGCTCCATAAACAGTTTACACGGGAGCAGGAAAGAGAAAGAAGTCAAAGACACGAAAGTCCAGAAAGAGACCCAGAACACAGACATCACCACCATCATCATCACGCAAGAGGACGAGAATACAATAGTCCAGAGCCCAGCCCACAACAACAAAGACATGGAGAAAAAGGAATGGCTTTTGCCATGTAAGGGGAGCATAAACATAAAAACAGATAGTTTTTGTTTTTCATGTAATCTTTTTTTCAGTGAGTTTCTTGGTGCAAATCATTTTATCGTGATTGCACCAAGGGTTGTTTTAAAATATTACAAAAAATAGTTCTAAAAAAGAATCCTATAATTTATCATAACTTATTGATAAAATTTCATAAAAAAACTGTATAAAAGACATAAATGTTCATTACATATCAATATGAATAGCGCAAAATCTTTGGAGGTCATTCGGTTGGATATCTTCCTTATATAAAAGTTATCAAAACTAAAAGTGGGGAATGCACCAAAGAGGTTTTCTAAAAATATTGAAAGGAAACATGTATGAAAAAACATCATCCAAGCCCTTCTGCAAATCCAGAAGCCCTCTATGCAAAAGTTAATAAACCAACCAGAGGAAACCAGCGCGGTCCAACCCCAGAAGAGGAAGTTCTATACGCATCAGTTAGCACCTCTTCCCCTCTTTCAAGAGACAGACATCATGCTCAAAGGAGTGAAGATCCTGAAACCGACTATACAACGGTTGCTTCTCCAAGACACGAAACTGATGTTCTATACGCATCAGTTAGCAGCGTTACACCTTCTTCAAGAGGTAAACATCAAAGGACAGAAGATCCTGAAACTGACTATACAACGGTTGCTTCTCCACAACAAAGAGGAAGATCTTCATCTTCCCTCACAGCTGATCAAATAAGTGTCATGCTTTTAAAAAATCCACACGTCCAAGCACATGCAGAAGAAGTCATACACTGGAGTAAAATTGTTTATGGCGATGATACGATTTTCCAGCAGCACTTGCAAGGAATACTTACAGATCCCACTAAAGGAAAAGACCTTTCAAATCAACTTGCTGAAAATCCTGAATCTATACATAAACTTGCTGGCCGCTCCACACTTGGCTTAAAAAATCAAACACGCAAAGCAGCTGAAGATGGTTTTAGATCGCTCGTTGATGCCGTTGATGGTTATACAAAGGCTGTACAAGACGCAGCAACAAGACTATCGCAAACCCCTCTAGCGGAACAAAGACGCCATCAAGAAAATTCTCAGCAAGTTGAGAGACACCATCATCATCATCGTCATCATCACACAAGAGGACAAGAACACAATAGTCCAGAGCACAGCCCTCAACGACAAAGACACGGAGAAAAAGGAATAGCTTATGCCATGTAAGGGGGCATAAACATAAAAACAGATAGTTTTTGTTTTTCATGTAATCTTTTTTTCAGTGAGTTTCTTGGCGCAAATCATTTTATCGCGATTGCGCCAAGAATTGTTTTAGAATGTTACAAAAAATAGCCCTAAAAATGGCGCCTGTAATTCATGCCGACTATTGATAACTTATTGATAATATTTCACAAAAAAACTGTATAAAAGACACAAATGTCCATTAAGCTGATTGCAAATAGCGCAGATCTTTGGAAGCTCATTCAGCTCGATATTTCTTTTGTCTCAAAGCGATCCAAGCATAAAAGGCAAGAATGCACCAAAGAGGTTTTCTAAAACAATTTTTGAAAGGAAACATGCATGAAAAAAAAACACCCTCATCCTTTTCCATCCTCTTCAATACAAGAACTTATAAAGCTCTATGAACAAGCGGCGGCAGAGGTCTCAGGCGCAGCAGCCCCCCTTCCTAAAGAAACGCCTTCAAAAAGCAAAAGACTGTCATCCATACCGGAAGAAGCTGAAACGACACACGCAACAATTCCTTCACAAGTTACCCAGAGGGCAACAAGAGTTATCTCAGAGGAAGAGATCATTCTATTGCTTCCACACCATTCATTGGTTCGAACCTATCAAGAAGAAATCCAACGTTTATCCGCAAGTGCCTATGGTAACCCAAACATTTTGCAAGAACAAATGCAGGAAATTCAAAGAGATCCCGCTGCAGGAGAAGAGCTCTCATGGCGCATGGCAGCCTATCCTGAAAGTATCGCTAAACTTTCCGGTACCAGCGCGCTGGGCTTCAAAAGTCGAGCACGTAGACAAGCGGAAGAGAGTTATTCCGCTCTCAGTGTCACTGTTGATTGTTATACAGAAGCTGTAAAACAGGCAAGAGAGAGCCTCTTACAATCTCCAGAGCAAGAACTCAAAAACTATGAACGCTTCATGGGGAAGGAAGCCGTCGCTAAACTTCTGCAAAAACCAGATCATCGCGAAAAAGAAACGCTTTCAGAGACAGAAATTTCTACCAAAATTCACCAACATTCAAAAGTCAGAAGACACCATGCCCAAATCAAATATTGGTGCACTGTTGTTTTTGGGAACGCAAACATTTTGCAATCACAAACAGAAGAGCTTTTCCAAAACCCTGAAACAATAGAACAGCTGGCACAGCAACTTGCCGGAAATCCTCAGTCTTTTAACAAATACACTGGTCGTAACTTTTGTGGCTTTAAAAATAAAGCACGCAGACATGCTGAAGCGGGTCTTTCTCACCTCATTGACGCCGCTGACAATTATGCAACAGCTGTAACACAAGTAAGAGAGAGCCTTTCAAAAACTCAGCAGGCAAAACAAGAACACAATGAAGCATCTTCTGACAGAACGCAAAATTTGCATCAACAACAAAGCGTCTCACAGTCTGCTCAACGCCCTGAGCCTTCAATAGTAACGCATGAAGGAGCAACACCCTCTACGCAACAAAGAGAAACAGATATTCGTCCTCGCAAAACTGCCGCCCCAAAAGCGATGGCTTTTGCCAGCTAAACAGACATAAGTTTTCACGTTGAATCTAACGTCTTGGCGCAACACAGGAAAGAGGTGTTTGCGCCAAGAAAGAGAGAAAATTGAAACACAATTTATTTTTCCGTCCCTTAACCCAAACACTGGAGAAAACAATCTTTAGAGAATGATTATGATCTGAGCCAAGAGAGTCAAATCATGCAAAACCATTCAGTTTCATATCCTCTCTCATAAAAGCAAATGAAAAAGCATAAAACAGAATAAAAACCAACGTACATTTTTAAATAGTATTTAAAAACAATATTGGAAGAGTTTGAAAGGAACATGCATGAAAAAAAGAAATCCCTCCCCTTTTATCACCGAAATGATGGAAAAATTTCAACAACCGGCTGAACAATCCCCCACCAGAACCCCTCCTTCCCAAGTTTCTCAAAGTTTGCCAAAAGCAACTGTAGAAAAACGCCCAGAAAATTTATCCCCCCACCCAAAAGTTGCTCCACCACCTCCCCCACGTATGAAAAGCCCAATGCAAACCAGCACAATGCCTCCTAACGCCAAAAACCAAGAGACGCCTCCCCCACAAAAAAAAGCAGCCCCACAAAGACCCCCGCGTGCAAAAGAGAGGCAACAACATAAACCAACAGTTCAAGAGTCCCCCTCCCTACAGACAAAAGTGGCTCCGCCCCTTCCTCCACGCATGAGAGAAAAAACACAAACCGGCACAACAATCTCCAACTCAAAAAACCAAGAAAGCTCCTCCACGCACACAAAAGCAGCTCCACAAAAACCTCCGCGTGCAAAAGAGAGGCAACAACATAGACCAACAGTTCAAGAGTCCCCTTCCCCGCAAAAAAAAATGGCTCCGCCCCCGCCCCCACGTATGAGAGAAAAAACACAAGCCGACGCAAAAATCCAAAAGCATGAAACCCAAGAAAGCCCCTCCACGCGCATAAAAATGGCCCCACAAAGACCACCGCGTGCAAAAGATAGAGAACAAAACAAACCAACTGCTCAAGAATCCCCTTCTCTACAGACAAAAGTGGCTCCGCCCCTTCCCCCACGCATGAGAGAAAGAGCACAAAACGGCACAAAAATTCAAAATCCTGAAACACACGAACCAAGTGTTAGACCCAAAACATCATCACATATGAAAGTCAGGCAGCAAAGCAGTTCATCATCACAAGACAGTGGAACATATGCCGTCCCGCCTTCAAGAAAACCGCACCGTATGGAAAACAGAAAACAAAGCGATACTGTCGTCCCAAAAACTTCCTCTACACACACAGCAATTGAACAACCAAAACCGTCTCACGAACAAAAACCATCTATTAATACAATGGAAAGAGAGCTATTGCTCGTAGCATATCAAGAAGAAATACGATTTTTGAGCGAAAAGGTTTATGGCGACCGACTTATTTTAAATGAAAGAATAGAAGCAATCAAAGAAAACCCCGATATGGGAGAACAGCTCTTATGGGATGTTACAGAACGGCCTAAGTCTATTTCTAAGCTTGCTGGTAGAAAAGTTCTTGGCATAAAAAACCATGCGCGCAGAAAAGCTGAAGAAACTCTTCCCACCCTATGTGCTGCCATTAACGGTTATGTGTATACTTCAAAATATACAAAAAGTGAAAATATTTTACAAGGTTCTCACACGGAACAACAACATCAGCGACAAACACAAGAGGAAGAGCTAACAAATCAACATTTACAAAATCCGCTCAATTCAGAAAAGAAAATAAAGCCTCTCTCAAATGAGGAAATTGCCCGCAGAGTTCAACAAGATCCATCGGTTCAATATGGTCAAAGAGAGATCCAATATTGGTGCCAAATTGTTTATAAGGATCCATTTATTTTGCAATATAGAATAGAAGATATGCACAAAATTCCAGAGATGGGAGAAGAGCTTGTATTTCAAATTGAAAAGGATTCTGCATCTGTTGCTCCACTTGCTGGTAAGCAAGTCCTTGGCATAAAAAATGGAGCACGCAAAGCCGCTGAAGAACATCTTCCTACTCTTTGTACCGTCATTAAGGAGTATGCTGAAACTGTAAAACAGTTAAAAGAAACCATTGTGCAAAACCATCAGGCAGAACAACAAAAACGTCATCAACCGCCTACCGATCTCGATAAAAAATTACAAAAGCAGCAAAGCTTATCGCAGCCTCCAAAGCTGCCTGAACGCTCAACAGCAAAGCGGCATAAAGAGGTTACAGCAACTTCTAGACAAGAAGACCAGCCGCATGTTCGACCGCGCAGAGCCGAAACATCAAAAGCAATGGCTTTGTCGTGATAAATCTCCTAATTGTTGGCTTTTTATCCAAAACTTTGGTGCAATTATCTTGCCAAGATTGCACCAAAGACGGTGTGTGAAATACAGAAAACTTTGAATAAGACACCCCATTATTTTACAGAATTCATTGATAAAATTTCACGATAATACTTCAAAATTATAAACTTTAACTTTGTTCCATGCGAATAAGGTCAATTTTTTCAATCATTCAAATAGGCATTCTTCTTTGAAGAAAACGCTATGAAAATAACATAAGGCAAAAAATGTAAACAAAGAAGATTTCAAAAAATAATGTTACCATTTGAAAGGAAATATGCATGAAAGAAAACACAGAACATTGTGCCTCCTTTACACAGGAAGAATTGCAAGAACAACACTCTGTAATTAATGCAGCCATTTCAAAGCAAATCAATGAAGAAGCGCAAAATTTTTTCTACCCCAATAGCAAAGTGCTTAAAAATAAATACCGCATCAAAGATAAAGAAATATTAAAAGAATGCTGTTCTAATGATGTAAAAAAAGAAATGATAAAACTGCACCAAGAACCTCTACCAGAGCAGTTTAATGCCTCTTATCTAAAATACCTTCATCAACGCCTCTTTTCCCGTACATTTGAATGGGCCGGACAAACACGCCAAGAGCCTTTTACATTTGAAGATGGCTCTGTTGCTTCTATGCCCATTTTGAAAAGAAAAGAATTTACAAAACCTTTTGCGATTGGCAGAAAAATACAGGAGGGACTAGAAAAGTTAGATAAAACGCTTGCTGAAAAGAATAATTTACAAGGCTTAACGCGCGAAGAATTCGTTGAACAAGCAGCTAGTATAATGATAGATTTGCACCACTTGCATCCTTTCAGAGAGGGTAATAGGCGCACAAAGAGACTGTTTGTTGAAAAACTCTCTCAAGCAGCAGGACATGAGCTAGACTTTTCTCTTGTGAGCAAAAAACGTAAAGACTTTGTCCGCGCCGCTGCCATGGAACATGGCAACCCAGAGCCTATGAAGCATCTGCTTGAAGATATCTCAAATCCAGAAAAATTGCTCCTCTTACGAGAATTCACCAACTCTATGAGAGAGCTTGGATTGGATGAAAAAAATTATTATCTCGCTGTCGTTGCAAAAGAAGGAGAAACCTATCATGGTACCTATAGAGGCAGTGGACCCAATGGCTTCATGCTTGATGCCAACGGGATTTTCATCTTGGGAAATAAAAAAGATCTCACCCCAGAGCAAATACAGACATTAAAAATCGGTGACGCCCTCTCCTTTACAGCACCAAAAATTCAAAACCCAGAAAAAACCCAGCAAAAAACATTGCTTCCAGAAGAAAAAGAAGAAAAAAGAGCCACTCTTAAAAACGATGAAATAACTGAAAAGAGCAAAGACAACGCATCCATTCAAACAAAGAAAAAGGGAAAATCCTATTTTTCACCATGGATTGCCCCTCATACTTTACATGACAGCGTTGAAGCTATGCCCAAAAGTTTGCAAGAACAAGAAAAAGAACAAATGGCACAACCAATTGCTCAATCTGCTTCCGCTATGAGGCAAATGCAAAAAGATTTTCAAAAAAACATTTTACAGAGCAGTAATACAGCGACAAATGATCCAATATCTGTCAAAATGACAAAGGAAACACGCTCTGATCATCAAGAAATAGAAAAACAGCCCCCCAAAAAAGCAATGGCATACTGGGATACTGGTACAAGAAAAACGAACACCGTCCCTCTCACCTTACAGGAGAAATTATCATCACCGCCTGAAACCGAAGAAAATAAGACAATGTACCGTAATTTCTTTTGCCCTAATAGTATCACCTTAAAAAATAAATATGGTATAAAAGACTATAAAAAATTAAAAGTGCAATGTGCCCATGATACAACAAAAGCAATCATTCATCTACGCCAAGAAGCGCCACCGCAAAAACTAACTTCCACATATCTCCAATATATTCATCACACCCTATTTAAAAATACTTTTGAATGGGCCGGACAAACACGCGAAAAACCATTTACATTTGAAGATGGTACCGTTGCTTATATGCCAATGATGAAAAAAGCTGGTATTTCTTTTGCCTCAGCAAAACAGATACAAGAGAGACTAGAAAATTTAGATAAAATACTTGCTGAAACGAATAGTTTAAAAGGCTTAACCCGCGAAACATTTGTTGAACATGTCACTGAAATGTTGATACAGCTCAACTATACACATCCTTTCAGAGAAGGCAATGGACGCACGCAACGAATGTTTTTTGAAAAACTTGGGCAAGTTGCTGGCCACACACTCGACTTTTCTCTTGTAACAGAAAAACGTATGAATCTTGCCAGCATTGCATCGCTAAAACATAACGATAAAGAAGAAATGAAACATCTGCTTGAAGATATCTCAAATCCAGAAAAAATACTTATTTTAAAAGAATTCATGGACAGTATGAAACATATCGGGCTTGAGAGTATTCATCATCATCTTATTATAACAGCAAAAGAAGGTCATACCTATAAAGGCTTTTACAGAGGCAGTGGACCCAATGGCTTTATGCTTGATGCTAACGGAATTTTCATCTTGGGAAATAAAAAAGATCTCACCCCAGAGCAAATACAGACATTAAAAATCGGTGACGCCCTCTCCTTTACAGCACCAAAAATTCAAAACCAGCAAGAAGTGCTTATCCCCGCACAAACAATAGCCCCCCTTACCAACAATGAAATTGCCACAAGGATAAAAAACAACGCATCCATTCAAGCAAGAAGAAAAGAAATAGAAACTTTGTGCCAAATCATTTATGGCAATCGTCATATTTTGCGGGAAAAAATTGAGATGATCCATGAAAATCATACTGAAGGAGAACAACTCACCTATCAAATTACCACCTCTCCCCAATCGATTTCTAAGCTTTCTGGTAGCAATGTATTTGGCATAAAAAACAACGCGCGCGCCCATGCTGAAGAAAATATTTTGCCCCTCTGTAGAGCCATTGATCGTTATATCAATATTTCTAAACAAACAGAAAGAGACATTCTCCATACCCATCATGTAAAACAAAGGCGGTGTGAACAGTCGGTAGAAATGCCTAAGGCTTGGATGAAAAATCTCCTTTCCTTGTCAAAAGCACAACAGCAAGAAATGTTATCAAACTCTCCTGAATTAAGGGGGGAGATAAGGACTTATATCAAAAAAATCAATGAGCGCTTATCTTCAAACGAGCATGAAGTTATAAAAGAAAATAATCCTGAAAGACTTGCGAAGAGTCTTGGCACATCAACCATCAAAGCAAAAGAGATTATGGAAATAGTCAAGCAGATAAAAGAGATAGAACCGCATATACAACCCATATATTTTTATAACCATAAATTCGATGAGCGCTTCGCACCAAACCAGTATCAATCTATCCAGCATCAATCTATAAAGAAAAACAATGAAAAAAAATGTTCCAACACCCTTGATAAAGAAGCAATTAAAGTGCAAAAAATGACACAAAACGTCAATCAGAGTCCCAAAAGACAAGAAAATATTCAACCTCACAAAACGGCGCACGCAAAAGCAATGACAATGAATGTCTAAAAGGTTCATAAACTTTAACTTTTTCTCCCCCTCTGGTAAAAATGATAGCCTTTACCCCCCTGCCTTCATCGGCAAATCAATTGCACCTCAACGAGAATAGAAATCTGAACAGGAAAAATAAAAGGATCAATCATTTTTGAAAATGATAATGAATCACTTTCATTACCTGTTGTGCTAAAAACAGACAAAATGCTGTTGAAAGATCATATCTTCCTATCCTCTTGTTTATGTAATCTCTAAAACGGGAGGGCAGACAAATTTTGGGAGAACATAAAGTCGTAAAAGTAAAAACCAATCACCAGCTTTACCATCACCTTTTAGCTCAGCCTTACGACTTTTTAAAACATCTAAAGCGCTGTTTTTTTTAATAATGAATAAATAATGGAAATTGCGTATTGCTCCACGCTTTTATTTTATTTGCGTTCTTTAATAGGGTCACACCCCTCACATAAAACAGAACGGTATTGGGTTGCACTATTCACGACATCACCCATAGAGAGAAATTATCATTATATATCCCTTCAAACTGTTATGATATCACTCGCATATTTCAGTTTGAAAAAGAAATTTTAATTATTTTATGGCAACAATAAAAATTTTAATACAACAGTAAACAAGGAGCATAAAAAAGTCTTCAAGCACCATTGTTGACAGAAAGATAAACACCGTCGTAAAACGCTTTCAAAAAGTATCCTTGATTAGGATAGAGATCAGATTTTTACGATTTAAAACGCTTTATTTCTCCTGTCATCGCTTCTCTTTTACAACAAAGCTGATATATCTTTATGACATTGATTAAAAAAATTGCAACAGTTGCTTCCGGAACCCTCATGAGCCGTATTTTTGGCTTCGTACGCGAAATGCTTATGGCAGCAGCCCTAGGGACAGGTCCTGTTTCTGATGCCTTTAACGCTGCTTTTCGTTTTCCCAACACATTTCGTCGTTTTTTTGCTGAAGGTGCCTTTAACGCTGCTTTCATTCCTCTTTTTGCAAAAAAAATCACTGAAGAAGGTCACGAAACGGCATGCAAATTTGCAGAAGAAGTCTTTGGTGTTCTCTTTTCGCTGCTCTTACTGTTAACGATTGCGATGGAACTGAGTATGCCTTTTTTGGTACGAACCATTATTGCCCCAGGTTTTACCGAAGATGCAACAAAATTTAACGCTACAATTCACTTTACTGCAATCATGTTTCCCTATTTAACCTGCATGTCGCTTGCTGCCATGATGGGGGGTATGCTTAATGCGCTGCGACGCTATTTTATTGCCGCCATTGCCCCACTCTTTTTAAACATTATTCTGATTGGTGTGCTTGCCTATGCTTGGATCTATAAACTTGACGCTTGGCATATCGGCTTAAATCTCTCTTGGGGTGTATTGGCAGCAGGGCTTCTTCAACTCACCTTAATTGCCCTTGCTTTGCGTCAAAGTGGAATGAAAATTTCCTTCCGCCAGCCCCATTTAAGTCCTAATGTTCGTAAGCTATTAACTTTAGCATTCCCCGCAGCCATCACAGGTGGCATCACGCAAATTAATTTGCTTATTAATACCAACATTGCTTCTAGTCAATCGGGTGCTGTCTCTTCTTTGATGTATGCTGATCGTCTTTATCAATTGCCTTTAGGCGTAATTGCCATTGCCGTTGCAACCGTTCTTTTACCAGAGTTAACACGCGCTTTGCGGAGCAAAAAGCATAAAGAAACCCACCATTTACAAAATCGCTCTATTGAATTAACATTGTTGTTAACACTTCCAGCATCCATTGCTTTTTTGCTGCTCTCCACTCCCATTGTCAGTTTGCTCTTTGAACGAGGACAATTTACCAGTCAATCAACACACCATGTTGCACAATTACTAGAACTTTATGGATTAGGACTTCCAGCTTTTGTTCTTATTAAGGTCTTTATTCCTAATTTTTTTGCCCATGAAGATACCAAAACACCGATGATTTTTACAGGTATTTGCGTTTTCATCAATATCAGTCTCGCCTTAACATTATTTCCTATTCTATCTGCACGAGGCATTGTTATTGCTGAAATTACCTCTGGATGGGCCAACACCCTTTTGCTGTGGAGTGTCCTTATCAAACGCGGTTATTGGAAATACGACTTCCAACTGATAAAGCGAATATTATGTCTCATGATGGCAACTCTTTTGAGTGCACTAGCCCTCTATTACGGATTGAATGTGTTTGGTTTTTTGTCTTTTCCTTTATCCTCACAAGCATCATTTTTCTTGCGCGCGATCACCTTAGCTGGGATCATGATTGGCATATTTTTGATCTATTTTAGTGCCTATTTTTTATTCAACACCCGTTCCTTTTTTCACACGCTTAAAAATTTGAAAAAACGCTCATAATATCTATACTTTGTCAAAAACAATAAAATGAATAACCTTAATTGAAGAAAGAGCACTCCTATGGATACCTTCACACCACTTGTCTTTTCCGGCGTACAACCGAGTGGTCATTTACATCTTGGCAATTATCTTGGAGCCATTCAGCGTTGGGTTGAACTGCAAAACTCTCATCACTGCCTCTATTGTGTTGTGGATATGCATGCGCTCACAGTCAACCCAGATCCCCTTACTTTACGCGAATCCACCAGAACAGTGACAGCAGCTTTTTTAGCCGCCGGTATTGATCCTCAAAAACACATTATTTTTAACCAATCACGTATTTTTCAACATGCTGAACTCGCCTGGATTTTTAATTGTGTTGCCCGTATCGGCTGGCTTCAACGCATGACACAATTTAAAGATAAAGCGGGAAAAGATCGCGAAAAAGCATCCATCGGGCTTTTTGCCTATCCCACTTTGATGGCTGCTGATATTTTAGTCTATCGTGCAACGCATGTTCCAGTAGGCGAAGATCAAAAACAGCATGTTGAACTCACACGCGATATTGCACAAAAATTTAACAACGACTATGCACAGCGTATTGCCGAATTAAATTTTGGCATCTCTATGCAAACAGATGAAGAAAAAAGACAAGGCTTTTTTCCTCTTCCAGAAGCACTGATTGGAACAACAGCCACACGCGTTATGTCTTTGCGCGATGGGACGAAAAAAATGTCAAAATCAGATCCTTCAGATTTTTCACGCATTAATTTGACCGATGACGCTGATCTTATCGCAAAAAAAATACGCAAAGCCAAAACGGATTCGGCTCCACTTCCCGATACCCTTGCCGCTTTAAAAGAACGACCAGAAGTAGATAACCTGCTTGGTATTTATGCCGCCTTTGCCAAAGTTAGCAAAGAAAAGATTCTTTTAGAATTTTCTGGTCAACAATTTTCGCATTTTAAAACAGCTCTAGCCGACCTTGTTGTCCATAAGCTTGCCCCTATAACAGAAGAATTACGTCGCCTTCATCAAGAAAGCGGTTATATCGACTCTGTTTTGCATGATGGCGCTAAACGTGCTAGTATGCTCGCAGAAGAAAATATGAAAAAAATTCGTGAAATTATTGGATTTTTGCAAGATACATAAAAATAATAAAACTAAAAACTGTAGAGAGCAAAAAAATCGTTTGTACAAAATAGAGAAAGTGCATGATTTCCAAACCCCAAAATCCGAAAAAAGAACCAAAGAAAAAAAACTTAGTTATTATCGATGAAACACCAGAGTGTCGGCGTGCCGTTGCGTTTGCCGCACAGCATGCCCAAAATACCAGTAGAACATTGGTATTACTTTGTGTCGTTGATAGTGTAGAATTTCAACATTTTCTGGGTGTAAACAACGTTATGCGTACAGAATCAAAGCAAAGTGCTCATAAAATATTAGGAGACATTGCCAGTGAAGTCCGCACCACCCATGCGCTTGAAACAGAAATAGTAGTGCGTGAAGGAAAAAAAATTGATGAGATTTCTAAACTGATCGACGAAGATAAAAGGATTGCACTGATTGTTTTAGCAGCCAGTGGACATACAGAAGGACCAGGACCCCTTGTTCAATTAATCGGGAATAAAGGAACAGCTTTTTCAATCCCTGTCATTGTTATTCCTAGCAATCTTGCCGATGAAGATATTAGATCTATTGCCTAAAAAATATAATATTCTACAATGTAAGATCTTCCCAATCCTTCATTATAAAAGGAGAATCTATGTTTATTCAAACTGAAACCACCCCAAACCCTGCAACACTTAAATTCTTGCCAGGACGCGTGGTTCTTTCTGAGGGCGTATTAGAATTTCGTGACCGTGAAGAAGCAGCTAAAAACTCACCTTTAGCGGCTAAACTGTTTAATATTCCCAATATCAATGGTGTTTTTTTAGGCTATGATTTTATCACCGTAAGCAAAAAAGAAGGGGAATGGCAACATCTTAAGCCCGTCATTTTAGGCACAATTATGGAACATTTTCTATCCAATGAGCCAGTGATCACCACCAACGCTACAACACAAGCACAAACCCATGCCCTTAACGAAGAATTTTATGACGAAAAAGATGCTGATATTGTTTTAACCATTAAAGAGCTCCTTGAAACACGTATCCGCCCCGCAGTTGCCAACGATGGTGGAGATATTACTTTTCGTGGATTTGAAAATGGTATTGTTTATCTCAATATGCGCGGCTCCTGCGCTGGATGTCCCTCTTCAACGGCAACCCTCAAACATGGTATTGAAAATCTTTTACGCCATTTTATCCCTGAAGTTTTAGGCGTTGAAGCCATGCCACAATAAATATTGACCTCAATAGGTAAAATAACCACACCGATTGCCCCTCTTCAACAGCGCTCAAACATGGAATGTAAAGATCTTACGTCATTTTATTCCTGAAATTTTAGAAGTAAGCTATGCAGCCATAAAAATAGAGTACTGTTAAAAAAATCTGTCCAATAATGATACCTTCACTCACCTTTCACCTCCACATATGCCTTAAAAAGATTTCAAAGCCCCCTTTAAGAAGCATAAGTTATTTCAACAAACCAATCCGTACACAGAAGTACAATGCATGGGTGTGCACTTTAAATTTATTTTATCTCATAATCTTGTCATGCAATTTTAACGAGGAAAACACGACCTCGTTACAAAAAAAGAAAACCCAAAAAAGAAAACATTGTACGATAGAGTGCTCATTTGCTCTATCTTTCTCAGTGCTTCCAACGACAAATCACGCAAAATACTTCTTGTAGCAAGCCGGTACCATCATCATATCTGCCAGCCCCTAATGATGCGACAGCTCTTTCATTAAGACGATTCATAAGAGTCATTTTTAATCCTTTCTTTCCTCATTTTTACCCACACGCCAGCCCCGCGTGTGGTGTGCAAGCAAGTGATTTTAATTGATTCAACATGGAACAGATTTGAAATGAGAGAATCCCACGTTATTCGGGGTTCTAATTCAATATGAATAACGCTAATTTATTATTATAAATCAATATGTTGTAGCAGCAAGTTGACAAAGATCATATTTTGCAACTTGAATGAGAATTCTGACATTTTTCTTATTTCAATTCTGTTTTTATTGCATCAATCAAAATCGTCCGCTTACACAGCACAAACTGGATAATAATAAAAACTATTTTTAATAGCTCTTATGTACACTTTTATAAGAGACTGTTGCAGCACTAAGAGCTGGAAAATGAATGACTGTACGACCTTATCAAGGTCATAGCGTCCTTTTTCCATTCTTAAAATCAAGAATTTCCTCTATCATTTTCAATCTCATTTCCATAAATATGACGCAAAAGGTGTAACTACCCATAAAAAATAAATACATTGAAGCCAGATCTATTATGGTTGTTTGAGAAATTATCTGATAAAAAATGAGAATATTTTTTCAATTCAGCAGGAATAAGTTTGTCTACTTTACGGCGTTGTTTTTCTCATAAAACGCACACTTTTATTGTTGCTTATGAGTCAACATCCAGTCCCCTCATAACCGCATATTAAAAGAAAAGAAAGAGTCGCTATTTCTCTGCGATACATGGCTTTGCAATAAAGGAAAACATATTGCTCCTATCTGATTGGTGTAATCTATGAAACAAGAAAAGAAGCCCATTGGAGAAAAATATGCCCAATTAGAGAAGAATGTAAAAATAGAAAACCAACGAAATGCAAAAACAATTGCAAGAAGATAAATGCCTAAACTTTTTTCACAAACTCCGACTTTAAACTCATCTGACCGATCCCAGGAATTTTGCAATCGATATCATGATCCCCATCCACCAAGCGAATATTCTTTACCTTCGTCCCCCCTTTTAAAACAGATGAAGCGCCTTTTACTTTCAGATCTTTTATCACCATAACGGTATCTCCGTTTGTTAAAATCTGACCATTGGCATCATAAACAGTATTGGCAAGAACCGTATCATCGTTTTTTTGTGGCCATTCATGTGCGCATTCAGGACACACAAAATTTTCACCATCTTCATAAGTATAAAGACAATCACAACGAGGACATTTGGGATATTGGGTCATAAATTCCCCTTTTAAAAGAAAAATCATTCATTATGACTGGTCATAAAGCAAGAAGTGCTTATTGTCCATTATTTTAGAAAAATGTTTCCCTTTGTTTCAATCCTCATCTGCCAACTGTGTTCATGAATGCTATCATCACATACTATACACAAGTTTATAAAAATGATTGATCATTATACAACTCAAATAACCCCCTCGCATATCATAAAATTTACTCACTGCATTCTCTCTAATAAATTAATCAAAATCATTTTCTTATACATCACCAATGCAATTAACGAATGGATAACAAAACAATTAGAAAAGGAACATCTCTGAATAAAACGTTCTCAGAGAGCTAAAAACTATTGCAGCATTGAGAAACAAGAAAATGATGTCCCCAACTTAACCTTTTATTTAAGTAAAGATAACAGTCATAATATTAGATAATAGACTGATTTATAATCATAGTTAATGGTTTTGTATATTGAATGAGAGCCGATAAATAAGCTGAGATTCTCTCAACCCCTTTTACATTGAAACAACCAAAGCCTTTTGCATGTTACAAGTAGGAAAAGCCGTGTAAAACGATTATCCAAAATACTAAATACTCTCAAATATAAGAACCAACATTGAAAGCGGGCAAAGTGAATAATGGTGCCGTCTTACTCTCTCATAAGCGTAAAAATGGTGCTGCTCAATGGATGGATGGCCGGTTATCCCTTTCAAAGCAACACGCATAAGATGCGTTTTTAGTGTCTTGAGAGAGAAGATTCTTTAAAACAAACATATGAAATGTGCAACAATGATCGTATTTTGTTTTGTATGAGAAACATTCCCCTATTAAACAAAAATTGCTATCAAGCCATTGAGCAAACCCATTGGACATAAATGATCCGATTATGCTCGATTATAATTTCCTACAGCATTTAGTTTTAAGAATCCGGCAGTTTGAGGAATCCGATTGATATGTAAGGGAGGAAAAAACAAAGAGAGCTTGAAAATGGAAGATCTCCCTTATGCACATAAAATCACACCCCTAAAATCACATCCATGTGATCAATCATCATACCTTTACAAAAAAACATTCCAATGATCTTAGGTGATAATATCAGGACGATCTCGCCCCAATGCTTGTTGTATGTTTAACAGTTTTAGTGCCACCTGTTGCAAAGGTTTAAGAACGTCTTGCGGATTAAAATTGTGTTTGCGCGGATCACTTTCATACTGTTCAAAATAAAGTCGTAAAGTAGCACCTAGCGTCCCTGTTCCCGACAAACGAACCACCAACCGTGCTCCATTCTCGAAAAAAATACGGATACCTTGCCGCGTGCTAACGCTCTGATCAACGGGATCATGATATGTAAAATCATCTGCTTTTTTGACGAAAAATCCAGAAATTTCAGTTCCTGCATGTGGTAAGTGCGCACGCAAATGCTCTAGTAATGCCAAGGCTTTGTCTGCTTCGACTTCTTCATAATCATACCGTAACGTGTAAAAACGCCCATAGGTGGACCAATGCTGTTGAACAATCTGTGCGACAGTTTTTTCTGTTACCGCTACAAGATTTAACCAAAATAGGACAGCCCATAAACCATCTTTTTCGCGGATGTGATGAGAGCCCGTTCCAAAGCTTTCTTCACCACAAAAGGTTACTTTTCCCGCATCCAAAAGGGTTCCAAAAAACTTCCATCCCGTTGGCGTTTCAAAAAAATTTAATCCGTGTTTTTCCGCAACTAGATCAGCAGCACGCCCCGTCGGCATAGAGCGCGCTATCCCCACAACACCTTTTCGATATCCTTTAATAAGGTGTGCATGTTCAGCCATAATAGCCAAAGAATCCGAAGGCGAGACAAATTGTTGACGACCAATAATGAGGTTACGGTCTCCATCACCATCAGAGGCGGCGCCAAGATCTGGTCCTTGCTCTGACATCAATAAATCATAAAGATCCTTAGCATAAACCAAATTGGGATCTGGATGACCGCCTCCAAAATCTGGCAAAGGAATACCATTAACCACCGTCCCTTCAGAAAATCCTAAGCATTTTTCAAAAATTTCATGGGCATAAGGCCCTGTTACCGCATGCATGGCATCAAACCGTAAAGTAAGACCTCGAGCAACAGCCTTGGCAATACAGTCAAAATCAAAAAGCTCCTGCATCAAAGCAACATAATCAGCGACAGGATCAATAATATCAATCCGCATGGCTCCCATAAAGATCGTACCTTGCCTATCTAAATCAATATCTGGTGCTTCAAGAATTTTATAAAAAGAAAGACGTTGCGATGTTGCAAAAATAGCATCACATAAAGAATTAGGAGCCGGTCCACCATTGGAAACATTGTATTTGATACCACAATCTCCCTCTGGACCACCAGGATTATGGCTTGCAGAAAGAATAAGTCCACCATGGGCATGAGTTTTACGAATAAGATGCGAAACAGCAGGTGTAGAAAGAATACCGCCCCTTCCCATTTTAATACAAGAAACACCATGCGCCGCCGCCATCTTCAACACAATCTGAAGAAGAGTACGATTAAAAGTGCGCCCATCCCCCCCAAGAATCAACATTTTTCCTTCAAGAGGCCCAATATTATCAAAAAGAGACTGTATAAAGTTTTCTACATAATGGGGTTGTTGAAAAACAGACACTTTTTTGCGCAAACCAGACGTTCCCGGTTTTTGCCCCTCAAAAGCCGTGGTTAAAACTGTCTTTATGGTCATATCAATACCTTTATATTCTTTCCTATAATTTTAAGGTGAAGAGTATCCAAAGTCGACCATTAATTCTACTTGACGGAAGTGTGAAATATTTGCACACTCGTTAGAAGTAAGAATTTTTAAAGAAGCCCTTTTATTTAAAACGCTTTTTGCCATATGTTTTTAAATACGAAGGCTGTTTTAAAACAAAATTTTCGTAAAAGAATACAGGAGCATCATGATGATGAAAAAAACAGTTCCCAATGTAACATTCCACACACGCGTACGCGATGAATCAGTGGATGGAGACAATCCTTATCGGTGGCAAGAAGTTAACAGCGATGCTTACTTTAAAGGAAAGCGTGTTATTCTTTTTTCTCTTCCTGGAGCTTTTACCCCTACTTGCTCAACCTTTCAGCTGCCTGATTTTGAAAAACTCTATGATGAATTTAAACAAGCGGGTATTGATGAAATTTATTGTCTTTCCGTCAATGATGCTTTTGTCATGAATGCTTGGGGAAAAGCACAAAATATCAAAAACGTGAAATTAATTCCCGATGGCTCTGGTGAATTCACACGCAAAATGGGTATGCTGGTTGCAAAAGACAATGTTGGTTTCGGCATGCGATCATGGCGCTATGCAGCTGTTATTAATGATGGTGTGGTTGAACAATGGTTCGAAGAAGCAGGTTTTTCAGATAATTGTGCAACAGATCCTTACGAAGTTTCTTCACCACAACATGTTTTAAAAGCCTTGAAAAGCTAATTCCCCCAATCGTCTATTTAAACAAAATTTTACGACACAAATTTCCTGAGCAGGAAAATTTGTGTCGTTTACTTTTTACAACATCTATTCGTGAAAGCAGACACGATAAGTTGAGTGTACGCTTCTGTGAAAAAAGATTACAGCAATAATTTTTTCAATAAATATTTTATGTTTTAACTGCTTTGAAAAAACTTGAAAAATTGCTGATGAAAAATCTGGACCCGTTGTGGAGCTAAAAAATCAAAGAGTTAAAAGCTGTTGCACGCTATCAAAAAATGGGGATGCAATTGCCAAATGCGCAAATTCATGCAAAACTCTCTCAGAAACATCAAGGACTAACGTATTGATGAAATATGCAAGATCAATGCTAAATTTCTCATACTGAGAAAAACTTTATATCGAACAATACTTTAATTTATAAAGATAATTTATAATTTTGCATATTGAATGAGAGGAGCCGAATATCATAAGATTGTTTTATTTTATCCCTTCTTATATTGAATCCCTTAAAACTATTTTCTTGCTCATTAGCAAGTGGGATTGGCATATGAATAAACGATTAAAAAGAGTAAAAATACCTCTCGTAAACGCGCCAAAATACAAGAGCTATGAACATCATTACTGCAAAGTTCACAAAAGTACCAAGAAAGAAAATACAGATCAAACATTTGTTTGAAGAGGTGCACAGTTCAAATTAACTTATGTCTCATAAAAAGAAGAAAATATGGCATAAAAACCGCTCTGCATAAAGAACCATTCATGGAGAATATTAAATCAAAACAGATCCCGCAAACATTCCAATTCACATACCATAAACAGACTCATTGCTGTTCTCATAGCCATTTATTCTAAGCTTTTATTTTTCTCTAAGAGAAAAACGGTTAAAGGAGTTGTTTATTCGGGTATTCTACCGTAAAGTGTGCTTCTATCTCTTCCTCTTCATCGAACTCAAAATCTTCATCACATTCAGGAAGACCAAAAATATCTGGATTGATGAAATAACAATCTTTTTTTGTCCCCTTCGCTACAATTTTATTTGTTTCTAATTCTTTGATACCTTCTTTAAAGCTTTCAAAATTAAGATATTCTGGTTCTTGAATTGAAAGATCGCAAGTCAAAAATTCTTCAAGAATATCATGATCCAATGTTATCTGATCAAACCATAAGTCCACATCATCCCCCTCATCTAACATTTTCCCTACCTGCCACAACATCACAAAAAATGCTTTCATACCACTAAATGATAACCCAAAAATCATACGCCGACACGACGAGGCGCCTGAAAAGGTAATTTGCGGAAGATCTTCAAATCCGAAATTTGAAGGAGGAAGTTTAAATGATTTTCCAATATTCTCAGGTCTTTCAAGAATAAAGGGATTTCGTTCATAGAGCAGAGTAAAATCATATTGGACCATTTTCATTTCTCCGTTAAAGAATTGACTTTATGAAAAATGCATATTATTAGTAAGTTACCATCATGGCAGCTTACAATTCATCCAAACATGCTCCTGTAAAAAATTGTTCGATTTAAGTCATTCCATTGTTTTTTGAAGCTTAAAAAGTCTTTTAGGATAAAACGCTCTAGTTCTCCCTCCTTTTGCAATAAGGCTAGATTTTGTAATGTCCAAGAAGAAAACATCAAAGGATTTGATACTCATAGATGAGAATTCAAAGATGAAGCCAATATGAACTTGTCAATATTTTTATAAACTTTTGCAGAAGCGTTACGTGAAACCCTTTAATTTTCTCAGAGTTTTTGTTCGTTACAATTTTTTTTCTCATTTTAACGCATTATCATCGCATCCTCAGAAGGGCACGTTTTATAGCAAATAGCGCTTATTTATCTCTTAAAAAATCTCTCTTTTATGCCACACGCACTTCAAAACCCCGCTTTTGAACGCGTGCACCAACACGTATAAACGAGCAAAGCACAAATTTTAAAAATTGAATTTCAAATTTCCAAAATATTTCGAACAATCACTTCGATAAAGACTTTTACCATTATCATTTTTGGGCGGCTAAAATATCCTGTACTGTTTTGACCAATTGATCTTCATCAACCGTCACTTGTGCTGGTCGACTTTCACGCCATGTTTGATTATCCTTAATTTCATGAGACAAACGCGCCCCTTCAATCAAATCTTTAATCTGTATTTTTCCGCTCTCACGTTCTTGAGAACCTTGGATAACCACACAAGGCGCTTGGCGTCGATCTGCATATTTCATCTGCGCTTTTATCCCCGATGCCCCCAAATAGAGCTCAGCACGAATTCCCGCACCACGCAACTGCATCACCATTTTTTGATAACCAGCAACCGCCTCTGGCTCTTTATCCATCATCAGCACCACAACCGGCCCTGTTGTCTCCTTCATAGGCAACTTTCCAAGATTTTGCAAAGCAGCGATCAAGCGCGAGACCCCGATTGAAAAACCTGTTGCTGGAATGTTTTCACCACGAAAGCGTGCCACCAATCCATCATAGCGCCCACCACCACCAACGGAGCCAAAAACAACTTTCTGCCCATCATCATTGAAAACATCAAAAAGCAACGTAGCCTCAAAAACAGGACCTGTATAATAATCCAGTCCACGCACCACCGATGGATCAATCTTGATACGATTCTGAAAGCCATTTGCGGCAAAAATTGCTTGCATTTCCTCAAGCTCACGAATTCCCTCACGCCCTTGAACATGATCACCAACCACTTCTTTAAGAGCCTCAAGCGTTTCTTCTGCTGTTTCAGCTCCAGCAGCAGTTAAGGTAAGAATACACTCAATCTCTTTATCCTTAAGCTCCGCCCCTTTTGTAAAGTCACCACTTTCATCCAAACGCCCTTTTCCCAAAAGCAGACACACCCCTTCAGAACCAAATTTATCCAGTTTATCAATTGCTCTTAAGACAGTTAAGCGCTTTTCAACCTGCTCATTTCCCCCCAAACCAATTTTCTCTAAAACGCAATCGAGAATTTTTCTGTTGTTCAGACGAATGGCATATTCATGATGCTGAAACCCTAGTTTTTCCAAACTATCAGCTGCCATCATACAAATTTCGGCATCAGCTGCTACCGTTGGTGTTCCAACAATATCCGCATCAAACTGCATAAATTGCCGAAACCGCCCTGGACCTGGTTTTTCATTGCGAAAAACAAAGCCAAGACGATAACTGCGATAAGGCTTTGGCAAAATTTCAAAATTCTCGGCAAAATAACGAGCAAGAGGCGCGGTAAGATCATAGCGCAAAGACATCCATTGCTCATCATCATCTTGTAGCGAAAAAACGCCCGCATTTGGACGATCTGAATCCGGTAAAAACTTACCCAGCACATCTGTATATTCAAAAATTGGAGTTTCTAGCGCTTCAAAACCGTAAAGTTCATAAACTTCACGAATTTGCGCAATCATTGTTTCAGTTGCATACAACTGTGCACTTGTACGATCAACAAACCCACGGGGTAAACGGGCTTTGGTTTTTTCTTGTTTTGATGACATGTTTTTCTCTAACAACAATATATATTCACCGATAACGTGTGTCTATCTTATAGAAACAAACGCTGCAATAACTTTATCAACTGGAAACTGGTAACAATATGCATAAGCTTTTGCTTTTAAAAGATGCAAACCTTTACCCTTAAGGCAATCTACTGAAAATATTTGTACTTTCAATAGGAACATAGCCTCCCGCTCAACATGAAATGCCCGCTTAACATTCAATGAAAAGACATCTGTGCTAGTTGAAAGAAACCACAAAGCAACTGTTGATTCTGGATAAATCGGAAACATCCCCCTCAAAAGCCCTCCCTCTCAAAATTCTTCAGATTTATTACAGATGCAAAAATCCTCAAGACATCAGTGTGCTTTGCGCTTGTTCTGCAAAATGATTGATAACATTTTTTAAATCAACAATATTTCGTCCAGCATCTGTAATAGAGCGTGATACAGAGGGAATAACATTCTGCCAAAGTCTTTGTGGAAATTGATTTGCTAATTGTGTCATTGTTCCACCTTGGGCGCCAATACCCGGAACGAGAAACAGACTATTGTTTAACTGCTCGATTGTGTCTTTTGATTCAGATCCTAATGTCGCTCCTATAACCGCACCTATGGGGCCAATATTATGATGGAGAACCGAAGACTGACTATTATAATCACAAATACACTGTGCAAGATGAAGAGAGAGTGTCTGATCACCAATAAGCGCATTTCGTATTTGTTTTCCCTCTGGATTAGAAGACTGAACAACCACAAAAACCCCTGCTCCTGTTTCTTCTGCAACCTTTATCAGAGGAATAAGAGCATCAAAACCCAAAAAAGGATTAACTGTCATGGCATCAGCTTTGAACGCACTGCTTAGACCCAGCCAAGCTTTACCATAGGCTTCAGCAGTAGAGCCAATATCCCCCCTCTTTGCATCCGCCAGAACCAATATGCCTTGTTCGTGTGCATTTTCAATCAGTTCTTTGAGAGCTTGAAGACCTTCCACACCATATAATTCAAAAAATGCGACTTGCGGCTTTATAATCCCTACTTTACCAACAACTGCTGTTAAGAGAATATCACAAAAATCTTTTAGACCTTTATAATCAAAGCTTAGTTTCCACGATTGCAAAACTTTATGGCTCGGATCAAAGCCAATACAAAGAGGTCCATAGATTTCACGATTTTTAAAAAAAGTTGAACGAAACATTTTATATCCTAACAAGGTCTCTCTTTAAACTTTTTGATACAATCAAAAAGAAAAGCATTTGTCAAAAGAATACAATAGCGAAAACACAAAGAAAGAGCTCTCTATACAAAATGTGCTTTTATTTATGAAACATAAATATATTCCCATTCGTAACGCTTATCATATGTTTATCGACCAAGACGTTATCATGAGATAAAAATTCAAATTTATGAAAGAATATAAACAAAAAAGCATCCATATAATGACCTCATAAAGCCCTATAGGCGTACCTTGTCGTTTTCACCCCCTTTTTTATGATCAACAAAAACTCTCTATGAACGCGCTTTAAACAAAATTTTCAAAAGAAAATGTCCCACCATGATGATCTCGATCTTAACTTTAGATTTTTCCTATTCCTTTTTAGCTGCTCTATATCCCTTTTGGAACATAATTAGCAAAAAGGCATTGTATCTCCAGCATATTCAAGGAGATAAAACATGGAAACTCGCATTCCTGAAAACACACCATTCGATACGAATTTTCTAGGAGAAACGTCTCTAGAAGAAAAGTATTCACTCTTTCACACACCCATTTCATGGTCCGCAATCTTTGCGGGACTGGTGACGGCTCTTGCCACCTCAATCTG
>NZ_JBHIRJ010000012.1:0-40671 GCF_042197045.1 Bartonella sp. AA74HLJMH
GCGCTGTTGCGAGTGGTGCTTGCACAGCCGGTGCTGTGGGGGGTGCTGTGGGTGAAGCCACTGCTATGCTCCAGTTTAAACTGTCGACCAAAAATTTTATACAAAAAGAAATAGCAGCATTGGATGGTCGTGTTCCAACGGCAGAAGAACAAGCGCGTATCAATGCAAAGATTGAAGCACAGTTTTCTGATTTTAATGATCATGCCATTGATATCGCGCGCATAGCGGGGGGCTTTGCTGCTGCCCTTGCTGGTGGTGATGTCAATACTGGCGCGGATGCCGCTGGTAACGCCGCGGAGAATAATTTTCTTCCTGTGGTAGCAGCATTAGCAGCATTCATTGTATCGCTTACACCAGAAGAGTTGGCAGCTCTGTCTCTTTTTATGGCTGGCGGAGCAACTGTTGTTGGATCCTCTAGCAATGGGACGGCTATAGCTGATTTTCTTGCCTATTGGTTTGCATCAAAAAATGCAGAAGAAGATAGCGAAAAAACAAACCAAAACTCACAAGAAGAAAAAAATAAAGATTCTCAGAAGGAAAGTAAAAATAAGAAAAAAAACGGAAACAATAAAGAACCACAAAACAATAATGATGGAAAGGGTAACATACTTGCACAAGTCAGGAAGCATCATGACAAAAAGCGCGATGAAAAAAAACAAGAATTCAGGGATGAAGGATGTAGAATATGTAAAACAGAAATAGTATTCAAAACTAAGACGGATAAGGGGGTAGTAAGATCTCGTGCGGATATTGTTGGTATAAAGGATGGTAAACTGTTTGTTGGTGATGTAAAAACGGGAAAAGCTGGTTTAAGTGGAAACCAAAAGATTTTGAAAGAAGCATATAAAGAAGGAAATGCAGAGCCCACAAAAGGAAAACTTATAGAATTTTTTAAAGAGAACAAAGAGTTCTTAGAGAAATATCAAAAAGATTTCAAAGATTTTAAAGGAAGTAAGAAAGAATTGGAAAATGAGAATAGAAAATGGATTAAAGAACAATTGAATAATAAGTTAGACAAAATGGACTTTTACACTTTTCATTATCCAGGACTTTTTGAATGAAAGTGAATAGCGATGCGAACTAAAGACGTGACAGAGATTTTAAAAACGCTTGGCTGGGAACCTTATCGTGCTGAAGATGGTAGTATGTTTGCGCATTATCATCTTCCCGATCGCATTGTAGGCATTAGTTATGATGTTGTAGATTATGGAGAGGATGGGGGAAAGTTTCGGCTATCGGCTAATCTTACCACTGCTGCTTATTGCCTTGCTTGGGAATATGCTAGTGGTGAAGTATCACAGGATAAGTATGAAGATACGCTATTTTCTGCGAAAGAGGATTTCGATGTTACAGCTTTAGATCTCTCAGAAAGCCATGTTAAGGAATCTTTAAATAGGGTTATTGCTTGGGCGCAAGCACAAGATATTGAAAAAAAATTACATGAAGAAGCTGCTAATCATTCTGCTGTTGCAGAAGCATTACTTGGTGATATTGAGGCTTTAAAAAGTTCTAAGTTTACACCCCAATTACATGTACCAGAATTTGCAGATTACAAAACAATAGGGTGGATTGAGCGCCTCATTCTTTTTGCGCAAGCTTATAAAAACGGGGAGTTAGATGACACTTTAGCGTGTAAAAAACCTAAACAGTGGTCGATGAGTCTTACAGCAGCAACTCGCATTTTTAAAATTCAAGGGTGGTTTGCTACAGAGCTTGGGAAAATGTGGTTGGTTTTGCCGGATCGTTTTATTAAGTTAGATTTTGGCTTTGTACATCTCTATGATCAGTACAATATTCATCTCGAAGCTGAAATATCTAATGAAGAGATTTCTTTGGCTTGCTTGTATATTCATTTTTGTGGACAACGTAATCTTGTACGACCTACGGATATTTATCGATCTTTTAATACAATTGGAGGAGAGAATTTTCGTGGGGTTGATAAAGGAATTGATATTTGTGTAGAGATATTGAATGAGCAAGAGTTGACAAAAATCTCTGAGCGGGTGATACAGTGGGCACGTGCCCAAGATTTACAAGCATCAATAGAAAGCAAAACGCTTATCCAAAAATATAGCTATTATCCAGCTGTGATTTGGCATTTGGCTTGTTTAGCATTGACAGGTCAAATTGATGTCCTAAAATCCTATCAAGATTCTATCGCAGAGGATAAGATTCCTGAGCATTTGCAAAATCTTGATGAAGAACTGGAGGGGTATGTTAATCACGCTGTTGAATTTGCTGAAAGACATCTGAAAATCCTTAATGAGCGAAAAGCCATAGATGATCGTCTTAGTTTACAAGGTTTGTCTTTTCTTAATACAGTTTCTGAAGACTTAAAAAGGATAGACTGGACAGTCTATCGTGATAAAAATTACAATTGCAATGCTTATTTTATAAAGAAAGATCGTATCATTAATATAGTGTACGACCTTGATAAAAAAGGAGAGACACCATTTGTTACCTTCAAGGTTTCTCTTTCAACACTTGGTTTTTCTACAGCTTATCGATCTATTTTCATCGATACTCCCCAATATACAGTTCTTAAAGAATCAGAAGATGTGTATACAGTTTCTAGTACTGAATTGGATGAAGATAAGCTGAAACAGATCAGTGCGGATATTCTTGAATGGGCTGATAACCAAAACACCAACCAAATCATCTATGATTATGCGGCTTTGCCAACAAATAGTGAATATGATCTTATAATACGCCATTTTATTGCGCTTATTCTTATTGGGGATGTTGAAAAGCTCAAATTTTATAAAGAGAATTTTAGAAAGGGAAACTCTTTAGGCTTTGTGGAAGGTATCACGAAATATACGATTGACAACGCTCTTACTCTTGCACGGGGTTATCGAGCGGGTTTTCCAAAAAATGCTCCGATTTTGTCCCTTGATTCCCAAACAGCATCTGTTGCTTCTAAAACAACTTCTGTTGAAGTGGCAGAGGAAGTGGATGACACTGATGATCGTCTCACCATGGAAAGTGCTCATGCACTTTTAAAAAGCCTAGGCTGGTCAACCGAGAAAATCAATGAGAATGACCATATGGCAAGCTATCAATTGGCTGATCGTGAAGTAGACATTCTTTATAACGACGAAATTGCCAAAGATTACCCACAATTTGATAGCGCCTTTATGATTAGCACGGGCATTCTTTCCACCGCTTGTAAATTCATTGATCCTACCTACACGGAAGATATTCCAGATTTACAGCTTAATTTTGAAGCAAAGGGTTTAGAAATCTTTGAACCAGAAGTTACTGCGGATCGCTTAAAGCAAGCACTTGATGACGCGCTAAAATGGGCGGTAACAGACATTGACCTTTCTAAAAGACTTCGCTCTGATTATGGCACTGCTCCTTGGGAAAAAGGCGCCACGTCTAAAGCAGATGATACGGATTATGCTTTGCTTCATCTTGGCGCTCTTGCCTTATTGGGCAATATTGAGACCTTACAATCTTATCAGCAAAGCTTTACGGCAGGTGATCACCTAGGCTTTGACGAAAGCATCAACAAAACCCACCTTGAACGTGCATTAGCTTTAGCCAAAGAAGTAGCAAAAACCAAACAACTGAGCTACGCTTTAATTAAACAGGTGGCAAAAAAGCTTGATGATCACTCAGAGCTTTCTAGCGAGGAATAACCTCGCTCTTGGAAGGAGAGTTTATTTAAGTCTATTTAGAACAAAGAATAAATTGATTATTTTGAAAAAATCGAGGGGATTATGAATCATGAAATGGATAAAGAAAAAAAGTATGGGGGCAGCTGAGCCGGTGGAATTTAAAAGTCAAAAAGTTTATCAGGAAGATGAACTGTTTGAGCCCGAAACAGTTTCTTCTTGGAAAGAAGAAGGACAGATAGTAACGGGTACAAATGTGGAAAGAATGGTATCAGGAAGAGCACCTATTGGAGTCGATTTTAGACCTATTATGTTACATCCTGTGACACAAGAACAAGATAGTCCTCTCGTTGAGGTTCTCTACTCATTTTATCAAGGCAGGAGTTTGGTTGCTCCTATGAATCCAAAGACAAATTTTATCAGAAAAGTTATTTGTTGGATTTCAAAAAAAATTCCTAAGTAGGAAAAAAGAAAGAGTAATTATTGCAAATATTGAAATAATATCCCTAAAAGGCGCTCTCTAAACTTTAATGATCACCTCCTTTAATTCCATCATATATTGTAAATGCGAGATGATTGTACAGAGACAGATGAGAAAAGAGCTCCGTCAAGAACATATCTCTTATGATTTTATCAATCTCATCTCAATTCCATTGGCTATAGTAGAAAAAGATTGATCATTAGGAACACTCATTATGAGTAAAAACACGCTGTGACTTATGGAGAAAAATTTATGAAAAGTTATACTTTATCAGATGTTGCACAATATGTTGATATGTATAGGCATGTTATTAATTTTGGTACTCAAGATAATGCCCCTGATGATGTACGGATTAAAACAGCTGAGAACACTCTTGGTTTACAATTTACCTCTTCCTATAAGAATTTTTTAAAAAATTATGGAGGAGGAGAAATTGGAGGTGAAGAAATATTCAGTATTTATGAAATCTGTGCAGGTATTCCTGCTGGTGATATTGTTTACCGAAATTTGCTCGATAGAAGAGATGGCTTTACGGACCCCAAACAACTTGTTATCTGCACAACTGATTTTGGTGAAACCTTTTATTTTGATTATACGCAGTTTCGGGATGGTGAATGCCCACTCTATCTCAAGTATACATCTGAAGATTCCGAATATTACGCAAGTAATTTTTATGAATTTCTCTGCAAAAGAATTAAAGAGTATGCAGGGGAAGATTCATGAAAACCTATACCTTAGATGATGTTATACAACTAGTTGATAAATAGGATAATTGCGATTTATGAAAACATCTCAATAGAAACTGATCATTATAGAGATGAGCAAAATACCTTTTAATAGACCGTGTCAGTGTTGTCAGTTCTTTTTAGACCCTATATTATTTTTTTAATGATAAAAAAATTAAAACATTATATTTCAATAGGTTAGTGTTTTAAAAACATAACTCATATCAAGAGTACAACCTTTAAAGATAACCATGATGTGAATTGATTAAAACTTGTCAGTTATGTGTCAGTAAATTGAACTGACAAAATAGATTATTTTAGTGAGTGATTAAAATGTGCTTTATGATAAAGTATGTGATCCTTTAAAGCCTTTCAAAAGATAGCTTGTAATTCATAAGAAGTACTATCAAGACCATTATGGTTATGAGTTTTGAGTATTTTGAGGGTTCCTTTTACCCCCCCCTTTACATATTTTTCAATAAAAAATAAAAGTCATTATATTTCAATATATTATTTTTTATCAATTTTTCAAAAAACAACCTATATCAATAATACAACCTATAAATTCAACTAATGATGTATGTTTTGTAAGGGTTTTGAGGGTTTAAGAAACCTTCAAAACCTATAAGTAATATAAGAAAATGAATATACATAACCCTCTTTAAACAAAGCTTTTGATAACAATAAAGCTATCATTTTAGATTACGATATAACATCTTAAAGGCAATGTAAAAGAAGCGTATTCACTTTAAGATGGGATTTCTTAAAAGTCTTAAAGCAATCAAAATAAGAGTATTTAATAGTGCAAGTTTCTTCTTTTTAGAATAACGCATATAAACACTCCTTTTAAAGATTATATGTAAGCAATTTATAAAAGGGATATAATAACCTATAGGTATAAGACCTTATACCCCTTGTGAGTTTATTATACTCATCATGTGAGCATGCATTATAAGTTATTCAGTTTCTCTAATTTCTAGTTTTGGTAGGTTCTTAACGATTTTCATTGTCTCTAAACTTATGGTAATAACCCTCTGAAATAACTCTAGAGGGTAGGCAGGGTTGCCAATGGTTTCAACAGCATAGTGATTGGCATCATTCACAATACCACTCTTTTTATCAGTCTTTACGCATTGACGCCCCATAACCCATTCAAGAGCAGGTTTGCCATTGACGATATACTCATAAGTTTCAAGAGGGATATCTGTTATTGTGATATTGCTGTTATATATAACTGTTTATTTATCTTTCTCTTTACCTACTTTTGCGAATTTCATTTCTGTAACGTAATAGAGTTTCTCAGAATTAGAGATCTCTGTTTGTTTTGGATTACCCTTTTTAAATGTGACTGGATAAGGCTCTACATCTTCATAGTTTACATGCAAATGACCCAGTTTACGCCCTGCTGTTACAAACTTCCAAAAATCATTAGCACTCTTTACGCAAGGGATACGAGGCAATTCTTTAGAGAGGTTATCAGCATAACGAGTACGGTAATCTTCCGAATGAAGTAGACCGTAAACGTAATAGAATAGATCATCTTTTGTTATGGTCTCATTAGGATAAGCAGCTTTAAAATATGTTAGCCCTTCATCCGTAATGGCATCACGCTTCTGTAAACCAGCATTGATGCTTTTTTCTATAGAATTGGTAAATAAATGAGTTTGTTTCTTGTTTCTATCTTTTGAGACCGTAGTGTCTTCGTAAATATAGCGTGGAAAGCATTGCCCCGTATCTATTGCATGAAAATCAGGTAGATCTCTAGTCATAATAACAGAAAATCCACTTCTTGCTCCTATAGCAGAAACTTGTATCACTGTATTTTTGATCATTTTTTCTACAGGAAAGATACGAGGCATTTGATAAATTGCTTCATTAAAAATGCGATTATAATAAAGCCACTGTCGTGTAAAAGGACGATATAAACTTTGAACAAAACCATCTTCTTCAAATTTTAAAATATTACCTCTTGCTAATTGTTTTTTATATTCAAACTCCAACTTATCTTGCTTGTATCTGAATTAACAAAATTATCTACAGCCTTTGTACGTGATTTACTGTCAGTGTGCGCATAAGCATTATTAAAACGTTCTGCTTCACTGTTATAGAAGGCAATCATGTTACTCATATTTTTCGCTAAAATTGCACGACTTGAATTGTATGCCCAAAGATCACGACTTGTCATAATACCACGAGAAAACGTTTCAAACAGTTTTTTGTCATGCCCTTTCTTAACACCCAAGGCTAGAAATGTTTCAAAACTGTTATCACGTTGATTTATCCAATCCCCATGTTCATCCGGAGTAATTACTTTCCAACCGTTTTCACATGTAATACCACCAATACTACCAAAATATTGAAGCCTCTTAAGTTTTTTTTCGGTAGAAAGATTATCTCCAATATCATGATAGTAAATTTTACAATCTCCAGAAGCATTGGGATTTTTGATAAATAGCGTTACCGCAATACCCGTCATACTACCATTGCCGAAAATATTTTCACCTTCTTGAGCAACTCCATTGCTTAACATATTCTTGCGAAGATCCACTCGTAAATTAAGTACATAAATGCTCGTAAATTCTTTGGCTAAAGATTTTCGTAAACTGTTCATTGTCGATTTTTCTACGTAACCAGAGCCAGAAACAAAGCCGATTACCCCAGCATTATCAATACGGTCACTAGCCCAGCGTATAGCACGAATATAACTGTCATAAAAATTTCGCGTATTCATTGATTTAGATTGAGAAGCATAAGTCTCACTGATTCGTTTATCTAAAATAGGATAAGGAGTATTCTTCGCACTGTCATTGGCATTTTTTTGTCCCACTGAATAAGGAGGATTGCCAAAGATAACTTTGATATTTAGATTTTTCTGGAGTTCCAAATATTCACTGTTTTCTTTAAATAATTCTTGTAACAAATCTTTCTTTTCAAGCATTCGAAACGTATCAGCCAAACCAATATGCTTAAAAGGAATATACTCACCTTTCATAAGACTATGATAAGTCGATTCAATGTTAATGGCTGCTATGTAATAGGCGAGAAAGACAATCTCGTTGGCATGGATATCATGACGGAATTTATATTCCATGTCCTCTGGTTTGATCAGTTTAGATTGTAAAAGCTTTGTGATAAAGGTACCTGTTCCAGTGAAAGGGTCGAGAATGGAGACTCCTCGTGACCCCAAGCTTTTTCCAAACTCATTACGCAACACATCATCAACAGAATGAATGATAAAAGCACAGTTAAGATGAGAGAGCGTTCGACCAGAGTTAGAACGTTTCCATTGATAACCCAGGAGTAAATACTCCACGGAATAAAAGAGATTATTATGTTAAACATGGCGCATCCTCCTTTTTATATTTGATAGAAAACTTACCGCAAGTGCTTCGTTTTTTAGTTTCCGTATGAATATAAAAAACGCCACCCGGTTCACACTCTGTATCCTGTTTAATGGTCAACTGATAGGTATCTCCCGGATAAACTGCTTCAATGAACTTTACTTTTTTCAGCGCAACAGATGCGATATTTTTCGCCCTACCCTGCGTGGACAAAGCCAGAACCATCTCAATCAATAGTGAACCAGGACATACGGCGCGGGAGGGGAAATGTTCCTCAAAAAGCGGGTGATGCGCATTAAAGGAAAAAGTACAAGAATCTCCGGTTACGGAGGAAATCTTACATAAATCGCCTAGTAATGGAAGAGCGGCTTTCTCAGAACACGAGCTAAGGAAGCAGACCTTACTGACCATGATGATTGGCTGCGCAATAACGGCCCTGCCATTGCCGTATGGGCTGGCCTTACAGTGAATACGGTAGGTCTCATTAATGCGTTCAATATGTTCTTCAACGCATAACCGATCGCTATCAAAATGGGTGGTAGAGAAAAACTGTTCAACCATAACAGGGAGATAGCGATAAGTGAGATCCGAGTTTTTAGCCACCACGGTGGCGAATCGAACTGAAAACTGATGCAAGGCTTCGAGTAACAAGCCCTGTTTCAAATAGTTATGGGCTAAATTCCATTGAGAAATATCGATTTGTCCGCAAGCACGCATCGGTGCGGTTAAGGTGATACTCTGACATATACTCAAGAAATTTGGCTCGGTGCGATGCTTTATAGCCATAATTGGGGGACTTTTTTATATTTTTTTCTTAAATCCTTTGATGATAAATCGAAGGAATGAGCACTAAACCGCGCTTGATAGTGCGCGAGAAGTATCGGCATACGACAAACGAAAAAAGCCAACAATCCCAGCTCAGGAGAAGCCCGATGTTTGCTCATGATGCTTGCAATTAGAAAATCGACATTGGGTTGCAGTCCTGTATTGTCCGAAATAGATCGCGCAAGCGAACTGAAGGGGCGCATAGGCATCTGAAAGCGTGAAAAAAAGAAATCAACTCGGACATCCCGTTGCATAATCGGGTGACCAAACCCTAGCCAGGGTTTGTCTTTGCAATAATGCGTTACCGCCGGCCTCAAGATTCCCGGCTTCAATCTCATGGAGGACACTAGAAAGTCGCATGATAGCATATTTGCAGGCTCCCATATACGCGCCGGGGCCAGTGGCACAAAACTCACCGATTAGTGCAGAAATGACGTCGCTCTTGGTACTGGCAATAAATCTTATCGTGGTGGTTGTGGGTGTCACAATACCAAACCCGCCCAGCAGTAGAGACATGCACCGGCAAAGCATATCAATATCCCAGTCGGAAGAAGCTTCCTTGCTAGTTAATGCTAACCAAAAAGCACGCTCAAAGGTATTGCAATTTTCGATCTCCGGCAAATCGGAAAACTGTTGGGAAGAGCGCGCCAATGCAATAATCCACGGCATCAGCAAGATAATTTTAAGACAACCACCGTCGCTTACGGGAGCCATGACCTTACCCTGAGCCGCCGAAACCTCAACTTGCGATAATAACATCATAAAGCGCTGCGTTAAACTCAAAGATGGCAATGCATTGATCAGTTGATGCATCGCCTGCAGTTTGGCTGTAGGGTTCGTCTTTGCAGTTCGGCGCTAGCATTCTGAATCAGCCGATCCATCTGTTCTTCATTAAGAAGGTTGCCGGTCAGTGCAAACCATGCGTTCTGCAAATAAAGGTTTTCATCGGCAATATCAATCAAATTACATCCACGAATAAACAATACGTTATTATCTAAATCATAATTATCAATAACATCATCTGACATGATTTACTCCTGCTGCTCCGGTGACACGCTATAAAACCTGATGTTGACATTTATCGTATGCGAATTCCCTGATACAATTTCATTACACAAATTATCAAGTTGCATTACAGGACTCCCTTGCGTCATAAACTAGCAGGCATTTCCCTCTGGATGAGAAAAGAAAATCGCTATATTCGACGAGGGTGAGATTAATACGCCCGCGCTTTTTCATATAGGCTTCATAAATATCCGGCAAATGATAGATTTCCTCAGTTAGTTCGGACAAATCAAGGTTGTGAAATACTTCGCAGCAGATTTTAATATCCATAATCTCTTGTCTATCCGCGGATAAAGACAATACAATTTGAACAATCACATCGGGCAATCTTCGATTAATAATTTTGAATATTTTTTCATGGCTAATCAAATTTCCCATGAAATTAAAATCAACAGCATTGCGTTTAATACCTTCAAAATAGAGGTCACCATTTTCAACGGATAATGTGCCCATATCGCCCACGGAATATCTGATAAGTTTGCGCGAGACATCGGGATCCAGCGATGTTACTAGCAGCCCTCTCTTATCTTCATATTCAAAGAAGAAATCATCGCTGAAGAGCAGGTACCGATTAAGCCGCCCTTCGGAGGACATACCAATGAAACCGCACTCCGGCAAACCATATAAACCAATTATCCGCAGATCGGCGCCCAGCATCTCGCGCAGATAGTTTTCATGCACACCCAGCATCGATTCACCGGTAAAGACCACTTTTTTAATTGCCAGTGGAACCCCAAGGCTGAGCATAGCTTCAACGAACTGAACGATGGTGCTGGGCACGCCAAACAGTACCGAGAGCCGTATTTCAGTCAGAAACTCGAAATGACTCTTCAGCAGCAGGGCAATATCGCCAACCGGCACGACATGTGCACGGCAATGTTTTACAATTTCACACGCCAAGTAGTGTAAAGATGAAAACAGATTAATCGTAAACAGGTTGCCAACAACATCTCCTGGGGAAAAAAATTGCCGCGCGCGCAGGTTACGAATTAAATTATGCTCTGATGAGCTGACCGCTTCCTTACTGGATTTTAGACGAACGCTGACCATTTTCATCGCTCCGGTGGTGCCGCTTGTAGCACCAAGCAGCATGGGTAAGTGTTCAGCCGCAGAGTCCAGTTGAGTCAAAGAACCACTATCACCAGTGGTCGAATAAACGCGTGTACTTATCCTAACCGAATCGCGAAAAGCAATGTAATCGAGTGCATGGCAGCCAGTTATTGCCGTTATACGTGGTTGCATTTTTGCATACATTTCAGCACAGAAATAATCCATGATAACTCAGACCTTTTTAATGAAAATTTCACAGCCCAGAGCTGCTAGACCTTCTCCACGTCTCACTGTCCAGCTCATCTCACTAAGATCGCAGCCATATAAAAAATCGGTGATACCGGCTAATGTAAATTTTTCTTCTGTGGACATAGCTGCCACACCGCATTCACGACGTGATTGGTTAAAAACACCCAGTGCTGTTTCTTCTGCATCAGCTAGGGGTTCATGGATAATAATACGACCGCCGCGATCTAAAACACGGCACAACTCCTGTAATCCTTTTTTAGGTTCAGCCCAGTGATGAATTACGGAACGGGCATAAATCATTGAAAAGGAGTTATCGGGAAACGGTAAATTGCTGACGCTGGCTTCAATGATGTTGAATGCATGCTGGTATTTTAACTCGGTACATTTTTTAACACAAAACTGAACCATACGGGGATCAATATCAACCCCGTAAAAGAAATAGTCTGTGAGTTTTTGGGAGCGGTAAAGCTTGAAAAGCATGTGGCCAGTTCCCATGCCAATATCGAGAATTTTTTCTTCGCAGAAGTAACACCAGATGCTTCTTCCAGAATTCTTTCCATCAAATACGCATTCCACGGTGATGTACCTTCAGTAGCATATCTTTCATAGTGCTCAGGGGTGATATTTACCAGTAAATCATTCATCACATATTCCTCTAAATGAAGCTAGTTATGGCATTGCCATAAACTCGTTAAAAACTAACTGGGTATAGAAACGGTTACGTCCTCATATAAGAGGTCATCTAAAATAATTGATTGCAAACATGCATCCAGCAAAACAACTGTTATCACAGATTGACAAAGATAATAGCAGTTACAAATAAACGTCATCCCTTTAAACACAAATGTATTCCCAACGTACCGAAAAACACATCGCGTCCTGTCATGTTCAACTAAAAAGTAATCATTTATATCAAAAGTACACGCCGAGATGGCGCATAATGCCTTATACAAGCTCTCCATACAGCTAAATATTGTGGTGCATAGCCGATTATCCAGCACCTGCCCTGCTGGAAAGTCCGCGCATTTTTCACAGTAATCTAGCATAAATGGCCTCGGTAGTTTTTTTTCTCAATAAATTCGATATCAACCACGACAGACTGAATCCGCGGATCATTATTAAGCAACATAATACTTTTACTCCGTCCATGGCTCACAGAACTGTGTGACATCTTTACATCTGGCAAAATCCGTTTAAATATATCGATAAAAAGTACCTTCGCCATTTCACGGTGCAATATCATTCTCGATGTACGTCTCGTCGATACAGGCAAATAACGATGAAGCCTATCAATAGCTAAAAAATAGGTATAAAAAGAATGGCTCACAATGCACAGATAATTGTTTGCACGGCGATTAACATACACTCTGCTCATACCATGAGCTTTATCTACACGGTACATTTTATTTTCCCTGTATTTGTCGTGGCAATTTTTCTGATATTTACTTTAAATGCATACTGATACCATTTATCAGTCAATAGTTTAGTAACGACTTTAACCTGCTCACTATTTGCCGACATATCAAGGTTGAGATAAAGATCGCCGTTCTGTGCTTTTGAAAAGTAATGCCTTAAACATCCGGCATACTTAATAATGTCATTTGAGATCAGTTGAACTGGGATAAACTTACCATTGTGTTTAAATTCATTAACGGCTCTGGCTATCCAGTAATAGCATTCGGATTCATCTTTAACAAACAGGTCGCCGGAATCAAACCATTCATCACGCGGCTTTAATTGCAAGGAACTATCAACATAACCATCACACGCGAAAGGCGTTTTATAAAACATACGGCGCATTGAATCAGAAGCATCCGTCCGATCAATGGGGCGCAAATCAATTTTTATATCACTCACAAAAGCCTTACCCGGTGCTACAACGCCATATTTACTGGTTCTTTCATTATCGTGTAGCGAACAGATCTTATTATGAAACAAGCGCGGTCCGGATTCGGTCTGACCGAAGTTATTCCATAACGTCGTACATGATGAGAGGATACCCGATGCTTGTACGGTGAGCAAACGGTCGGATGCATTCAAGATATTTTGCACATGGATTCGGCTTTTGGTAAAAATGTCGCTTACTACCAGCATCCAGTCACCGATTAAAGGCAAGTTGGTAATGCTATAGTGCGAAACGAGTTCACCAATATTACTTATTTGAAATTTTTCAAATACCAGTTTGCTATCCGATAAGAAGGCACATAGCATAGTAGAGAGACCATACATATACTGCACTGGGAAATAACACAATGAGCAATCTTCATTACTTAGTCCAAGAGATTGGCTCACCGCGATGGCATTCTCAATCAGAATATTTTCATGATATTGAATCAACTTGGGTTTACTGGTTGTTCCGGAGGTACAAAAATAGAAATGCGCGCACGGATATGCTGTAAAATCAGCCAGATTTTTGTTTACAGTTGAAAGACAGTGATCAAACGCGATATTAATCCGGTGACTGATGATATTAATATCCCTGACTTCATGGCTCATTACAACAGCCGCAATGCAATCAGCATCAACCAGTATATCAACAATGTCTAAATCATGAATACTGACGATCCAAGCTTTCAATTTTAGCACAGACGCAACAAAATAGCTAATCATGCCTTCGAAATTATTTCTAATCACAAAAACAAACAGCTTATTTTGCTCCCCTTGCGGGCGATCACGACAATATCTAACTACTGTATCTGCACACCCTTTTGTCATCATGCTGACATCCTCTGCCGAATAATGACTGTGATGACAAATCACTTGCCAGTTTCTTTCTAATAAGGAATATATTGTTAGCATGAGGTGCCCCTTACAGATATTGTGGCTTCCCTAAAACCAAGCTGCTTGCGCCACCGCCCATACCAAATGAGTTTTTCAATGCGTATTTAAGCGGTCGGTACTGATGCTCCCTCACAAGCGCAATACCAGCGGGCAATTGAGGATCGATTTCATCACAATTCAAAATTTTGGGCAAAACATTGTTCCGAAAAGAAACCAGTACACCCAAAATTTCCATCGCACCGGCAGCAGCAATCAGATGCCCGTGCCAAGATTTTGTCGCCACAATCGCCGGGTTGTGCGCGCCAAAAACCGTTCTGATTGCACTGGCTTCGTGCTGATCATTTTGTACTGTCGATGTCCCATGTGCATTCACAAAATCAATAGCGGTACGGTCAACATCCGCATGTTCGATGGCCCGCTCCATCGACAGTTGCATTTCGAGATCATCTTTATGCGGCGCTACAATATGCTGTGCGCAAAGTGCACCGCCGTAACCCAATAAATAGGCCAACGGCTCACGCTGCCGCGCCAATACGTTAGATAATTTTTCAATAACAAACAGACCTGCGCCCTCCGCTAAAACAAATCCGCTACGATGCCGGTCAAAAGGCCGCGAACGCCGTGGTCCACTGTAGTTTTGATCAGTCGATATCACTCCCATTCCTTCTAATCGTGCAAGGTAAAAAATCCATTATTGCACCACCATCTTTACGCTTAATAAAAATGCAAGACAGTTTCTATCAACCTATTTACAACAGCAATATTATCATGACAGCTATCACTCGAAGTTTATGATTATATTGTGAATAGTCACTCTGCTTTTGAATGGGGTATGAGACACTAATGCGTTAAGATTAATAAAAAGAGTAGCATTATTAATGATAGCAATTACTACTCTGTTGAGATTATTAGCACTCGTTACTTATCTATTGGAATTTTTTCAACGAGTTATTACTATAAGCTTAGAAACCATGAAAGTCGTTAGAAACTTTACCAAAATTAGAAACTTAGAGAAACTGAATAGATTTATGAAGTTAACTTACCTCATAAGGATTTCTTGAGTACTCATTTAAAACTACAATCTATAAGTTAATCATTTTGTGTTGATTATATACAATCTTAAAAGGAATAATATATCATTGCGACCTCCTGAAAAGAGAGGATTTAAAATTTTGAAAACTCTTATTTAAATTGCTTTAAGACTTTTAAGAAATTCTCTATTAAACAAGATTAGATTTTTCTGGATTACCTTTAAGAGATTATATCACAATTTAAAATGAGAACTCTATACTATTCAAAAGTTTTTTAAGGTTAGTTTGACATATTCATTTTATTGAAATGAAATAATAGAGATTGAGCTTTCTTTTAAACACATTTTATTTGTTGTACTTATATTCGGTTGTAATGTCTATATGGGTTATTTTTTGAAAAATTGACAATACCTAACATATGTAAAAATAAGCTTTTTCTCTAAAATACCAACGTGCAAAATTCAAAGTCTCATTAAAATCATAAGAAGTATTTATTCAGTGAGTTGAAAAAATTGATACAATCTATGTCATAGGTTTATCATTTATATTTTAAAAATTATAATCGACTGAAATGTAGTTTTGTTATTTTTGAATAAGATTTTTTATAGGGTGCAGAATGAAGTGATAAAATCGATATAAGTTACAAAATTTAATTAAAAGAGATTTAAATAATGTGTATATGTATTGAATTTTCTCATGGATTAAGCTTTTTTTATTTAAGATATGGATGATATTAAAAAATATGGATGCAACCAATAGTGTTGATGAATTTTTAAACAAAATAAGTATATAGATATCTTAAAATAGCTGGATGAGGTGATTTTAAATGGTAGAATTAAAGGCACATACGGCTCTTTTAAGCTATCGAATGATTGGTTTTTGCTTATGTCCTGTTATTCCTTTTTATTTGTTCTTTCGTGCTATTCGTGGAAAAGAAGAGTGGTGTCGCAAAAAAGAGCGTTTAGGTAAAAGTTCTCATATACGCCCCCAAGGTTCGTTAGTTTGGTTGCATGCAGCAAGTGTTGGAGAAACACTTGCACTTGTTCCACTTATAAATTATATTTTATCATTGGAAATCAATGTATTATTGACAACTGGGACGGTGACATCTTCTACTCTTGTGAAAAAATATTTTGGTAATAGGTTGATTCATCAATATGCTCCTTTGGATTTAGATTTTGCAGTGCGCCGTTTTATTCGTCATTGGAAGCCTGATCTCGTCTTAATTTGTGAATCAGAAATTTGGCCTCTTCGTATTAAAGAACTTGCAAAAATGCGTATTCCGCAGATTTTGGTTAATGCCCATATGTCTGAACGTTCTTTTAAAGCTTGGCAAAAACGACGTGTTCTTGCCAAACATATTTTTAAGGATATTGATTTGGCGATTGGTCAAAATGAAAGAGATGTAGCTTATTACCATACACTTGGCGTAAAATCTGTTACATTTTCTGGTAATCTCAAGGCTGATGTTTTTCTGGTTGAAAATCAAGAATTGCTTGCACGTTATCGTAATGCTATCGGCAATCGCCCAGTTTGGGCAGCTGTTTCAACGCATGAAGGGGAAGAGGAGATTGCTTTTGAGGTCCATAAAATTGTTAAAAATTATTTGCCAGATTTATTAACAATTATTGTGCCTCGTCATCCAGAACGTTCAGAAGATCTTATCAGAAAATGCGATAATAAGGGGTTAAGTTTTATTCGTAGGAGTAGAGATGCTGTTCCAAACATGAATACCGATATTTTATGGGGAGATACCATTGGAGAAATGGGACTTTTTCTTCGCTTATCGAAAGTTTCTTTCGTTGGTAAATCGTTATGTGGAAATGGTGGGCACAATCCATTGGAATTGGCTTTGCTTGGTTCCGCTATTTTGACAGGGCCTCATGTTTCAAATTTTCAAGAGATGTTCAAACAATTTCTAACGCATGATGCAGCATATATGGTTCAAGATACAAAACAGCTTGCTATTCAGGTGTATAAGCTTTTAACAAATGAAACATTGCGGCAAGAAATGGTTGATAAGGCTCATGAAGTGGCGACAGATATGGCAGGTGCATTTGAGCGCACATTAAAGATTTTAGATCCATTTTTACAACCCCTTGTAATACAAACAGGGTTACGTCAGCGTCAGGGTAGATATGCATATTAGCGCCCCTCGTTTTTGGTGGAAAAATAAAAGCTTTTTGCGTTTTGTGTTAGCTCCAGTTTCATGGGGGTATGGTTATTTTTCAAGTCGTTTTATGACAAGACAGCCTCCCGTGATTGATCTGCCAGTTTTGTGTATTGGAAATTTTACATGTGGTGGTGCGGGTAAAACGCCGGTTGTTATTGCTTTTACAAAAGTGGCTAAAGAACTTGGTTTCGTACCTGGTATTATATCTCGTGGTTATGGTGGATCAGTTAAAGGGGTACATCTTGTAAATGAAAAATATGATACTCCATATAGTGTTGGAGATGAGGCACTTTTACTTGCACGGCATGCTTTTGTAGCTGTATCACCTAATCGTTATGCAGCGGCACAACGGCTTAAACAAGAGGGATGTAATCTTATTTTAATGGATGACGGATTTCAAAGTCGCCGTCTTTATATGGATTATGCGTTACTCGTTGTTGATGCGATGCGCGGTTTTGGTAATGGAGCTGTCTTTCCAGCAGGACCTTTGCGCGTACCATTAAAAACGCAGTTTTCTTTTATGGATAGTGTTTTATTGATTGGTCACTCCGATGCGCCTGATAATGTCGCTTTTCTTGTTTCGCGTACTGGAAAGCCTTTATATCGTGCTCATCTTAAAGCCAGTGCCTCTGATGAGGTTTCAGGAAAATCATTTTTGGCATTTGCTGGTATTGGCAATCCAGATAAATTTTTTAAATCTATTAAAGAATTGTCTGGTCATGTGGTGCAAACTTACATATATCCAGACCACTATTTTTTTACAGATAAAAATTTAAAAAGCCTTATACAAAAGGCTAAAATGCACAATTTATGGCTCGCAACAACAGCTAAAGATTATACCCGTATACAGACAATTCACATGCAAAAAGATTTGAAAAATCTTATTATCTTTGATGTGAATGTCGATTTTGTTCAAAAAGACTTCTGTCGTATGGTCCTTGAAGAGGTCATAACCCGCTTTAGAAAACGTTCCCTTGAATTTTCTTGTCTAAAAGGCAAAGGCTAAATTTATAGCTTTTGAGGGGTTATTTTTCTTTTGTTTTTAACAATTGCTTGAGATATGGGTTGCACTCAAGTTCGCGCTGATAGGAGATTTCACAACTAGCATATGCTTCTTGGCGGTGATGATTCCAATATTTTAAATCATCTATAGGGATTTTTTGTCCGCTAACAGCACAAATGGTATAGGTACCATATTCTATAATGTCATATCCGTTATTAGAATAATAAATTTTTGCTTCGCGTTCACCATTGGGAAACATTATAACTCCTTTTTACTTGATACAAGAGATTCAAGAAAAGTGCCATAAAATATATTATAAAGTCGAGAGTTAATTTTAAAATATTTTTCTTGTAAAAATGAAGAAGGGCTTATTTTCTGCCAAAAAGCCGTTCTATATCTGCTAATTTGAGTTCAATATAAGTAGGGCGTCCATGATTACATGTACTTGTATTAGGTATTGCCTCCATTTGTCGTAATAGTGTGTTCATTTCTTCGGGGCGTAAAAGGCGCCCTGACCGTATTGAGCCGTGACAGGCCATCGTTGCTGCAACATAATCAAGCATTGCTTTTAAATTATTTGTTGTATCATACTCAGCAGCCTCATCTGCGAGATCTTTAATAAGGGCTTGGACATTGATTTCTCCTAACATGGAAGGTGTTTCACGCACAACAATTGCTCCTGGTCCAAATGGTTCTATTCCTAATCCAAATTTTTGCAAAGCATCTTTATGCGTTAAAAGGCATGTTGCATCCTCTTCAGAGAGTTCTACAATTTCAGGAATAAGTAATAACTGTGAAGGAAGTGGTTTGGAATAAAGTGCATTTTTGAGTGCTTCATAAACCAATCGTTCGTGAGCTGCATGCTGATCGACAATGATCAAACTATCTTGTGTTTGGGCGATAATATAGTTTTTATGGATTTGTGCTCTGGCCGCTCCTAATGGATAAGATAACTCTTCTGATGAAGATGTCGTGCTTGGAATGTATGCATCCCCACTTGGTGTATTTAAGCCCTCCATAATAGGAGCGGCATCTTCTTTTAAATCAAAAGAGTGAGTACTATCCAATGGTTTTTGGACCATTGAAGCACTGGTAAAATGATGAGGTTGTGAACTGTAAGAAGAGAACTGGTGCGTGTTCTTAAAACTGCCTAATGGTTGTTGTGCTAATGATTGTTGTGTTTGAAATGCAGCAAGCATTGCTTCAGAACGGGTTGAAGTAGGACGAATACCAGATTGCTGCAATGCTTCACGAATAGCTCCAACAATCAAACCACGAATTAATCCTGGATCACGGAATCGTACATCAGCTTTGGCTGGGTGAACATTAACATCTACCTCAGCAGGTGGGAGGTCAATAAAAAGAATAGCGACAGGATAACGATCTCGTGTCATGACATCAGCATAAGCGCCTCGGATAGCGCCCCATAGAAATTTATCACGCACGGGACGTCCATTAACATAAGCAAATTGATGAAGGCTGTTATTTCGGTTGAAAGATGGCAAACAGGCAAAACCTGTTAAGCGCACCGCTTCGCGTTCAGCATTCAGCGCAATGCTATTAGGGGCGAATTCTTTTCCCATAATCTGCGTAATACGTTGTAATTGTCCTTGAATATTATTTTCTGTAGCAGACAATTCCATAGATGTTCTGTCTAGTCCTGAAAGAGAAAAGCGGATATGTGGAAATGCGATAGCAATTCGCTTAATCATATCGCTAATAGCATTTGTTTCAGCCCGATCAGTTTTCATAAATTTTAATCGTGCTGGTGTGACAAAGAAAAGATCACGAACTTCAACAATTGTTCCAAGATTCGCAGCAGCTGGTTTGGGTCCTACAATTTTTCCTGCAGTAACGGAAATTTCAGCAGCGCTCTCAGCATCTTTTGTTCGTGAAATGAGTTTAAGTTTAGCAACAGAACCAATAGAGGGGAGGGCTTCTCCTCTAAATCCAAGGAAGCAGATATTGTGTACGTCATCGGTAATCTTTGAGGTACAATGGCGAGAAACTGCTAAAGTTAATTGATCTGCAGGAATTCCATAACCATTATCACTCACCTTTATAAAATTTTTTCCACCATTTGCTGTAATAATTTCAATGCGTGTTGCACCAGCATCAATAGCGTTTTCAACAAGTTCTTTGACAACATTTGCTGGTCGTTCAATAACTTCACCGGCGGCGATTTGATTAATAATATTTTCGCTAAGATGGCGTATAATCATAATAAATTCTAACAGGAATCTTAAGGGTTCTATAGAAAATTATGATAACATCATTTGCGAGACATTCAAGAATAAGAGAGCATGAGAGGTATTATTTTTACAATACCTCCTATTTTATTTTATGTTAACAAGTCGGTTGGAAAAAACATAAAAATAGTTTTTATCACTTTAAAATAGCTTGCACCAGTTTATCATCTAGGTCAAAAAAGAAACAATGTAAAAAGGGAAGGCAATATATATGGCGCGTATAAGCGGTATTTTAGCAGATAGTGATATACAAGCTTTGATTGAGAATAACTTTCTCAAGGCTCAGTATCCATTTGATAGATCTCAAATACAACCAGCAAGTCTTGATCTTCGTTTAGGGGAGAAAGCTTATCGTATACGTGCTTCTTTTATGCCGGGACCTGATACAAAAGTTTTGGATAAGCTTGAACGGTTAAAGTTGCATGAGTTTGATTTACGAGGTGGAGCCGTTTTGGAAACGGGGTGTGTTTATATTGTTCCTCTTTTAGAAAGTTTAGCTTTACCAGAATTCTTATCTGCTGTTGCCAATCCCAAAAGTTCTACAGGACGATTAGATATTTTTACACGTGTCATTACGGATAATGCTCAGGAGTTTGATAAAATTTGTGCTGGTTATCATGGTCCACTTTATTTGGAAATTAGTCCACGCACATTTCCAATTTTGGTGCATACAGGCTCACATTTATCACAGCTTCGGTTTAGAAAAGGGCAAAGTTATTTAAATGAAATAGAGTTGCATACTTTGCAAAGGCAAGAAACACTGATATCGGATGATTTTCCTAATATTAGTGTTGGTGGTATTGGTCTTTCCATTAATTTAAAGGGAGACAAAAACGGGCTTATAGGTTATCGTGGTAAACATCATACAAGTGTTATTGATATTGATAAACGTGCCGTTGCCCACGTTTTAGATTTTTGGGAACCTCTTTTTGATCGTGGTCAAAGGGAGTTGGTTCTTGATCCTGATGAATTTTACATTTTAGTTTCACGAGAGTCTGTTCATGTGCCTCCGCTTTATGCCGCAGAAATGACACCTTTTGATCCTTTAGTTGGCGAGTTTAGGGTGCATTATGCAGGCTTTTTTGATCCAGGATTTGGGCATAAGGAGGCGGGTGGAAAAGGAGCAAGAGCGGTTTTAGAAGTGCGGAGCCATGAAGTTCCTTTTATCTTAGAGCATGGCCAAATTATTGGCCGTTTGGTCTATGAGCATATGCTTAATCGACCATCAACCCTTTATGGACATGATGTTGGATCACATTATCAAGCACAGGGTTTAAAGTTGTCCAAGCATTTTAAATGAGTTGGGAACCACGAATTTTGATAACATGTATGCAGAAAGCGTATTTTAGATAAAAGAAAATTTTGTGCTTCGCAAAACTGGCGTCATGCATTCTATTTTTAATTTCCAAGGTTATCTCATCTCTTGCATTTGAGAGGGTATGAGAGGCATTTTTACTTCTTTTTTCAAGAGGTTCTATCTATACGAACTCCATTTATGATGTGCAAAAGAATAGTTTTGATTATTTCATCATGACAAAATTTACAATGAAAGAATTTTACTATATTCAATATATTATTCATATTTATTATAATAAATCAATAGGTTAATAAAATTCAATATAACAGTAGCTACTCACTTTTCAAAGTAAATATGCGAGATTGGATGCTGCAATTGACTCAATTTTTCTAGAGTGTAATAACCAGTATATTTTATTCCGTATAAAAATTATCCTTAAGAGTTAATAAATAAGTTTTCACTCTAGTTTAGTAACAATTATTTTCAATAAACATTGTTCTAATTTTAGTAACTCATTTATAGCCTCAAGATATAATATTGCTAGAAAATTATTCAATTAAATATGAAGGTTTCTATTGGTATGAACATTAAAAGTTTTTATGCTTTATGTGAATTAGGCACTATATATTTTTATAAACTTTCATGAATAAGTAACAGATCTCAGTTTTGAATATTGATATAAGAAGATTTTTGCATGTATGCGACAGCTTTATTTCCAGTATTAATAAAGGATTTTTTCATCTTTTGGAGGAGATTATGATTTATACTTAATGACACTCTATATTCTTAATAACTGATAATGTAAGGATCTTTGGAGGGAGAAGCGACTTTAAATTATAACTAATTAAGCTACGGAGTAATCGCTTTCGAAGAGGGATTGCTTTAAAGAGAGTATAACATTTTAATTGCACATGAAGAATATATGAGTAGATACGTTATTAATGATACTTCATACTGTGAGATTTTAAATTTGGATAAGAGCAATAAAGACGTTGTTTTTATCAATTAGTTTTTTTAGAAAGTTGCAGTCTCTGTTGCTTCTATCTATTCAATAGAGTGCTTTGGGAGAATAGCGAATAGGTAGGTACATGGATTCGCTTTTATGCGTTTTAGGATGTTTCCTCTTTTCATTTAGGAACAATGGTGCCATCAATGATTATTTCTTCAACACTTGATTATCGTAAGGCAGCAAAGCGTCGTCTTCCTCCCTTTCTTTTTCACTATATTGATGGAGGGGCTTATGCTGAAGAAACGATGCGACGTAATTGTACAGATCTTCAAGCACTTGCATTGCGTCAAAGGATTCTAAGGCAAGTTGGTGAAGTTGATCTTTCAATCAAGCTTTTTGATCAGACACTTGATTTACCGATTGTACTTGCGCCTGTTGGGCTAACGGGCATGTATGCACGTCGTGGAGAGGTAAAAGCAGCGCGTGCCGCAGCGGCAAAAGGGATTCCTTTTACTCTATCCTCTGTTTCAGTTTGTCCTATTGCGGAAGTGCAAGAAGCGGTTGGAGGTGCATTTTGGTTTCAACTTTATGTTCTCAAAGATCGCGGTTTCATGCGTGATGCACTAGAACGGGCTTGGTTGGCTGGTGTACGCACGTTGGTTTTTACAGTTGATATGCCAATTCCTGGTGCACGTTATCGTGATGCGCATTCGGGAATGTCTGGTCCTTATGCTGGTTTACGTCGTTTTTTACAAGCTTTGACTCATCCATATTGGGCTTGGAACGTTGGTGTTATGGGGCGCCCTCATGATCTTGGAAATGTCTCTGCTTATCTCAAAAAGAAAATTGCATTGGATGATTACGTTGGTTGGCTTGGTGCAAATTTTGATCCATCAATTGGTTGGCATGATTTACAATGGATTCGCGATTTTTGGAAAGGAAAAATGATTTTGAAAGGTATTCTTGATCCAGAAGATGCACGAGAAGCAGTAAAATTTGGTGCGGATGGTATTGTTGTTTCTAATCACGGCGGACGTCAGCTTGATGGTGTATTATCAACAACACGAGCGTTGCCTGCAATTGCGGATGCTGTAAAGGATTATTTGACTATTTTAGTGGACTCAGGTGTTCGTTCTGGTCTTGATGTTGTACGCATGATAGCACAAGGTGCGGATGCTGTTATGATTGGCCGTGCTTTTGTTTATGCGCTTGCAGCAGCAGGTAAGAAAGGTGTTATGCATCTCCTTGATCTTTTTGCCAATGAAATGCGGGTAGCTATGACACTGACTGGTACTCAGACAATCAAAGATATTACACGCAAGAGTTTAGTAAATATAGATGTTTTTAAGCAATAAAAGCAATATGTTATACTTCTTTCAGAAAAAGAAAGTCTTTTTATAGAGGAGCATAATTATATATTTTAAAAAATATGTTGACAGTTAAAGTTAAATAGAAAAGATCAATAAGCTCCTCTATAAAATCACAGAAAATACTCAGTAACTACAATAATATTAAGTATTAATAATAATAAACACGAAAAAAAACAATAATAACATTGCATACATATTTTATTTACTTTATTAAAAGCTCATTCTACGGATAAAAAGGAACAAGCGCTGATATTAAAGGTAAAACAACTGTTGATATAGAAAAAATAGATATAAATAATGCTGTGAGCATTTTTCCCTCCTATATATAAAAAACATTAAAATATAATATGTTAATTACTTCTTTTTCCATATTGGCATAAAACGTAAATTTATAAAATCCATTTAGTTTTATTTTAATATAAATAATATTAATTATAGTATATAAATAATATTATTAAAAATGTCAATATGTATTTATTTTAATCTATAATTATAATAAAAAATGTATCTAATAAATAATATTTCTATAATCTATATATTATTTATATTAAGTTCATTGGATAATATATTATATGGATATGATATTGTTTTTATGGAGTACATTTTTAAGCAATGAAAAAATATCCGTACTATCTTTAAAAAAGCTCGTTTACTGAGAGCAAAACTGCGTGAATTAATGTGCTTTTCTTTCTTATTTTCTTGTATTCTCAATGATTTATGATGTTTTTGAACTGACGAGCATATTAGGAAGCAGTTGAATATTTTTTGTATAGTATGTCATTTCTAACACTATTTATGCGTTCTCGATTGATTTTATAACTTGTTAAAATATCAAGTTCGTTTTTATTGCAGATGGGGATGGTGGGGGGCCTAATGATACAAATTGGCATAGAATGTTTTGTTCCATAAGCGATTTAACAATTGCATCTCCAAGCTTCTCCTTTGATACTATGCTCTTCATAGACAACAACAGATTGGTGAGATTGGCATAACTCTAGCACTGATCTATTATCTCAAAGTTGAATTGTTGGCACACTTGTAAGCGTTGGGATAACTTCATGTTTTTTGAATCTCTTTAGCAACATCAAGACAAATCTGAACAGTTTCTTCAGTAGCAAGTAAGAGAACATCTTTTCCTTTTTTAAACAGAGGTTTTGCTGATATCAATTTTTGAAGCATTTTTATGAATATTCATAACAGCACGCTTTCCTAAACCTATATAAATAGGTACAAGATTACTCAGAGTAGAAAGAATTACAGTTTCCATTTGATCGAATTTCTACTCGTAAGTAATTGGATAATATTTACTTTATCGCTGAATAAAAAAGAAAAGTTTTTCTCTCTTTAAATAGAGGATGGATTGTCATCTAGCCAATAGGGATAGTTTGCGAGAAATTTGTTCGATGCAAAACGACTTAACATTGCAGTTACTTTTTATCATTTGAAGCTGTGAAAAGAAGGCTAAGATAGATGAAAGAATGTAAAAAATGATGGATACATTTTAAGATAAAAAATTATCATTCTGTTAATTCCACACCAGTTGCTGCTGATATTGGTAACAAAAGAAATTTGATCAAAAAAATATCAAAATTATTTGAGGACATTCCTCATGGCATGTAGACTAAACCTTTTTGTTGGTATGAGTGATATTTTCTTTGAACAGAAATTGATTCTATCTCCTGAAATCAGCAATAATCTCTCAGGTTATGTCGTAAACTTTTTAGGGATGTTACAACGCCACTATCGTCCTTTTATGAAAAATTTAGCATTTCAGATGAGCAGTTGTGAGGAATTTCAACGTTTAATACAGCAAGATCCAGAAACTCTCACGGATTTAGAACGGGCTTCAAGATTTTTATATTTACAGCGATTAAGTTTTAGAGGGAATGTAAATCGTACGATGAGAGTAGAAAACCATCGTAGCACGCGGGGGGCTTAAGCCCTTCCAATTTGAATGCGTGCTAAAACTTATTTTCCACTGTTTAGCAGGTGTTAGCATTGAACATTTAGACTGGTCTGATTTTATTGTGCGTTATGATCGCCTAAAAATCTTGTTTTATCTTTCACCACTTTAATTGTGGTTTTGAAGGTTATTAAAGAAAGGATTTTTATAAGCGGGAGGATTATCAGCCGATGTCTAAGCTGCTTGCATAATAAGAGGGAGTTTTTTGTCTTTAAACAATATGCTAGAAATTCAAAAAACTTTAGTTAACTTTATACACCATCTTATACAGATTGCTCTGCAAATAACACAATTGCTGGTAAGGAATGGGGCATCACCAATTTTGATTTCTAAAAAAGAAACAATACGTATTAAATAGTCTTTAACTTTACAGACTTTTTGAGAATCCTTTCAGAATCTTTTGAATAAAGTGAACTGATAGAAGATATTTCTATCAAAATATAGCAACTTTTCTAACAAGTTAGGAATAAATCTAAAAATATACATTAAATATAAAAACAGTACGATATGTAGGCAATCTGGGCTTTAGAAACAAGAATCAGAGCGTATAAAGATGCATAGAGGTGAGATTGAGACATATCATTTTTATGATTCAATAAAAAATAAAAATTAAAGAAAAAATTTTATATCAAAAATTTAAGGTGGTTTAAAAGGTGGACAGGCAATGCATGGAAGGATGAGCGAGAAGGTGAATTAGGGGAGAGCGATTTATAGATTATCAGTATCTTTGTAAAAGTATCTTCTCAAGATAAATATTGTGATGAAATAAGATTGTAGTTGAATGTTCGAAAAGATAATACGCACTCTTAATTTTTCCGTTATACACATCACAATAAAAGCCGTGAAAGGCATGGTCTTATTACAAACTTTCTCTAAAAGCAGTACATGAGTTTGCAAGATATTACCGTAATATTTTAAAAGAAGGATTTTATTTCAGAAAAAAATTATCTTAAAATAGTAAAGCAATATTTTTCAAGAAATTGCTAGGCGACTTTTGAAAGTAAAAAAGCTAAGTTAAAAAATAAAAGCAAAAATGGTTGCTGGTTTTCTCGACTGGAGTTGCATGTCATTTCCCACATAGGGAATTTACCTATAGAAAAATTAACAGCCAAGATCATTCACAATGTTTTCCCGCCGCTTTAGCATGAAAAAGCAGATACAGTGCGAAAGTATTTGCCTTATCGTACATCATTATTATAATTAGGAAGCTGAAGCAACGTCATTTACAAATCACATAAAAGCCTTACCATTATTCATTATATAGCTCCGTAGATTTCTTTTCTTCAAGCATGCCAGCTCCTAGATGTTATTTTTGTTGAAAACAGAGCCTTTGTGTATGATCAGTTCTTTGAACGACGATAGTAGTGCAATCCATAAAATCTTTTCTCATCTTCTTTTGATAGGATAACAAAGATGCCCTTAGAATACATCAATAGACTCAATCATTTTACACAAACATAATCTGTTGAATCCTTTAGTTTCAATTCAGACACCTCAGTTACTCTAATTAAATCTAATCGACCACCAGAGTGTTTTAATCCTTTAAGTGCTTTTACTTTTAATCTGAATGTATCCACCTCTTTCAAATCTTTTCATTGATTGATGTTTCAGAGGAATTATATTTTTATCACTTTATTTTCCGTTTATCTCTCCAACCACATAAACGTTCACCTTGTTCGTTATGTTTTAAAATATCTCTCGCCAAATTTGGACTAATGACATTGATATCTTGTCGATTCAAATAAATTGGCAGCCATCCAATACAAGAAGTTCGTTCATTCGTCGCGCAACCAGCTAGAAAGCTTAGTGCGCACATCAGCATCACTTTTCTTATTAATTTCATTTTCTACCTCAAGCCGTGTTGTCGCTATCTTGAAATCTTCTTTTGTTTGCTTTTGCTTCTCAACTTTTTTCCCAAGAAAAAAGGCTTTGACTAAAGCTATAAGAAAAGCTGCTATGAGCGCTGACGTCATTGTCAGATATTTTTTTATCCATAAAATCATAGACGGTGTTCCTGAAAACGTTTAGCAATGTATATCATAGCCGTACAAGCGGCTAAAACCATAATGCCTGCTAGAACCCATTGAACAGGACCATTTCCTGCAAAAAGACCTCCAAGCCCTGAAAAAGAACCTATGATTGGTGCAAGAGCTTCTACTTTGCAAATACCTGTTACGCCTTCTGGTTCTACTACATGATAATTGGGGGCAACATGAGCTCCTTTTGCCCACAATCCTGCTTCGGTTGCTCGGCGATTGACAAGACCTTGGATACGTTTTCCTCCCACTCTTGTCCATTTTTGCAATTCGGTTGGTATCGCTTCATATTCACCTTTATTAAGCTTTTTTAAAAGTGTAGAACTGCGAAATGCTGTGATTCCTACATTATAGCAAAATGATACTAATGCCGCGAATTGTTCATCGTTTAAAGGAACGGTAACGGCTTTTTCAACAACAGCTTCATACTCCCTCAAGTCCTGACAAAGGATTTTTTCAGCTTCTTTTTCCGTAATTTGCATATCTTTGTGAACGCTTGGGGCACCAGCAGCACTTGTATGTCCATAACCAATTGTCCAGACACCACCAGAATCTTCATAAGCTGATAAACGCAAGCCTTCCAATTGCTTAATCAATACAAGCCCTTCTTTTGATATTTTTCGCATTATTTTTACCTATAAAAAACTACACAAAGCAGGATATGAATTAAAAACTTACATCTACTCATTTTTAAGAACAGAACAGCGAAAGGGCATAATAAATTCAAAACATCCATAGTGGATTATTTTAAGATCTATATCATTTTTTTGAATAAAGATTATGCTAAATACTATTCATTTTGCAGCAATTGATCTCCATCTAAAGACAATAACTTTATAATAATTCCATTTATAATCAGATAGATTTCACTCATAAATTCTTACAGTTGATCCAGAATGATTTAGAAGAACTTTACTTGAAAAAACTTCAATAATTCCAATAACAAAAAGCATTTTTAACAAAAAATAAGAGACATAATAATTAATGAAATAATTAGGTGTTGATTTTTAAGTAATTTCAAAAGTCATAAATTGCACCACAGAATTTTTTTATAAAAACAAAAAAACATTATAATTTAACATTATATATCTAAAAAGTATCTTAGAATCAATAAAACATATACATAACGTGTTATACATATTTAATAAAAAAATCTATAGTTAATTTAATTATTCTTTGTTTTTTCCCCTAATTGCTTAATTTCATTAAAAAATACCTTTATGAAGGATTTTAAATAAACTGTTACATAAAAAACATAACGGATATTTCTCCTCTCTTACAGTCTGTTTCCAACTGAAACAATATATTAGTGGAGCATATTCAATATATAGACCAATGATATTTGATAGTTTTTTTAAGAATATTGTACTGTAATAAATTTGAACAATTAGTTCGGTTTCATATATTTTCTTTTTCATATGAAGCATTTGGTAGGGCGTTCGGGTCCAATGGTATCATCTTTGTCTGGTGTTGTATTGGCTACGTTTCCAGCAGCCTCTTAAACAAATCAATCAAGCTATTGAAATCTTTTTAGAGGCAATAGCACAAGAGACACAAAAGATTTTGACAAAAAGCTGCTTGACAATATAGGAAGCTCTCTCCTCCTAGCATCCCAGCCCATTCACATAACATAAAAAATAAAAAGGCAATGAGATGATATTTGATGATGGCAATAGATATGTAACAATACGTGAGTGTGCACAGCTTTTTAGTATATCCACAACAACGATTCGCAATTGGGTGCTTCAGAGGGGGCCGGAGCCATATAAGCTAGCGAGAGCAGTGAGGTGGAGAAAGAAAGAGATTTTAGCATTTACTCCAGAGAAAAATACGGAGCAAATAACAACAGATTAGATAAAATTGTATAAACCCTAGAAGGTGGTCTTCAAACAGATAATTAAAAAAATATATATTTCAATATGTTTAAGAAATAAAATGGTGCCGCATGCCGGATTCGAACCAGCGACCCCATCATTACGAATGATGTGCTCTACCAACTGAGCTAATGCGGCATAGGTTTGTAAGTCAATGAGACAAAACTAATTTGAGGGTAATAGCTAAAAGTACGTATAAAAGCAAGAATGCATTTTTTCAATAATTTATACATATGATAATAATTTGAAGGAGAATTATGTAAAAGTCAGAGGAAAGTATTCTTTGACCTTAATGCTATAAAATGCTTTTCAATTTACGATAGCACTTAAATTAAGAAGCTGGGAATGTAGATCTTTAGGATGAAAAATGGTGTCAAGATAACTTAGTAAAGATAAAAACATTTTCTGATTCTTAAGAAAGAAATTTGTTGCATAGAGTGATTGGGAAAATAAAGATCATCATAAACCTTTTATAATGTGCAAATAGATGATTAGAATTAGTTGAGAAGTTACTTCTCATTTTTATGGGAAGAAAAAGGGAGGAGGATTAATAAAATTAATCACGTTTTTTATTTTAGAGGGAGTAAAAATCATGTCGGATGAAGATCGGCTGATAGAATTAGAAATGAAGCTAGCTTACCAAGAAAAATTCATTGAGGAACTTTCTCGAGAGGTAACTAATCAATGGAAAAGTTTGGATGAGATATCTAAAAAAGTTGATATTTTAGCGAGACGATTTTCAGATTTAAAAGAACTAGAGTGTTACTGAAGCTGTTATCTTACCATTTTCTCAATAGGGAGAAGGTGCGAAATATTTTTTATCACAATTGCAATTATTTACAGATAAGTCTTTATTTCACGCATTTTGTTAGACTTGTAGAATAATTTTTATAAGCTTCTTCATTAATTTTAATAAGTTCCAATCTTATAAGGAGAGCTGATATTAGAAGACGTTTTTTTATGTGGGGTTTCTAGTACGAAAATTAAGAAAAGTTTTTGTAGAGTATTAAATAAGCAGCTATAGAAAAATATATGAACTGCAATATTTTAAGTTTTTTCTGTACAGAGTTTTCTTATAGATGGGAGGTAGATTTATTCGCTAATTTTTTTTAAATTGATACAAATAAAGTGATGTTATCGTTATCTATAGAAATCATAAGTGAGCGCCTATATTTATAATGAAGCGTTTTAATTTTTTCTGATGATCAAGTGATCTTCAGTTGTTTTAATAGAGTGAGGGGTTTTAAGCGACATCGATTATGTTATAGTACAGAGGGCTCTAGAAGTTTTTTTAAAGATCAAATGTACTCTTCGTTATATGTATATGATATTTTGTGAAAAGGCTTTTGTTTTTCGTAATTTAAGATACAAAATACTATTGCTAAAGCACCAAAGATAGACCATGCGGGTAAATAAGTGAGAGTAATGCAAATTGAGGACAGAAAATCAGGCATTACCTTGCATAGAGATTGATTAAGGTGATAGATATCTGTTTGCAGAAGGCTTGTTAAAATTTTATTAAAGGGGGTTGTTGTCCAATGTGATGTGATTACAGAGTGTGCGTTATCAATGACCAATGCTATAATGGTTAGTGTAACGAAAATGAAGGACATTAATTTAAATAAAGGGTGGAGCATATTTTTTCTTAAAACTTCAACGGGACATACGTATAATGCACAAAAAAATAAGGAGTTGCATTATGATAAGAAAATAAGTTTACGTTTGTTTTGTGTTTTTTGAAAGAGGTGCCTAATTTTTCAATAAAAGTTGAGGTTAAGTTCAACAAAAGTAGTGAGGCATGATGTCTGAAAAAAAGCACGAGGAATTGAAGCGTAGCCTTCAAAATCGCCATATTCAAATGATTGCTTTGGGTGGGGTTATTGGGACAGGACTTTTTTATGGGTCAACCGAGGCAATTCAATTAGCTGGTCCCTCAGTTATTTTATCTTATCTTGTAGGCGGGCTTATTATGTATTTCATTATGCGAATGCTTGGTGAAATGTCAGTAGAAGAACCGTCTTCAGGAGCATTTAGTTTTTTTGCTTATAAATATTGGGGGAGATTAGCTGGTTTCATAACAGGTTGGAATTATTGGTTTCTTTATATTCTTGTGAGCATGGCTGAACTTACAGTGATAGGGTTTTACCTTGATCATTGGATTTTGATTGATCATTGGAAGACATCTTTCATTGTTCTTTTATTTGTTACATTTGTTAATTTGTTTAATGTTCGTTTTTATGGAGAATTTGAATTTGCTTGCGCTTTGATCAAAGTGGCTGCTGTTATTGGTATGATTATTTTTGGAATTTTTCTCATTGTCACTGGACTAGGGGAAAATCAAGCGAATATTCATTATCTTTGGGACCATGGCGGTTTTTTCCCTTATGGAGCAGTAGGGGTTGTTTTAGCAACTTCTGTAGTAATGTTTTCTTTTGGAGGAACGGAGCTTATTGGTATTGCTGCTGGAGAGGCATCTAATCCACAAAAAACAATTCCAGCGGCTATTCGTCAAGTTATGTGGAGGATTATAATTTTTTATATTGGTTCTATCAGCATTATTATGATAATCAGCCCTTGGAATATGATTGGAAAAAATGGTAGTCCTTTTGTCACAATTTTCGAGACTATAGGAATTCCTGCTGCTGGTCATATTTTGAATTTTGTGGTGATTATGGCTGCTATTTCTGTTTACAATAGTGGCATTTATTCTAATGGCCGTATGCTTTATAGTTTAGCTGTACAAAAAAATGCACCACATATTTTTAGTAAACTGAGTGCTGCTCGTATTCCTTATATTGCTATCCTTTTTTCTTCATTATGTACGGCGTTGATTGTCGTTGTTAATGCTCTTGTTCCTGATAATAGTTTCATGCGGATCATGGCTCTTGCAACTGCAGCAGCAGTGATTACTTGGGCTATTATTGTTATTGTTCATTTGAAATTTCGCAATGCCCATAAGAACAGAAAGGGCGATTTTATTTATGCGTTTGGTTTATATCCTTACGCTAACTATCTTTGCCTCTGCTTTCTTGCTTTATTATTTGGCATTATGTTTGTCAGTGGTTTTGGGAAAAATGGATTGATGACTCGACTTTTTGATATGATAGGAATAAGCGTGCCTTTCCTTGAAGCATATATTCCTGTACAGATGCCTGATATGAGTTTGGCAGTCATTATTATTCCTCTATGGTGCTTGTTATTACTTTTAGGTTATAAACTGAAACGATAGAGAAAGAAGAGCTAATAAAAGGGATTGATTGGAATAAATCTTGGGGACTATAAAATTTGATGAGGTAACACAAGTTTTTGGTGATTTGTGTGTTTTAAGAAATATTACTGTACAGCTTACCGAAAAACGAATTGCTGTTATAGGTGCGAATGGTTCTGGAAAAAGTACATTTGTTCGTCTTATTAATGGACTCCAATTACCATCTCACGGTTTTGTAAGCGTTGATGGGCTTGATACCAAGCGCGATGCAAAAGCAGTAAAGCGTAAAGTTGGATTTGTATTTCAGAATCCCGATAATCAGATTGTTTTACCATTAGTTGAAGAGGATTTATCCTTTGGTCTCAAAAATTTAAAGCTTAATAAAGATGAAATTAAGGAGCGTGTAGATGAAATTTTACAACGCTATGAACTTCAAGATTTCAGAAATCACGCTGTCCATTTATTAAGTGGTGGGCAAAAACAACTCGTTGCTATTTCCGGTGTAGTTGCAATGAAACCAGACTACATTATTTTTGATGAGCCGACGACATTACTTGATTTGCGAAATAAGCATCGCGTTACGCAAGTGATAGAAGAATTACCACAAACGGCAATAGTTGTATCGCATGATTTGGAGTTTTTGAAAAAGTTTGATAGAGTGCTGGTTTTTGATAAGGGGGAGATAGCAATTGATGATGTACCTTTTGTTGCTATCAAGGAGTATATAAGAAGAATGTCATGATCGGTTTATATATTCCAAGGGGTACGTTTATTCATAGGTTAAGTCCTGGAGTTAAGTTATTATTTCTTACGGCGTGTGGAACTTTTATAATAATGGTTTCTTCCATAGCGCTTCTTGGGTTATTTTTGTTGTTGGTCATCTTATTCTATAGAGTCGCCAAGGTCCCTTTCAAAACTGCGATAAAGCAATTTAAATCGATGGGATTGCTTTTAGTTCTTCTATTTGTATTTCAAACTATTTTTAGTGGTTGGCTTACGGGGGTTGAGGTCATATTACGTCTTGTTATCCTCTTTTCTTTATCGTCACTTATTTCATTCACAACAAAAGTTTCAGATATGGTGGATGCAATTGAAGCAGGCCTCCAGCCCTTTCGTTCTTTTGGTATAAATCCATCAAAAGTGAGTATGGTTATCTCTATGGCGATCAGGTTTATTCCTCTTTTGAGTGAAAAGTTTAATGAGGTACATGAAGCACAGCAAGCACGGGGACTTAACACTAACATTGTCGCTCTTGCGATACCTTTAATTATACGGACTATAAGAATGGCGTCAGAAGTGGCTGAAGCATTGGAAGCGCGTTCTTATGATGCTGATACCATTGATACAGCATCTCATAATAATCAAAGTTTTTTATAGTGAAAGAAGAATCAAATGAATACAAAAGATTTAGTTTATATTGCCTTATTTGCCGCTGTTTATGCTATTTTGGGCCTTTTCCCTTCTATTTATCTTCCTTTTCTTCTAGGGGTACCTATTACAGCTCAATCGATGGGACCGATGCTAGCAGGGTCTATTCTTGGGGCAAAAAGGGGTGCTTTAGCGTCACTCCTTTTTCTTGTTCTTGTTGCGATTGGATTACCTCTGTTGCCTGGTGGACGTGGTGGAATCAGTGTCTTTTCAGGAATTGCAAGTGGTTATTTAATAGGTTTTCCATTTGCCGCATTTTTTATTGGTTTAATGGTAGAGTTGTTTTGGCAGCGGTTAAATTTTATAACATTATTTATAATAAATACTTTTGGTGGCATTGGGATAGTTTATTCTTTTGGTGTTCCATGGACAGCGTATATGACCAAAGTTTCTTTACTGAAGGTTTTAATGGCTTCATCAGTTTTTTTGATAGGCGATTGTTTAAAAGTGTTGATTGCATCCTTTATTGCACTCGCGATTAAAAGATCTGTTCCTCTCATTCATTCAAAGCATAATAACTAAAATAAATGTATTATTTTGTTATTATATAATATTCATATATCACTATTATTGAATTTAAATATAGTAATTTATGATGTAATTAAACATTGTAGAATCTAATATGATTCATATAAGTGATGTTATTAAAATAAATTATTATAGTATTTTTCTCTATATCTAAGGCATTTAAAGTGTACTTTTATAAATCTGATACTTTTTATTAATTATACAACAATAACGAAAGCTTTTCCCTAGTGAAGGAATAATTCAGTGAATACAAAAGATTTAGTTTATATTGCTTTATTTGCCGCTATTTACGCTGTTTTGAGTCTTTTTCCTCCTATTTATCTTCCTTTTTTGCTGGGTGTCCCTATTACAGCTCAGTCTATGGCTCCGATGTTAGCAGGCTCTATACTTGGAGCGAAAAGGGGAGCTTTAGCATCACTTCTTTTCCTTGTTCTTATTGCGATTGGGTTACCTCTATTGCCTAGTGGTCGTGGTGGAATTAGTGTTTTTTCAGGAGTTACGAGTGGTTATCTGATTAGTTTTCCATTTGCTGCATTTTTTATTGGCTTTATGGTAGAATTATTTTGGCACCGGTTAAATTTTATAATATTATTTGTGATAAATACTGTGGGTGGCATTGGGATAGTCTATTCTTTTGGAATACCATGGGTGGCTTATATGACACAGGTCCCTTTGCTGACAGTTTTAATAAGTTCATTAGGTTTTTTGGTTAGTGGTTTCTTGAAAGTGCTGATTGCATCCTTTGTAGCGTTGACCATTAAAAAAACCGTTCCTCTCATTCATTCGGAAAAAGGGGCAGTTCTGTACTGAAGAACAAGTTTTGCCAAATGTATGTAGCTTAAAAAGCACCACGGAATACCATTTTGTTTTGTCTACTTTTTATTGGTATTTTTATCTGCATAGCTCTCAGAGATAGCCATACGAAAATTGAATGTTTCGGCACCAAAATTCATTTTTGCTTTCAGGAGCAGCTCCCAAATAGCCAATTAATATCATTTTATTCAACATGCTTGTAAGTTTTATTCGATTTGCATATTATATGCATAAAGCCTTAGAATAATTTATTATTTTTTTAATATTTTTAGTTAATTAATCACTAATTTTTAAATTATTATTATATTAATTTTACAAAAACATGGATAATTAAGTGTTCATCTAAAACTCTTGATGTATATAATACCCTTATAAATGTGTTAATATAAGTAAATGTGTTAATATAAGGTATAAAAATGAGATTTGAATGGAATGAAGCTAAAACAAAAAGTAATCTTAGAAAGCACCGTGTAAAGTTTTGAAATAGCTGCATATGTTTTTTCTGATCTATTCTCCATAGCTAAACAAGAGCGTGTTGAAAATGGAGAGTATGGTTAGCAAGCTTTAGTGCTTGTGGAGTTTTTTTTTATTACTATTCGTAGTGCATACTGTCCATGACGATAAAGATGGCATAGAGGTAATCCGTATTATTTCAGCACAGAGAGCCAACTCGAAAGAAAAGAAACGTTATAAAGAAGAAAGTTCGTTATAAAATCGAGGTAGGTAACTTATCGGCTTTGACAGATGAACAGAGAGTTGAAATTGATAAATTGGCTGTAATGTCGGATAGTGCAATTGATCATAGAGATATTCTGTCACTCAATGATGAGTTCTGGAAAGACACCGTTTTCAATCCATTCTGTAAACCCATGAAAACTGTCACAACTGTGCGTGTGGATTCAGACGTACTAGCGTGACTTTAAAAGTCAAGGGAAAGGATATCAAACGCGGATTAACGCCATTTTACGTGATGCCATGCTTCGTTCAATGCACTGATTTCTCCTCCACTTAAAAGCAGGGAAGGGGGAGCCCATATTCTAAAAATCTAACTAGCTCTCACTGCAGAGTTCTCTAAAGTTCGTATTGCTTTTGCAATTAAAATTTTATAGCCTTAATTTTCAGCCAAACGATTCTAAATGACCCAGTATATTTGCGATACACTACACTCCCATAGTCACTAAGATAACTTAGGCAACATCTACCACCCGATAAGACTATAGACATTGTAATTATGTTAATTTTATGAATACCCTTAACTTTCTTTCTTATAAATATAAAATAGATCCAGCCTCAGAATTAGTTAATATCAATGATGCTGATAAATTTTTAGAGGAAGGAACATACCGTTTTAACCGTGATAATCAATGTGTTACCTTAATAATTGAAAAGTTTTCTGTGAACTCGAAGATCTGCTATTGGATTTATGTTTTAACGGGAGAAAATAGTCCTTATAATCCCGAAGTGATTGATTCTGAAAATGACTTTCAGAATATTCCTAACCCACGTCCTAGAAAATATGTTGAACAGAATAAGCAATATTTTGGAATTTTGATTCCTATAGAGTTTACTCTTTTTTCTTCAAATAAAGAGTTAAACAAATTCTTGCAGCTACACTACAAAAAAACTTTCATAAAGGTTTATAATAAGATTCTGTTTTGCATGAGTTTCGGTAATCTCTGCTGTACAGAACGTGACACTTTTGTAAAATTTATCAAGATCTTTCGTTTTCTCTTCAATATTGGTTTTATCAAGTTCTGTTAAGATTTTTTCCATGGCTTGCGAAATGGCATTGTTTTGTACAAATTCATTGCCTTCAAACAAAGCTTCAAACACAGGACGCGTGACAAGATGTTGCGCTAACATCTCAATCGCTTCTTCTTGTTTGATTTCACTGTTTAAATTGGTTTGTAATTCTTTATGAAATACATCAAAAGCATGAAAGGCTTCACTGGTTTCATCAGCAAGCAAGTTTTGGAGATGCGTGATATGGTTTTGTGCAATCTCAGCAACATTACCCGCCCAATTTTCCCAATAATCCGCAATAGCAAATTTCTTCGCAATAAGGGTTTTCAGAGCATTGGGAAACTCTTTATAAAAAGGTAATCTTCCTGTTACACTATGAATAGTTTGTGGTTCATGAGCGGCTTTTCCAATCTCAAGTCCCATATGTTCTGATTTTTCATGGATATGAAGTTTATCCTCAACCGCGGTCATGCTCTTTAAGGCGACAATCTCCAAAGAATCACTAACATCTTGCCCCAAAATCATCTGGTTAAGGGTGATTTCAAAATTCTCGTCATGAGCAAGCAAAGCATTGATCACTTGCCAGACCACCTTGTATCTCTTGTTGTAGCGTAAAGCATGCCCCAGCAGGGATCCCAACGGGTAAAATGATGTAGCCTCTTTTCTTGCCCTTTGCACGGCGCATGATACGCCCCACCGCCTGTATGACATCCACATAACTTTTACGCGGGTGTAAAAACATAATGGCATCAAGAGCGGGTACATCCACCCCTTCAGACAGACATCTTACATTGGTGAGCACACGGCAAGTATTTTCCCCCACATCTTCCTTAAGCCAATCAAGGGCTTTATTGCGTGATTTGGCACTTTGTGTTCCGTCAATATGATCAAAGGTACAGTGAAGAGGCGGGGTATCTTTATAGAGTTGATGAAGATTAAATAATTCTTCTTGTATTTCTTCAGAATTGAAGGTTTTACGAATGCGTTTAGAAGTCTTGATATCTTTACAAAATGCTAAAGCCCGCCGCATGGGATTGGGGTCATCACTTAGATCAACTTTTAGATCTATTTTAGCAAGGGCTTGATAACAACCTATGATCTTGGTTTTATCATCAAGAATAAGTTCATAATTTTCATCGGTCATCAGATGTTGAATGGATTGACTTACTTCCTCTTCATTAACACCCAAAACAATAATCTTATAAGGTGCTAAAAGTTCATTCTGAACGGCTTTTGAGAAAGTATAGGTATAAAGCTCTTTTCCATAGAGCTCTTCATCATCCATAGATGCTAGAACGGCATTGATTTCATTGGCTTTCTTTTTGGCATCATCGGTAAAGATCTTGGGCGTTGCTGTCATATAGAGGCGTTTTTTGCCTCGAATGATGTTGTTATCATGAACCTTGATAAATTCAGATTCATTGTCTTCAGTTCCCAATGAAGCCCCAGTGGTTCTATGCGCTTCATCACAGATGATCAAATCAAATTCGGGTAAACCATGGTCTTTTTGTGCATCCGAAATCACTTGGATTGAATGATAAGTGGAAAAGACCACGGTCATCAGATCATGTGAAACCTTACCCGCTTTGCTAGCCAGTTCTTTTGCATCCGTGGTAGCAGGCAAGGCAAGATCAGAGCTATCAAATTCAAGAGCATCATTTTTATTATTCTTACGACGCTTACCCACTTGTGTATCGGAACACACGGCAAAGGAACGCAAAGGCACTTCTGTATCTTCTGTCCATTCACGAATTGTTTGAGAGATAAGAGCAAGGGAGGGCACTAGAAACAATACGCGCTTGCCTTGACCCGCTATGGTTTCTGCTATCTTCAAACTGGTGAAAGTCTTGCCCGTTCCACATGCCATAATAAGCTTGCCACGGTCTGCTTCTTGTAAACCTTCACAGACTTTCTCAAGGGCTTCTTTTTGATGATCTAAAAGCTTTTTTTTGGGTTGCTCTTTAAGAACGGCTTGTCCTTGTTCTTTATACGCCCCCCAATCGATTTGACTGCTTTCCAAATCAAAAAGGTTTATGCGTTGAATACGAACCTCTTGCCCCTCACAAGTTAGTTCAACATTGTCACTCCAATCTGTTTCAGTGCTATCAACCAGAATACGACGGGTGAAGATCTTTTTGCCAGACGCTGCTATAAAACTATCAATATCTTCTTTTTTAATTATGTGAGAGGCATCATAGCATTTACATTGAATGGCAGCATAGCCTCCTTCATCACGGATTGTAGCGACCAGATCAATGCCAATATCAGTTCCATCTTCTCCATGCTCTTTAGCCCATTCCAAATAGGTTTGAACCTTTTCGTATTCTTGCTTTTGTAAAGGGTCGTTTGTCAAATAAGCCATGACAAGGTTTTCAAACATGGTTCCCAATTCACGGGGTGATTTTGCTTGTTGACGATAATATTCTAAGAGAGAGCGTAAAGTGACATGTTCATTATCATACTTAATAGATTGAAGCATAAAGAATAGACTCCATGGCAATATATTCTATTGATTAATTCCCTTCAAAAGTAATCAAAATGGAGTTTATTAAATTGATTCAAACCAAATATCGAGTGCAAAATGAGTTAAAGTCATTCAAAAGCCGATAAACTTTTTCAAAAAGTTTTTTAAAGGCTGTTTATCCACAGCCCATGAGAGAGGTCAGATCAGCAAAATAGTGAAATTTGCTGTTTATTTGATGTGTTAATTGACCTGTTAATCAAGACAAATGCACCATGGAATTTAAAACATCAGAATAAGTATTTTGATAGGTTTTATGAATTATTTTATAGATAGGTTTTGTCTGTTTTTAAAACCCCCAAAACACCTACAAAACCCTCTTAGATATATATTAAAAATTGTATTTAT
>NZ_JBHIRJ010000013.1:0-13184 GCF_042197045.1 Bartonella sp. AA74HLJMH
CCCATCACCACTTGAGCCAATACTGCCGGCATTGTCCAAAACATCTGCAGTTAAGACAAAAGCACCACCACTTTTGAAAACACCGTCTTCACCATTTAAAACCAGAGCAACTTGCCCCAATGACGGATCATGACTTTTTGCTATAAGCGTAAAGGCGCCATTGGATAAAGTACTTCTAGTAGATATGGTTATAGCAGTGCTAATCTTCACTATGCTGTTCTACAAGGAGCTATTAACCTTGTCGTGCAGAAGGAAAAAATATCTACAACACATTTGGGTCTTGTCCGAACCTACGGGCAACTCTCTTTCACCCCAAAAGATATGCAAGATGCAAATAAGAGTACTGTGGAAAAATGGTTACTCACAACCTATGGAACCATACAACATGACAAGTAGTTTCTATCTTGATACGCTGTTATCCTATGTCTTCCTAAAGGGAAAGATCACCAATGCCCTCATTAGTACAACCGCAAAATTGAAAAATGCAAAAATGTTGGCGATCTCCACAACTGTTAGCAAACAATTTGCAACGGGTATCCAAGGCGTAACATTCGAACCGCAGGCACAGCTTGCCTATCAACATTTGATGTTTGATACCATTAAAGATGCTGATAATCTGACCATTAAGATGCAAAATCCTTCTCAATGGATAATCCCGTGTTGGTGGACGTTTGACAAAAACCATTGCCACTGAAAACAGCCGTCCTATGTCTTTCTATGGAAAAGTAAACTTAATCAAAACCTTTGGTGATGATCAGACATTCCATATTGATAAGTATTATAAATGTGACCCCTCGGGAAGTTCCGTTGAAGGTGGGCTTGGTATTCGTGCATAATTGTCCGCTAACCTCTCCCTTCATGGTGATGTCAGCTATCAACAAAAGCTTCAAAAAACTGGTATAAGTGGTACAAGCTTTTCAGGAGGAATACTCTATCAGTTTTAAATCAAGACTGTAAAAATAGCCTATTCAATTTAACAAAAAGGCAGCATATTGCTGCCTTTTTGGTTTATTATAAGCTATTTTTAAGCGCTTTTTTAAATAGAGAACAGCGAAATATTTGAAGACAGTCATTGACCATTGGATGTTTTTTACAAAAAATTCTTTTTATAAAGAATAAAACTGTAAAAAAGAGAACAACCAAAAACAAAATGATATTGTAAAATAATGAGAAGCTTTTCTAGAAAATACAACATTACTATCTTTTGTTATTTCTCACGAATTTAATGCTTAAAATCCCAAAATAAAACTTTTGAACATAAAATGATAAGTAAAAAATAATGCAATAATATCAAACAAAGGGATGTATGTTATAAGTCACTCATATATTTCAAAATGGAAGTTCTAATAGGATTTAAAATATTACAGCTCAAACACTGCCCAGAAAATTCATACTGAAAAAATCCTATTATCCCCTTCCCTCTTAACAATGCCGCCAAACATCTCCAGAAACTTCAAAACAAATAAAATTGCATTTTCTCTTCTGTAAAATTGATCATGCTCTTTGCTCTCTATGGACAATAGGCTCTATACTTGCTTCAAAAAACTCCTTTGTATAATCGTGTTGCGCATGTAGATTACGCAATTCATCATTGCTAAGCTCTTCAAGAATAATCCCTTTATGCATAATTCCAACACGTTCACAAATATGTGCAACAACAGCAAGATCATGGGATACCATTAAATAAGTAAGCTTTTTTCTCACGCGCAGTGATTTCAACAAGTTTAAAATTTCAGCCTGTACCGACACATCCAATGCAGACGTTGGCTCATCAAGCAACAACACCTCTGGCTCAATAATTAAAGCACGTGCAAGAGCAATACGCTGACGCTGCCCTCCAGACAACTCATGAGGATAACGATAAAGAAATGAAGAATCTAAACCAACGGAATCTAAAGCATCCTCCACCCGCTCTCTTTGATTATCCATTCCATGGATTTTGAGCGATTCAGAAAGAACCGTATGGACCATTTTTCTTGGATGCAGCGAAGCATAAGGATCTTGAAAAACCATTTGAATACAGCGTAAAAAATCCTTACTTCTTTTCTTTTCAACTTCTTGTCCAGCAAAAAGGAATTTTCCACTATAATCTGGAATAAGCCCCACCAATGTATTCAAAATAGTTGACTTTCCACATCCGGATTCACCAATCAAACCATAAGCTTCACCACGCTTAATATGAAAATTAACATTTTTAACAACTGTTACTGCCTTATGCCTGTGCCCAAAAGTCACAGATAAATTAGAAACATCAATAATATTCTCACAATTTGTCATGAGGAACCTCCTCAACGCCATTAACAATCGTAGGATTATACAACCAATCAGGATCACGCTCAGGAACAGCCAAAATATCAACTGGATTATCAAGCCGTGGCAAACTCGCGAGCAACGCCTTTGTATAAGGATGACAAGCGTGAGACAAACCAGAAGCAGGCAACTCTTCTAAGACACGACCCGCATACATCACCAAAATACGATCACAAAAATCAGCAATCATATTTAAATCATGACTAATGAAAATAAGTCCCGTTCCAGATTTTGTCACAAGTTCATCTAATACAGATAAAACTTGTCGTCTGACCGTAATATCAAGTGCAGATGTTGGCTCATCAGCAATAATTAAATCAGGTTTTGGAATGAGCATCATTGCAATCATCACGCGCTGCCCCATCCCCCCAGATATTTCATGAGGAAAGAGACGCATCACATGTTCAGGATCACGAATATGAACAGATTCTAACATAGATATGGTGCGCTCCCTCGCTTCAGCTTTTGAAACACGGTAATGAATACGGTAAGCCTCCATAATCTGTTCCCCGATCCGTATTAATGGATTAAGTGAATATTTTGGATCCTGTAAAATCATTGAAATACGTTTCCCACGGATTTTTCGCATCTGAGGTTCACTTGCGGCCAATAAATCAACATCCTCAAAGCGCATTTTTTTAGCTTTAACAATGGCTGCTTTTGGACTCAACCTTAGTATTGCGCGCCCAGTCATCGATTTTCCAGATCCGGATTCACCAACAATTCCAATTTTTTCTTTTCCAACAGAAAAACTAACACCACGCACAACTTCTGAAATGCCGCGCGTTGTAGGAAAAGAAATACGTAAATCTTCTACTTCTAATAATTTATTACCCATTGCGTGGATCCAATACATCACGAAGACCATCACCTAAAAGGTTGAAAGCAAGACTTGCAAATAATATTGCACAGCCTGGTATTGCCGCCAACCACCAATTTGTCATCATAAATTCCCGCCCTGAAGAAAGCATCGCACCCCATTCAGGACTTGGAAGTTGAGCTCCCAACCCTAAAAAACCAAGACCAGCAGCCGTTAAAATAATTCCAGACATATCCAAAGTTAATCGTACAATCACTGAAGGAATACACATGGGCGCAACATGAAACAAAATAATTCGCCAAGCAGAGGCCCCTTGCAGGCGAACTACAGAAACATAATCAGAAGAACGTATTGTCAAAGTCTCAGCACGTGCTAAACGTGCAATTGGTGGCCATGCTGCAATTGAAATTGCAATAGAAGCATTTTCAATCCCTGGTCCCAATGCGGCTGAAAATGCAAGAGCTAAAATCAAACCTGGAAAAGCAAGAAAAATATCGACAATGCGCATGAGCACAGTATCAACCCATCCGCCCATATAACCAGATACAGTTCCAACAATAAGCCCTATTGGACCTACAATAACTGTTGTAAGAAAAACAACATAAAGAGTAATACGGGAACCAAAAATAAGGCGACTAAAAATATCCCGTCCCAATTCATCTGTTCCAAAATAATGCGCCATAGAGGGTGGCTGCAACCGATGCCCCAGATCATTGCTAAGAAAATCATGCGTAGCAATCCAAGGAGCAAAAAATGCACATATGATAATAATACAAATAATAAGCAGACCGAATACAGCCGAAAAGTTATGAAAAAACTTAGCCAGTGCGTGATAAATTCTTTGTATGTTCGCTTGAATTATGGAGTTTGGAACAGGATCGTTTAACCAACTACCCAAAGAAGATGATGATTGCGATTTATGATGATTACTTACTGTCATATTCAACGTGTCCTTGGATCAAAAATGCGATAAAGCAAATCAGAAAATAAATTAATGGCGACAAAGATAAATCCTACAAGTAAAGTACATCCTACAACTGCATTCATATCTCCGGCTAAAAGAGCATTTGTCAAGTAATGTCCAAAACCAGGCCAAGCAAAAACTGTCTCCGTTAAAACAGCCCCTTCTAATAAAAAAGCATAAGAAAGTGCAACAACGGTAATAATTTGAACAGCAGCATTTCGAAAGGCATGCCCCCAAACGGTTCGCGCCCACGATAATCCCTTTACACGTGCAGTAATGATATATTCCTGATTAAGCTGCTCAATCATAAACCCACGAGTCATACGGCTAATATAAGCCATAGCACCGAAAGCCAAGATCAAAGCAGGCATAATAACGTGACTAAAAACATTACCAAAAGCCTCCCATTGTCCTTGGCTTGCAGTATCCCAAAGGAAAAATCCTGTTTTTGGTTCAAAAGAATATTCATAAAGAAAATCAAGTCGTCCTGGGCCACCAACCCAGCCAAGCTTGGCGTAAAATATTAACAACGCCATTAATCCGAGCCAAAATGTTGGAGTAGAATAACTTACAAGTGTAAAAACACGGACAACATAATCAATAAATGAATCGCGATACATTGCTGCAAAAACACCAAATGGAATTCCAAGACTTGTGCCAATAACAATAGCAACGGTTGCAAGCTCTAATGTTGCAGGAAACACACGCATAATATCGGCTAGAACAGGTCGCCCAGAAGTTAAAGCATCTCCAAAGTCAAACAAAAATACATTATGAAGATACTTCCAATATTGGACAATCAACGGCTTATCAAGACCCAGCTTATAATACATTGCATCATAAGCTTCCTGACTGATATTATCACCAAGAATAGACAGAACCGGATCTAGAGGAAGAAGATGACCAAGAAAAAAAGTGATCGTCACCAACCCAAGCAATGTGATAAAAACTGAAATAAGAAGTTTCAATCCTTTGCATAAAAAATCCCATAAAAATAATTTTTTCTGCTTTTCTGATACAGCTCTTTCAGTCTCTGAAAGTGGCAAAACCATTATAAAAATCCCCTCTGTAGCGACAAAACATAAAGCAAATACTTTTTTATATAACAAAACAATCTCTTATTAAGCATGTTCTACAATCCTTTTCTATAACATGCTTCTTTTTATTTTTCTGCTTCATTGTAATAAAGTCTATAACTGTTCCAAATCCATTTTTTGACATCAGGCCCCATACCAACGGTATAATATGTCTGAAATAAATAAACCATAGGACCATGCTCTAGCACATAATGCTGTAAAGTACGATATTGCATGATACGCTTATTGGGGTCTTTCTCAAACAAAGCATCCATCACCATGTTATTAATATTTTCATCATAATAACCAGCGCGCCAAGCTAAATACATATTGTGCTTTTTTGTAAATGTTGGATCAGGGTTAAACACGTGATTTAATGAAGCAGGATGTCCATCAGGATCGGCACTCCCCCACCCCATAATAGCAGTATCATAATTTCCACCACGTACACGGCTCAACAATTGATTTTGTGCCATTTTTTCAATTGTAAGCTCAACACCAATTTTGCGTGCATTGGCTTGAATAGACTGTGCAACAGACGACATATAACTAAGGCTTCCAACTAAAAGATTAGCTTTAAACCCATTAGGATAACCAGCTTCAGTAATCAGTTGTTTTGCTTTTTTCAAATCCAACTGAAAAGGCAAACCTTCTTTTTCATCTAAAGCACCTGGAACACCTAAAGACATATAAGTTGCCCGAGGAATAGCAATCCCTTTCAAAACAGTTTTTCCAAGACCTTCATAATCAACCAAATAACGAAGTGCCAATCTGACCTTTTCATTCGCAAAAATTGCATTCTTATTATTTAACGATAAGTAAATAATCTGCGGACGCAAAACACGACTAATTTTGACTGGGCCTCCTTTTTTTTCAAGATCTAAAATATCCTCTGAAGAAAGATCACGCACTATATCCACATCACCTTTTTCCAAAAGAAGTCTTTGACTTGATGAATCCGCTACATGCTGCACAACAATCTGCTTAATTTTAGGCACATCGCCCCAATAATGTTGTGTCGCCTCTAACACAACTTTATCTCCTGGAGACCAGCTCACCAATTTATAAGGTCCAACACAAGCTGTATGTGTTGCTAAATATTTATTCCCCATATCACCGTTAATACTCTGTGCTTCAATTGTTTTCCGATCAAGCAAAGCAGAAGCATAAGATTGTCCAATAACAGTCAATATGAGCTGAATAGGATAGGGTTTATCTAATTTTAATTGTAAAGTCTTATCATCAAGAGCCTGAATATTTGTTTCAATATTGTTTTTGGTAAACCCATAATCCATTAAAGATTGAGCATAGCTTAATCCTAATTTAATAATCCGTCGCATCGACCATACCAAATCTTGCGCTGTAGCCATCCTTCCATCATTAAACTTTAAATCATCACGAAGATGAAAGACTATTCTTTTGCCATTGTCTAAAACGTCCCAAGATTTTGCCATAGCAGGGCGAATTTTTGTAGGATCATGCTCATCATATTGCACTAACGCGCTGCAAATATTCGTCAATAACTCACTCGTCACAACCTCAACAGTTTGCGCTGGATCAAAACTACTAATTGAATCAATATTCCATGCCATTACCAATATATCTTTAGATGAGGCACTGAATGCCGATGTTACAGCCCCATTAAAAAAAACGATTGAGCTTAATAAAATAGAAAATTTTTTCAATATTCTTTGTTTTCCCATTTTATCTCTTCCTTTTGTATTCTTCTACCTTTTCACACAAAGTGATTGTGATTTTGCTTAAATAGCATAGCATTAGACATCAATTTCATTTAATCAAACTAAGCATCTACAAAATAATTTTCTTATACATCAGTCTATATTCGGGATGCAGAGAATCTATAACCATAAACAAAGATCCTCCCCAATATAACTTTCTATATTCATCGCTCCCTATAAACGATCTTAATTATATACTGCTACTACACAAACATCCCTCACAGTTTCATCCTAAAAAACTGAAGAGCTTTATATGGGAGAATATTTTCATCATGCAATTATGATTAAGCTCTTTTTAGCTTTGATAACACTAAAAAGACACACTTATTTTTCAATTTTACTATAAAAAATACGCGGTGCACTATTCCAAACCCATTTTTTGACATCAGGCGTCATCGCGACAACGCTATATTGTTGAAAGATAAACGCATAAGGTCCTTTTTGCATTAATTCACGTTGTAAATCAGCATAGAGTTGCGCTCGTTTTTGCGGATTTTTTTGAAACAACGCTTCTTCAACTTTTTGATTCATCTTAGCATCAAAATACCCATGCTTCCAACTAGGATAGGCTGTATTTCTAGCCTCAAAACGATTATCTGGATTGAAAATAAGACGTGAAGCCATGGTATGAGGATCCGCAGAATCATTATTCCATCCGATAAAAGCCGTATCAAAAGCTCGAGCATCCACTTTTGAAAATAACTGTGTACCTGCTACACGTTCAATTTTAAGACGCACGCCCGCCTGTGCAGCACTATCCTGGAGTGACTGAGCAAGTAACAAAGTATAAGGAGTGTTTGACACGAGAAAATTTGCCTCAAATCCGTTTGGATAACCAGCCTCTGCTAAAAGTTGCTTGGCTTTTTGAATATCAAGTTTAAAGGGTTGCCCCTCTTTTTCATCTAAAGCCCCAAAGTTGCCAAGAGGAATAAAACTGGCCCGTGGGATACCAATCCCTTTGAGAAGCTTCTTGCCAAGACCTTCATAATCTATGAGATAACGCATCGCCAAACGTACTTTTTCCTTAGCAAAAATAGGATTTGTCATGTTAAATCCCCAGTACATCATAGATGGTTCTAACACTTCTTCGATTTTAACATCTGTTGTTTTTTGCAGATCTGCAAGATCTTCAGGTGTCAAATCACGAGCAACATCAATATCGTGCTTTTGCAACAACAAACGTTGTGTTCCGGGCTCTGCAACATGGCGAATTAAAATCTGCTTCAGTTTAGGCGCTTGTCCCCAATAGTGAGAGCTTGCACGCAACAAAAGAGCTTCTCCAGGGCGCCAACTTTTTAACTGATAAGGACCAACACAAGCAGCATGACTTTTCAAATACTGATTTCCAAAATCGCCATCTTTTTCGTGTTTCATAATCGTCTTACGATCAAGCAAAGCTGTTGCACGACTCGCAACAATATTATTAAGAATGAGCTCTGCTGGATAAGGCTTATCAAATTTCATCACAACCGTTTTCTCATCGGGAGCTTGCAAAGCATCATCAACATTTTGTTCTGTAATTCCATATTCATTAAAAATTGCCGCATTACCCATCTTCAATTTGACAATCCGCTTCATACCCCAAACAAGATCATTGGCATTGGCTGATCTGCCATCATTAAACTTCAAACCATCACGTAAATGAAAAGTAATCACCGTACTGTGATCATCACCTGAAACATCCCAATGTGTTGCTAAAACGGGAACCATTTTAGCAGGATCATCTGTCGCAGTACTCACCAAGTTATCACAAATATTGTAAATAATTTCACTTCCATAAACATCATTAAGTTGTGCGGGATCAAACGTACTAATTGCATCAAGATTCCAAGCCATCACAAGGGTATTAGCCGGTGTTTTTGCTGAAACTTGTTGTGCAACCATCGCCAATGCCATAAGAGCAGAAACAAGAGAGCTGCTACTTTTCAATATTGTTTTCTTCAAGTTCATAAACTTTTCCCTTTATTTATTTTTATCAATTAATGACGCTGAAATAATATAGCAAATTTATAATTATAACATTGAATAAATACGTTCTAATCGCCTATATTTTTAATCACCTACACAGAGTCATCTACTTGATAAATTCATTGACTTACGTCTCAATAAACCATAACGAACATGCAATATATGTTTTGCTAACCAGTATTACATTCTTTTCATAACCTCTTTGCATATGATAATGCACTATATCAGTTCTCTATTAATCATCAATAAGCCTTGTCGCCCCAAAAATAGTGAGCTTTAAAAAAATCATTACGCAAAAATTTATGAATTCATTATTCTATTCCTTTAGGCGACATTTAAAATAAAATATGCAAACTTTAAAAATAGTCATCCCCCTCAAACACTCAGTTTCAAGATACGGCGCATCTTTACTACATGACAAAAACGACACTGGAACAGCAGGAAGACATAAGAAAATATCTTTTCTAAAACGCTACCCCCCACAAAAATCTGCTTAATCTTTTGAAAACTAAGTGTCAAAAGTTTTACGTTTTTACCAACAAAACCAAACGCGTTAACAAAGATAAAGGAAAAATGAGAAGAAGCATTCCTTCCACGCTTTATCTTTTGAGAAATAAAGCTTACAATAAAAGAATATACACTAAAATGCATTCTCTCATTGATAAAAATAAAATTCATTAGACGTTTCCCCCCTAAAGACATAACGAATATAAACCCTTCTAAACTTTGGCGTGCATCATTGCTTTACCACTATAAAAATAGAATAGAAAACAACATACCGCAACAGAACTCTCGTTTCCAGCGGAAACATACAGAGATTCAACGAAGCAATGTAGTGGATACAAGCCTGCATGAGCTTAATCATCTTCCAAAAAATTGGAGCGCACACGCGGCAAGATCACTCTACTAATAGAGGAAAGCTATCAGATAATAAAACCCAACACAAGCAGCTTGAGTCATTTAACTTCAATTTTTCATCGCTGCATTTCATTTTATATTGCCTAGGTAAGCATTGGGCAATCAACCTACATATAAATAAACCAACAGTCATACAAGCAAAGAAAAACAATGCAACAACAGCACCCCATCTAACAACCACTTTGCATTCGTCAACAAACATGAATAAAATATTCATTAATTATAACAGTCACGTTATTAACGGAAATAAAAAAAACTCTTCTGAACCATTACAAATGCCAAAGACTGTTGCACAACATTGAGAGCTAGTAAATGTGTGATGGTGCCGATCTTCTCCTTCATAAGCGTAAAGATGGAGTGCACGATGGATTTACTGTCATAGTATTCATGAGCTGCGTCGCAAAATGGACCTTGGTGTAACTAGATGTTTCTTTAAAACATACAAGACATTACCATTATCTCACTTCAGATACATAACAGTTAAGGTATCACTTCTTTTGGCATCTGTTTTTTCATCCTCAAAATTATACCTTTATCGTTTTTAGTGCCAACAACAGTAGAAAATCATTAATATTGTATAGTTTGTATATTTCAATTATCTTATACAGTGGAATTGTATAATCTATACATTTATTAAATAATTCAATTATTATCCTATTGATCATTACTCTTACAAAAGACAGTTTGCCAATTTATCGACAAAAACATCCTTCAAGATGATCATTAACAATCCCTACGGACTGCATAAAAGCATAACAAATTGTGGGACCAACGAATGTCCAGCCACGTCTCTTCAAGTCTTGAGAAAGACGAAGAGAAGCAGGTGTCATAGGGTTAGCCAACAGTGTTTGAAAGTCTATCTTTTCATAACGCTCTGATTGTGGTGGCTGAAAAGACCAAAAATAGCGGGACAAACTTCCCCACTCTGTTATAATTTCTTGTGCTCTAAGTGCATTATTAAGCACTGATTGAATTTTTCCTTGATGGCGAACAATGTCTTTATTCTGCATTAACATTTTCACCTTTAGCTCATCGTAATGAACAATCTTTTCAAAGTCAAAGTGATCAAATGCAACGCGAAAAAAAGAGCGTTTTTTTAAAATTGTAAACCAAGAAAGCCCCGCTTGGAAACCTTCAAGACAAATTTTCTCAAACAAACGAATATCCTCAAAAACAGGCTTTCCCCATTCGGTATCATGATAAGCACAATAAAGCGGATCCGTTCCAGCCCATGCGCAACGAACTTTTCCATCTACTCCCTTAAGAAGACCTTCCGCAAGCATGGCATTAACCGTATTAAAAGAGAGTTCCTTGATCATCGCTTGGCGACTTTATCTGCTTGTGTTTTGACCGTTTAGCGGAAATAGGCTCTTGTGTTGCAACACTGATATCTCCATCAAAAAAACGTAAATTTATGTGCCCCATTTCAGGAAACTGAGCCAAGCGTTTAATGGGCTTATTCTCTTTCCCCAAAGCCAAAACAAAACCGCGCTCCAAAATATTCTGATATGAAGTGCTTCTTAAAAGCCTAGATACTACCTCTAACCCAGCCCGTTGTTTTTCCACACTACGCACAAAAGCACGCTGAAGACGTGCCGTATATTCCTTTGTATTGCGTTGTGCTTTTTCACTATTTAACAAACGCGGTGAAAGACGCACACCAAGTGCATGAAAAGAAAAACGTTTTTTATCGTAGCTTACACAAAGAGCACGCTGCAATCGACTTGAAGTTTCATCCAAACCACGCCGTGGTAGAGCAAAAAGTTGATCGGCAGTCGGAAGAGCTCGTAGAGTAGCACGCAATTTTTGTCGATAAAAATCCAAATAACGCGCGAGTCCCTTGCGCAAACGTGCATCAAGCGATGCCACCAGCACCTCGAGATCAAGCTTAACAGGAACAGCCCGTTCTGCTGCGGCGGTAGGAGTTGGAGCGCGCCAATCAGCCACATAATCAATCAAGGTCCAGTCCGTTTCATGCCCAACAGCAGAAATAACAGGAAGAGAAGATTCATAAACAGCACGAACAACAGCTTCGTCATTAAACCCCCACAAATCTTCTAAACTTCCTCCTCCCCGTGCAACAATAATAAGATCAGGTTTTGGAATAAGTCCACCTGGACCAAGAGCATTAAAACCTTCAACAGCAACAGCCACTTCCCTCCCACTTGTTTCCCCCTGAACACGTACAGGCCAAACCAAAATATGCAACGGAAAACGATCGGATATACGATGAATAATATCACGAATAACAGCACCTGTTGGTGATGTTACAACGCCTAAAATTCGAGGCATATAAGGCAAAGTTTTTTTCTTTTCTTCATCAAACAAGCCTTCTTCTAAAAACTTTTTCTTACGATTTTCAAGAAGTGTCATCAAAGCACCAACCCCCGTTGGTTCAAGAGCCTCGATGACAATTTGATATTTCGATGACCCTGGATACGTCGTAAGTTTACCAACAGCAACTACTTCCATCCCTTCTTCAGGAGGGAATTTGAGCTTTTCCATAACTCCACGCCAAATAACAGCTTCCAACCGTGCCTTATCATCTTTTAAAGCAAAATAAGCATGTCCCGAAGCATGAGTACCACGGTACCCTGATATCTCCCCACGCACCCGTACATAACCAAACTTTTCTTCAACAACACGCTTTAGAGCCCCTGCTATTTCGGAAACAGTGAATTCTGCCACATTTGTTACACCTGTTTTTTCACTAAACAAACTTACCATTTTTCAATTCTTTACGCCCGTTTCTGTGAACCTTTTTGAAACAACACATCTTTAAACTTTTGATTTATAGCTTCATCAAAATACCCATAACACCGGCTAGAACAACTTATATTTTTAATTTCAAATCGATTATCAGGGTTGTAAAAAAAACTTGAAGCCGTTGTATGGGGATGTCTAGAGTCATTATTTCATCCGAAAATTCTATCAATAGAAGTTAAAATATTCAATCCTAACATCCAAACAAACACATCTTCTATAAGAATTCCTGAAACAAAATTCTCTACACAACATAGTAATCCATTCCCGATAAAATTCAATGTATTGCAAAGTGTTAAAGAGCTTTGCAATACATCAAATATATCATGACCATGTTTTTTATATTTTATAGACCTGATACCTTTTTATTTTTCAATTGCACTATAAAAAATACGTGGTGCACTATTCCAAACCCATTTTTTAACATCAGGTGTCATCGCTATCGTGTGATACGTCTGATAGATAAAAGCATAAGGTCCTTTCTGCATAAATTCACGTTGCAAATCAGCATACATTTGCGCCCGTTTTTTGGGATCTTTTTGAAACAACGCATCTTGAACCTTTTGATTCATAGTTTCATCCAAATACCCATGGCACCAACTCGCATAGCCTGTATTTTTAGCCTC
>NZ_JBHIRJ010000013.1:13284-38427 GCF_042197045.1 Bartonella sp. AA74HLJMH
AAACTTGCACGTGGAATACCAACATCTTTGAGAAGAGTCTTACCGAGTCCTTCATAGTCAATAAGATAACGCATCGCCAAACGCACTTTTTCATTGGCAAAAATAGGGTTTGTCGCATTAAATCCCCATATGATCATGGAGGGCGCCAACACTTTTTCAACTTTAATATCCGTTGTTGCTTGGAGATCTGCCAAATCCTCTGGCATCAGATTACGTGCAACATCGATATCATGTTTTTCCAATAATAAACGTTGCGTTCCAGGCTCCGCGACATGGCGAATTAAAATCTTCTTCAATTTAGGCGCCTCCCCCCAATAATTGGAGCTTGCACGCAACAAAATTCCTTCTCCAGGGCGCCAACTCTCTAGCTGATAAGGACCAACACAAGCAGAATGACTGGCCAAATATCGGTTTCCCATATCGCCATCTTGTTCGTTTTTCATGAGTGTCTCACGATCAAGCAAGGCAGTAGTGCGATTAGTGGAAATATTGCTAAGAATGAGCTCTGCTGGATAAGGTTTATCAAATTTCATCACCACCGTTTTGTCATCCGGTGCTTGAAAAGCCTCATCAACGTTTTGTTCTGTAATCCCATATTCATTAAATGTTGCTGCATTAGACAATTTCAATTTGACAACCCGCTTCATACCCCAAACAAGATCATTGGCATTCGCAGGACGACCATCATAAAACTTTAAACCATCACGCAAGTGAAAAGTAATCACCGTACTCTGATCATCACTTGAAACATCCCAGCTCTTCGCTAACGAGGGAACCATTTTAGCCGCATCATCTGTAGCAGAAACGACTAAATTATCACAAATATTGTTAACCACTTCAATTCCATAACGGTCATTAAGTTGTGCAGGGTCAAATGTATTTATTGGATCGAGATTCCAAGCCATCACAAGCGTATCGGCGGGTGTTTTTGCTGAAACTTGTTGCACAAACATCCCCATTGCAAGAACAGCAGAAACAAAAGAACTGCCCTTTTTCAATATTTTTCTTTTCACTTTCATAGAATTTTCCTTTTTACGTTTATTGTATAAATTCTCCATGCAGCAAAACGTGCTTAATTTAAGTTTAGACGAACGATAGACTCCTAAAGACCAAACTTTAAAATCTTCAAGAACAAGCACCTCTTGCCAATGACTCCTCTTGTCTAGACTTATAAGCCAAACTAAAACATACAAAGGAAAACACTCTGATATACAATGAACGCTCACCAACAACAGAGCTTAATCACGATATCATAACGCCTACTATTGAAGACTATAAAACCTGTATTTTTTCTATCTTGTTAAGCAAGCTTGTCTCGTATTTCTTCCGGCGTTTTCTATACCATCAAAGCACTACCCCTTTTAGCTCAAGTACCTTAATAACAACGAGCCTTCATAACAATTTGACGATTTGATAAAACAGAAAAATTCGTTAGTTTGCCAAATGCAACGACTTTTATTCCTTCTTCAAAAGAAAATTTAATTTTTTCATCACTCCCCGTAAAATAACACCCTCCAAATGACATCTCATCATCTTTCAAAGCAAAAGAAAATATAAACACCATAAAAAACTGATATCCCTTGTGTACCCCCCATAACAAAACTTTCCTTCAACATCGCAAAACCTTTGCACCTTTAGCGCGACTAAATTCCGCGACATTTGTTACACTTCGTTTCTTTATGTTATACTCAGTTTTTTAACAAATAAATTGACCATTTTCTAATTCAGAAAAATTGAAATATCTATCTTAACATCCACTTAAATACACCTCTAATGAGAATGAAAAATATCTTTAAACGAATGTCTTGAAAAGACACTCAACAATATATCACGCATTACCTATGATCTTCGACGCATTGCAAAGCTTAAAATTTATACAATACGCCGAATATATCATGACGATGCCCTTTATCTATTGAACAGCATTGAAGACACTCTTATTTTTCAATTTTACTATAAAAAATATGTGGCGCACTATTCCAAACCCACTTTTTGATATCAGGCGTCATCGCGATAACAGTATATTTCTGAAAGATAAACGCATAAGGTCCTTTTTGCATCAATTCACGTTGTAAATCAGCATAGAGTTGTGCCCGTTTTTGCGGATCTTTTTGAAACAATGCATCCTGAACCTTTTGATTCATCGTTTCATCCAAATACCCATATTGCCAACTAGGATAGGCGGTATTTTTTGCCTCAAGCCGATTATCTGGATTATAAACAAGACGTGAAGCCATAGTATGAGGATCCGCAGAATCATTATTCCATCCGACAAAAATCGTATCAAAAGCCCGTGCATAAAGTTTAGAAAACAACTGTGTACCGGCCATCCGTTCAATTTTAAGACGCACCCCCGCCTTTGCGGCACTATCTTGGAGTGACTGAGCAACTAACACCCTATAAGGAGCATTTGATACGAGAAAATTTGCCTCAAACCCATTCGGATAACCAGCTTCTGCTAAAAGCTGCTTAGCTTTTGCAATATCAAGTTTAAAGGGTTGCCCTTCTTTTTCATCTAAAGCCCCAAAGTTGCCAAGAGGAATAAAACTGGCCCGTGGAACACCAACACCTTTGAGAAGCTTCTTGCCAAGACCTTCATAATCTATGAGATAACGCATCGCCAAACGTACTTTTTCCTTAGCAAAAATAGGATTTGTCATGTTAAATCCCCAGTACATCATAGATGGTTCTAACACTTCTTCGATTTTAACATCTGTTGTTTTTTGCAGATCTGCAAGATCTTCAGGTGTCAAATCACGAGCAACATCAATATCGTGCTTTTGCAACAACAAACGTTGTGTTCCGGGCTCTGCAACATGGCGAATTAAAATCTGCTTCAGTTTAGGCGCTTGTCCCCAATAGTGAGAGCTTGCACGCAACAAAAGAGCTTCTCCAGGGCGCCAACTTTTTAACTGATAAGGACCAACACAAGCAGCATGACTTTTCAAATACTGATTTCCAAAATCGCCATCTTTTTCATGCTTCATAATTGTCTGACGATCAAGCAAAGCTGTTGCCGGACTTGCAACAATATTATTAAGAATGAGCTCTGCTGGATAAGGCTTATCAAATTTCATCACCACTGTTTTCTTATCTGGGGCTTGCAAAGCATCATCAACATTTTGCTCTGTAATTCCATATTCATTAAAAATTGCCGCATTACCCATCTTCAATTTGACAATCCGCTTCATACTCCAAAGAAGATCATTGGCATTGGCTGATCGACCATCATTAAACTTCAAACCATCACGTAAATGAAAAGTAATCACCGTACTGTGATCATCACCTGAAACATCCCAGCTCTTCGCTAACGAGGGAACCATTTTAGCCGCATCATCTGTAGCAGAAACGACCAAATTATCACAAACATTGCGAACAATTTCACTTCCATAAACATCATTAAGTTGTGCGGGATCAAACGTACTAATTGCATCAAGATTCCAAGCCATCACAAGGGTATCAGCGGGTGTTTTTGCTGAAACTTGTTGTGCAACCATCGCCAAAGCTATAAAAGCAGAAACAAGAGAGCTGCTATTTTGTAATATTTTTTTCTTCAAGTTCATAGACTTTTCCTTTTAAAGTTTACTATATAAATTTCCCACACAACAAGCACATGCTTAATAATAAGGTTAGATGATCCATAAGCGCCTCAAACAAAGTATTATTAAAACCTTCAAACAACACCACTTACCAACCACGGACTTCTACCCATGGCTATAAGCCAAGACAAACCAAAACATGCAACAACAAACACTCTGACATACAATGAATGCTCCCCCATAACAGAGCCTATTCATGATGTCATAACGCCTACGATTGAAGACTATAAAACCACTATTTTCTCTCTTTTGTCGGGTAAGCTTGTCTCTTCTTTCCTCTCGCCTTTTTATGCCATCAAAAGACTCTTCTTTGTTAGCTTAAGCGCCTTAATAACAAAGAGCTCTACTAACAATTTGACATTTTAACAAAACAGGAAAATTCACCCATCAACCGACATGACCTCCTCCCCCTACAAGAGGAATTTTGAATTTTTCCATAATCCTCTGCCAAATAACAGCTTTTAAATTATATTTTATTTCTAAATAAAAGGAGCATAGGCTCCCCCTGATATTCCTTTACGCACCCACACATAACAAAACTTTTTTCCACATCGTATTTTTAATATCTTTGCTCCTTTAACAACACTCAATTCATTGCTTACATTTTTTCAGAAAAAAAGATCTTTTCAATGCACTAAGGTTGAAATATCTAAATATAATACCTATATAAGCATACCCTTATTAGAATAGATAGTCTTTTTTTAAGTAAACTGTCTTGAAATATTATTTCTATACACGACAATAATAAGTTCGTTACAAAATCTTCAATATACTAGAACTCTCACTCTGATAAGAAATGCTGAAACGTTATAAAATTTCTCTACAAATTCTCGAGACGAAAGGATATCCCTTCATTTAATAAAAGAAGCGCCATGAAAATATCGCAAAAAATGCAATAAAACATGTGTATATTTCAAAAACCAGCACCGTTAACCAGACTAAGGTGATAAACTCAAAAAGTAAGAAAAAATAAAAAAATGTTTTTCCTTTATGATAATAACATCGCTGTACCATGATAATACAATAAAAAACACGATCTTTGAAAGTATATTAAAATGAAGCGAAAAAAAAAATTATTAGATTCTTTTCATGCGTTTCTTGGAGAAAAATTAAGCCGCGTTAGTCTAAAATTGCTTATTCTTTCATTCTTCATTGGTATCGTAATGAATTTTTTGGGATGGACACCTCGAAACCTCATACAAAAAATAGTCGATTTTTTTCAATCACTATGGGAAGCAGGATTTATAACGCTTACAAATTTCTTCCATATAACTATGACAGGAGCTATTGTTGTTGTGCCTATTTTTCTTATCTTACGAATTTTTCATAAAAAATAAAAGCCTTAACATTTTCCTTGCGTTAATCTTTTCGAAAAATCAAACGACACAAAAATCCTGTAGTAATAGCAATAATCACTGCAACAATACCATATAAAAAACGATACTTGTGCGCTGCATAAAAAATTGTATAGGTGATATGTGCTTTAACAATTTCAAGAGTCGTTGTTGCACTATCAATAAACTGTCCATCACGAAAAAGATAAGCACGAACTTTATAATGTCCAACTGGGATATTTGCTGGCAAACGAAAATGCGCTGTGAAAAGTGTGTCAGAACCAAAACGAACCCCACCCACTTCCTCATAATAAAGGCTTTTAGCTTTTTGTAATTTTATAAGTTCATCGCGAAAGATTTGTATTTTTTTCTGATCTTGTTCATCCGTCTGCAATGGCAAATAGAGTAATCCTAACCCTAAGCGTTTATAATCTTCAATGCTCGTAATATCGTCAATTTCACGTGTTGTGACCATAGAGTAAAAAAGAGGAACCTTTTTAAAAATAAGAGAATCTGTATTGACCCATACACCGGCATTGCGTTTTTTTTCTCGCATCACCATTGTTCGATCTTGTCCCTCTAAGCTTACAACAATATCATAACGGTTCTGTCGAGAATATAACGGATCAATATTTTCTAAAACACCAGCAATATAAAGATCACGACCAGCAAAATTTGCATCCACAGTAATCGTATTCGTTGTTACAATAATTTGGACAGTTTCGTGGTCAACTTGATCAATGAATGTAGCTGGCGTCCCAACATGTGACCATGTAGAAAAAGAAATAAAACAAAAGCAACCTGTAATGATGTATAAAGAAAATAATCTACCCATTTTTATCTCATAAGAATATCCAGAGAGAAAAGATTATCAGGGCGTATAAATAATTGAAAAGCAAGACGCATACACACAATCAACACTAAAAATGCAAGTGCCATACGCAATTGTTCAGCCTTTAACTTCCGTCCAACCCGTGTTCCATATTGCGCACCAATACTTCCTCCAAGCATTAACAAAAAAGCCAAGACAATATCAACGGACTGATTAGTCATACTTTGCAAAACTGTCGTGAAAGAAGACACAAATGTAATCTGAAAAAGTGAAGTCCCAATCACCACACTGGTTGGAACACGCAGAAGATAAATCAATGCTGGTATCATAAAGAACCCCCCACCAATTCCCATAATAGAAGACAACAACCCCACAATGAGACCAATCCCTAAAACTGGAATAATGCTAACATATATCCTAGATGTCCGAAAACGCATTTTTAAGGGTAAGCGATGAATCCAATTATGTCGACCAGCAAGACGAATATTGGCTTTTCCTGCCTTACGCTTGCGCATCATATCATACCAACTTTCAACGATCATCAAGCTTCCTACACTTCCAAGAAGAATCACATAAAGAAGCGAAATCATTAAGTCTAATTGACCTAACTTTTTCAAAACAGAGAAAACCTGAATCCCGATTAAAGAACCAATCCCTCCTCCAATCGCCAAAAGAATACCAAGTTTAATATCGAGCGTACGTCTTCTAAAATGTGTAATTGCTCCTGTTACAGATGAAGCAATCATCTGGTTAGCACCTGTTCCAACAGCAATAGCAGGAGGAATATTATAAAAAATCAATAACGGCGTGATGAGAAACCCACCACCGATTCCAAAAAGTCCTGAAAAAAAACCAGCAACGACTCCCATACCAATCAAGATCAGCATATTGAGTGACATTTCAGCAATTGGTAAATAAATACTCACTTACAGAACCTTCAAGATAATTTGAGTTTTTTTACAATTAGAGAATCCTTCTCCAATTATCCTCTTTTCCAATAATCTCTGTTGCGTGTTTAAAAGGATAATTTTAGTTGCTATAGCTTCCGCACAAACATGAATGCGCAATACATTTCACATCTATTAACATCAACATCATAAAAATTAAAAAAAACGAGCTCCTTTTAAAAAGCTATAAAAACATAACGTTATCGCTACCACAAATGCAACGGTTAAAAAACAAAGAACACCTTTTTTTACCAAATAAGATAAAAACGAGACATGTTCCCGAGACTGCGTCCTTAAAGAAGAAAAATCATTCTCAATGCAATGATTAGATGCCTGAGCACCCATCATACCTTTTTCTTCTATCATAGCATGCCTCACTACTCCCTCAACCTTTTTAAAAGAAGATTTCAGAGCATCACTGGGCAAAGGGCTTCTATTTTCTTGCTGCAACGTATTTTCAACATTTGTTTGGAGTGAAATTATGCTGTTTTCTTTCGAAAAATTTCGCACCTTTTGAAGTAATAAGTGTTCTTGATTTCCCTCACATTCCATGTGAGCAAGTTTTTGTACAACAGAATCAGGTGATTTTGAACGAGACACCTGTCGTGTTACCGCTGCTTCTTCTAAGCTTTTTTTTTCACTCTGCAAACTTTGAACAATTGTTTTAATCTGCTCTAAAGACTGGAAAAGCTTTTTTTCTCTTTGACGACGTATATAATGTTCAGCCAAAATGGCCCGACTAATATCATCTAAGTAAGATTTAAAATGCTCTTCTACCGAATTCTGCTGCATTAAAGAACGAGGCGAATGCTTCATTTGCATTTGCGCATAAACGGTGCGTAATTTTTGAGCAATATCCGACATCGTTACTTCTACAGAAGTATCCATTCTCTCTTTCTGTTCAACAAAAGAAAAGACTTTATCGTTCCTAACCTGTTTGGTCGCCTGGTCGATCGTATGACCCTTCGTATTCACAAACGCCTACCCCTCATTAACCTTTTTGAAAAGAATCGCAACAAATGATGAGAAAGTGTGCTCTATTTTAGTAAATAGAGCTTTAAGAACTTCCAAAAACTTTTTTGTTAGAAATATTTTCCCCAATCTTTATCTAAAATATTTGAAAGAAAGATCTTTAATTTTTCTGTCTTCAAGATTTGAAGAGCAAAATCATTCCCCCATTTTTATCTTTTTCACTTAATTTTTCATTGCATAAAGGACCTATTGCACCATCATAAACAAAGCATAAGAAACTAAAAAAGAATATTCTCACAAGACAGTTTGATTTTTTTACTTTTTATTCAAGCAAATAAGGCAATTATGGCAATGCAAAAATATGAAGATTGAAAATGACGACGAGAAAGTACAAGTAAACATAAAAAAGCTTATACGAAAGAGAACACAAGTTATAAATTGAGACTTCATTCTAAACAATTTGGTTTCTTATGAGTATTGCTATAAACTTGTAACATACAAACAAAGAGGATCATTATGAAGATAATTGTCGCTGTCAAACGTGTTGTTGATTATAACATCAAGATACGCGTCAAACCGGATAGTACAGGCGTTGATCTGTCTCACGTAAAAATGTCTATGAATCCTTTTGATGAGATAGCCGTGGAGGAAGCCATTCGCCAAAAAGAATCCGGTAAAATTTCAGAAGTTCTTCTTGTTTCAATTGGCCCAGAAGCAGCTCAAGAAACTCTACGAACAGGACTTGCAATGGGAGCTGATCGCGCACTTCTTGTCACAACGGATCAAACACTTGAACCCTTAGCAATTGCTAAGATTCTCAAAACCATTGTTGATGAAGAAAAACCCGACATGGTCTTTTTAGGAAAACAAGCAATTGATGACGATAGCAACCAAACAGGACAAATGCTCGCTGCTCTTCTTGGGTGGGGACAAGCAACTTTTGCCTCACATCTTAACATAGAAAATGGGCATGCTACAGTTACTCGTGAAGTTGATAATGGAACACAAACCCTTTGTCTTCCCCTTCCCATGGTTATGACCGCCGATCTACGGCTCAATGAACCGCGTTACACCTCTCTCCCCAATATCATGAAAGCAAAAAAGAAAATCATTGAACAAAAATCTCTTACTGATCTTGGCGTCGATACGAAAGCACGCTTAACAATTTTAAGCGTTGAAGAGCCAAAACCCCGTCAATCCGGTATAAAAGTGGCAAATGTAGTAGAACTTGTCAGAGCCTTAAAACAGAAGAACTGCATTTAATATTCTCACCACTAGAGTAAAAGCAACACTCACATAAAAGGGCAAAAACTTATGGCAATTCTTTTATTGGCCGATCATAATACAGAAGAAACAGCAAAAGCACTCACCGCTGCACGCGTACTCAGTAATGATATCGATATTCTGGTTTGCGGAGAAAAAATTCAAACGATAGCGGAAAATAGTGCTAAACTTAATGGTGTGCGGAAAGTTCTTATTGCAAAAGCAGACTATTTAGCCCATCAACTTGCCGAGCCTATGTCAGATACAATTCTCATGTTAGCAAAGGATTATGATGTGATCATGGCAGCATCCAGCAGTACTGGGAAAAATGTGATGCCGCGCGTAGCAGCTCTTCTTGATCTTATGCAAATTTCAGATATTACCGCCATTCTTTCACCCAATACCTTCAAACGACCAATTTATGCAGGCAATGCATTTGAAACTGTACGCACCAATGATTATAAAAAGATTATAACAGTTCGCACCGCTTCTTTCACCCCAACGCCTTCCCAAAATAATTCTGCTCCCATTAAAACAATAACACCAGCTCCCAATCCAAATCTTTCTTCTTTCGTAAAAGCAGAGACAAACAAAAGTGATCGTCCTGAGCTCACCTCAGCACGTGTTATTATATCAGGCGGGCGTGGTCTTGGTTCTCAAGAGAAATTTATGGCCCTGCTTCTTCCTCTTGCAAACAAATTAAATGCTGCTTTAGGTGCCAGCCGCGCAGCAGTGGATGCAGGCTATGCTCCCAATGATTGGCAAATTGGACAAACAGGAAAAGTCGTTGCCCCTGAACTCTATATCGCCGTTGGCATTTCCGGTGCAATCCAGCATGTAGCCGGTATAATGGATGCACAAATTATTGTTGCCATTAATAAAGATGAAGAAGCTCCCATCATGCAAATTGCCGATTACACCCTTGTAGGTGATCTCCACCAAATTATTCCAGAATTGGAGAAAGCTTTATAAGCCATGAAAGCACTTCTGCATGACCAACGTGAAAGTATGGAGTTTGACATAGTCATTGTCGGAGCAGGACCAGCAGGGCTTTCTGCCGCAATTCGTTTTAAACAAATTAATCCTGAGCTTTCTGTCACAATTGTTGAAAAAGGAACCGAAGTTGGTGCACATATTCTCTCTGGCGCAGTTGTTGACCCCATTGGTATCGATACACTCTTACCAGAATGGCGAAATGATAACGACCATCCCTTTACAACCCCTGTCACACAGGACCAATTTTTTTTTCTAAAGCCTCAAAAGTCCACAATATTTCCCAATATTTTGCACCCTAAAATCTTATCAAATAACGGATGTTATATCGTTTCGCTTGGGAGCGTCTGCCGCTGGCTAAGCAAAAAAGCTGAAGCGTTGGGTGTTGAAATCTATCCTGGTTTTGCAGCAACAGAACCCATCATCCAAAAAGATAACGGAGCTATTATTGGTGTTCTCACCGGTGATATGGGGCTTAACAAAGATGGAACCCCTGGAAAAAATTATATGCCTGGTATGGCTTTATTGGCAAAATATACTCTGATTGCGGAAGGAGCACGCGGCTCAATTGCAAAACAACTGATACAACATTTCAACCTTAGCAAAAATCGTGAACCACAAAAATTTGGTCTTGGTCTCAAAGAGCTCTGGGAAATTGATCCCAACAAACACCAACGCGGTTTAGTACAACATTTCACGGGTTGGCCCTTAGACAATAATACCGGTGGCGGTGGCTTTATTTATCACCAAGAAAACAATATCATTTCTGTCGGTTTTGTTGTGCACTTAGATTACAAAAATCCTTATCTTTCTCCCTTTGAAGAGTTTCAACGTTTTAAAACACATCCAAAACTCTATAAAATCTTTAAAGGCGCAAAACGTCTTTCCTATGGTGCACGTGTTATCAGCGAAGGAGGTTGGCAATCTGTACCAAAACTTACCTTTCCTGGTGGGGCGCTTATTGGCTGCTCTGCTGGATTTGTCAATGTTCCTCGTATCAAAGGATCACACAATGCCATCTTATCTGGCATATTAGCTGCCGATAAAATCGCTACCGCTCTTGCACAAGGTCGTGCCCATGATGAGGTTAAAGAAATCGAAGAACAATGGCGAAAAGGGCTCATTGGCAAAGATCTTTATAAAGTGCGAAATGCCAAACCGCTCTGGGCAAAATATGGGACAAAATATGGAATTAAACTTGCTGGTTTTGATATGTGGTGGCAACAACTGTTCGGATTTTCCTTATTTAAAACACTCTCCCACGGAAAGGAAGATTATGCATGCCTTGAACCAGCAGAAAAATTTCAACCCATTTCTTACCCAAAACCAGATGGCGTTGTAACCTTTGATCGCCTTTCAAGTGTTGCCCTTTCCAATACGCACCATGAAGAAAATCAACCTTGCCATTTAAAAATCGCCTCATTAAAAAAACAAAAAGACTCTGAGTATGCAATCTATGGAGGACCCTCTACACGCTATTGTCCCGCCGCTGTCTACGAGTGGCTAGAAGATAATGATCATCTGGCTTATATGATCAACGCTTCAAATTGTATACATTGTAAAACGTGTGACATCAAAGACCCAAACCAAAATATCACTTGGATCTGTCCGCAAGGCAATGAGGGCCCCTTCTATCCCAATATGTAATTCCCCAATGTATAATCATTGTTCATTTTCCTAAAATTGAAATATACAAAACGCAATGGATAAAAATATTTCCCTCAGATCAGAAATCTATCAATCACCTTCCTGCATACGTTCTTTCACAATGTAAAAAGAACTCTATTCTCATATAAAATACTCTCTTCACCGCATGAATTTTTTCAATAGAAAAACATAACATATTTTTATCAAAATTTTTTTATTTAAATGACAAAACAATAATAAATATATTCTTGACAATTCTGCGATAAAGGAACAGCCGCGGTTCTCGAAAACCTGAAGGAAAATAAGCCCGTTCTACTTTACCCCCCTCTCCCATATGATCCAAAATGCTTTTAGCCCTCTCATAAGAAACATCAGTCGTTTTAACTAGCCAAGAGCAAAACCTACGGAGGTACAATTCAAGTTTATTTTTTCTCCTACACTTGCCAAGTAATGCTCACTCAAGAAAAACCACGAATGAATGTATAAAAAACATTGTGAGATAAAGAGATAAAGAGCATGCTTGTTCAAGCCCTTTATAATGTTTCTACTGATAATGACACGAAAAAATCTTTAATCTCACATTAACCTTTTATTTTTGCATCAAGGATAATCGCCTTGCATCTAACCTTACCAATATACTGCAATGAATGTGTACAAATACCGTAAGAATAAGCAGATGCCAAGCCATGGAGACTATCGCTATTAGCAAAACACCTGATAAAAAACAAAATAGCTTTTATGACCACTCTATGACGCGTTTTATAGAGTTGTTTTTTTATAAAGCTTGTGCTTTCGCTATTGCTTGTAAATCAACATCCAAATTGAACACAAGTGGTATATTTAAAAGAAAGATTAAGGTGAATGAAAGCTCTGCACGCCGTTCCAGCTTTTGTAGCTAGAGCCAAAATATTGCATATTCTATTTGAGTAATCTCTGAAACGAAAATACAGCTTCATTTAGCAAGAATATGAAATCTGAAAGGAAAAAACTGTTTTCCTCTTTACTATCATCTGTCCATTCGGTTTTAAAACTTTCAAAAGCATCACAATATCCTCTAAAAAGAAGAGATAACGTATTGTCCCCGCTTTTATTACTTACGTTTTTTTATGGGAGCATATCCTTCAGAAAAAATAAGGTATCCAAAATTAAAGCAGACTTGTGTTGTTCAGTCATGGGCTTGTTTTTAAGAGATAGCTCTCATATCAAACAATAATTTTGCGACACTATCCGAAAAAGGTATAACGCAATCCTGTGAACGAACAGTTCCATATTTATGAAATAAAAAGTACAAGCTAACAGCATTATTTTCTCTGCGATCTCCAATGAGGCGATAATCTTTGTTTTAAGGAGGTTTCAAGATGCACAAAAATGATTTTGATTAATTGACTATAAGAAGAGCTGAGATAATGTTACGATATTTAAAGCTCCTAATTAATAGGCAAAATAATAAATTTTCCATTATAAATCAAATCTTTAAGATAAAATTTAGCCTTAAACTTTTCTAAGGTACTCATTATACTGTTAAAGCTGTAGAGAATATGAAAAAATAAAGTATTTTGCTGATAAAAGCTTATATTTGATCAATAACAATACAGTACGCTGCCAGTTAACTGTATGTGTTTCAAAAGGGGCTGTTTACATTTGCTCAGAAAAACAGTTTGGATATCAATAGAATATTTGAAAAATCGGCGTTATGGAAATAATCTAAAAAGCTTAGCTTTTCAAAGAGCACAAAGAAGCATGAGATTATAACATGAGTAAAGTTGTTTTTTGGTTCTCGAAGGAAAAACTTTATAGAAAATCATGGGGCTGATAGAATATTGGTTACATTTGGAATTTGTTTTACTGGAAAAAATAACGCGGATCAAAATAGATAATAATGTTAAATTAAGACGTTAAATATGAAATTATCTTATTGTAGTGTAATCGATTATTCGAGTAAGGTAAGCCTTTGTAATGATAAAAAATGTGCTGGTAAAAAATAAGCCAAAATGGCTTATGAGTATGGATAAAAATCTTGTGGTGAGGAGAATTTAATGAAAAGAAAAGAGCATGTGTGAAAAAGCATATTTTATAGGTGCGCATGCTTATTCTGCACCCGTTATAGAATCAGGGCTTTATCTTGTGGCAACACCTATCGGAAATCTTGCAGATATTACGCTTCGTGCTTTGCAAGTGCTTGCAGGAATTGATATTTTAGCGTGTGAGGATACGCGAGTAACACGTGTTTTGTTGGAACGTTACGGCATTCAAAAAAAAACTTTTCTCTATCATGAATATAATGCGCAAAAAGCGGGCCCGAAGCTCTTAGCGGCTTTAGCCGAAAACAAAACAGTAGCACTTGTTTCAGATGCCGGAACACCACTTATTTCTGATCCTGGATTTCGATTGGTAGAAGAGGCCCGTAAAGCTGGTCATAAAATTATTCCTATTCCTGGAGCATCCGCTCTTTTAGCCGCTCTTATACCGACAGGGCTTCCTACGGATAGCTTTTTTTTTGCAGGTTTTTTGAGTGCACGAAAGCTACAGCGCCGAAAACGGTTGGAACAATTAAAAGAGATTCCAGCAACTTTGATTTTTTATGAATCACCGCATCGTCTTGTTGAAACTTTACAGGATATGGTCACACTTTTTTCGGCTAATCGACCTGCTGCCATTTGTCGTGAATTAACAAAAAAGTTTGAAACAGTAGATGTTTCCAATTTGGGAAATTTGTTAGAAAATTACAGAAAACAAGCACATATTCGTGGGGAAATTGTTGTACTTGTTGGAGAATCATCTTCTTCTTTAAATGTGATAAGAGATCAAGAAATTGATGAAATGCTATTAGAACGCGCACAGACACATTCTGCTGCTCAAGCGGCAGCTTTTGTTGCAAAAAAAACCGGTTTAAAAAAGCAAGAACTTTTTCAGCGATTAATCTTTTTAAAAAATGCGTAAAATAATACAAAAAAAACGCAGACAAAAGTCTTTTTATCGAGGGATTCGTGCAGAAAAATTGGCAGCTTGGTGGCTACGTTGCAAAGGGTTTCACATTGCCGAAAGGCGTTTTAAAACAAAATGTGGAGAAATTGATTTAATTGCACGACGCGGAAATCTTGTGTTAATCGTTGAAGTTAAAGCACGTTCAACGTTGGCTGAAGCAATGGAAGCGGTTTCCCGAATGAATGAAAAGCGAATTGAGGCAGCTGCCGATATTTGGCTCGCAAGGCAAAAAGATTATGCCCTTTTGTCTGTACGCTTTGATTTAATTGCAATTTTACCTTGGCGTTGGCCACAGCATATCCCTGCATTTTTTACATCTGATCAATAAACGGCCCCCCGTTTTAACCATATTCAATAAAAAACATTTCGTTTTTATGTGCATATGCGTTAAAAAGTGTGTAATAATTGAGCGCTATAAGGAGCGAAATATGGATGATTATGAAAAGTTTGCAACAGGTTTGCTCATCATTTTTGGAGCGCTAATTATTGGTGGTTTAATGGCAATGCATATTGTGCTTATGAATAAACCAGGTTTTTTATTTGCATTAGCCGCAGCTGTTGTTGGTTGGTTTTCTGCTTTTGCCGTTCTCTTTGACAAGCCCAAAATCTATTTGGTTTTGATTATTCTTGCTATGTTATGTGTTGCTTCTTCAATTAGCGTTTATGTTAGTTAAAACACCTGAGATGTTGATTGAAATTCCTTTTAAAATATGAAACTGAGAAATAGATAATGAGAGTTGGCTTTTTGGGAACAGGTACAATCAGTGCTTCAATGGTGAATGGCTTAATGACAAGCAACTTTGATGTTTCTTCCATTATTGTTTCGCCTCGCAATGCACAAACAGCAAAGCGCCTTTCACGCACTTATGATAAAGTTATGATTGCTGAAAATAACCAAGCGTTGCTCGATGTTAGTGATTGTGTTTTTCTTTGCTTGCCCAATCAAATTGCAGAAGACGTTTTGCGCTCTCTTTGTTTTCGTCCAGAACAGCTGGTTATTTCCGTACTTGCTATGGCAAAAGCAGCAGAAATAGAAGAGTGGATTAATCATAAAGTTTATCGTGCTGTTCCATTACCTTTTGTTGCAGAATGCAAAAATTTGACACCAATCTATCCCAATCATCCCTTTTTGCGCACTTTATTTGATGCATTGGGGGGCACATTGGTGCTGGATAAGGAAGAGCAGTTTAATCTTTTTATGACAGCTGGTTCACTTATAGGAGTATATTTTAATTTTATAGAAACTGCCCATCAATGGTTTATAACACAAGGGTTAAAAAAACAACAATCAGCAGAATTCCTTACCATGATGTTTGGAAATCTTACAGATGAAATGCGTAAAACTATAGCAACGGATCGTTCTGTATCTCTCGATTTTGCACTGCTTGAAAAAGAGTTTTCAACAAAGGGTGGAACAAATGAATTTTTGTCAAATTACTTTTCTCAACAAGGGGGAAAGAATGCTTTAACAATGGCTCTTGAAGCTACTTTGCAAAAAATGAATGCTTCTAAAAAGAAATGTTGAGATTTATATCAAGAAAACTCGTATCAAAAAATGATTTTTAAAATATTTTTTACAACCTTTTACAATTTTTCTAAAATATTTTTATTTTCGGTCTTCTTCTTTTAGCCTCAAGTCCAATATTTTTTCTACCTCACAGCTCTAGCTCTTCAATTTTGTTCCCCTTCAGGTTATCCAAACGCATGAATAATTTTTTGTTTATTTAACCTATATACTCTATTCACACATTAAAACTTCCTCTTACAAAGAAGCGACTATTTTTATGTCTTTCATGATTGTGTTTTAATAAACTCTCTTAAACACCCCCCCATTCAAAAGAGTTGATTTTTTATTTGATCAACAATTTTACGATATAGTTTAGCATGCTCTTCACTAGGCTTAGCAACAAAAATAGGGATTCCCTCATCTGAAGAAAATCGTAAAGCTGCATCAAGCGGTATTTCCGCTAAGAAAGGGACTTCTCGACGTTCCGCTTCTGCCCGTGCACCACCATAGCCAAAAATATCATAGCGTTTTCCCGTATCAGGAGCGATAAAATAACTCATATTCTCAATGAGTCCTAAAATAGGAACATTAACTTTCATGAACATTTCTATTGCTTTACGTGCATCCACTAAAGCAAGATCTTGGGGCGTAGAGACAACCAACGCACCTGTTAATTGTACCTGTTGGGCAAGCGTTAATTGTGCATCCCCTGTACCGGGCGGCATATCAACGACTAAAACGTCCAGAGGGCCCCATACAACATCTCGTAACAATTGCGTTACAGCTGCCATAACCATAGGACCACGCCATACTACCGGCTTTTCTTCCTCAACCAAAAATCCCATCGACATCAATTTAAGTCCAAATTTTTCAAGAGGTTGAATCTTTTTTTCTCCAATAAGCTGTGGTTTTTGATTAACAAGTCCTGTCAAACGTGGCAACGAAGGACCATAAATATCAGCATCCATCACCCCCGTCTTGAAACCAGAATCTTGTAAAGCTAAGGCGATATTTATTGCCATCGTAGATTTTCCGACCCCTCCTTTTCCAGAAGCAACAGCAATCACATGCCGCACACCTTCTATGGGCATTTTGATCGGTAAGAGATTTGCTCTTCGACTAGGTGCTGTCTTTGTTATTTTTTCTGCTGTAAGTGTAACAACAGCAGATTTCACTCCCTCCAAAGCACATACCACCTTTTCAGCAGAACGACGCAATGATTCCCATTTTTGCACACCTCCATCAGGAACTGTAATGGAAAAGAAAACCTTACCATCAGCAATCAATATTTCTGAAAGAAGACCCAACGACACAATATCTCTTTCAAGATCTGGTCCTTTGATTGTACGTAATACGTTGCGGACAGCCTCACTTGTGATAAGATCCATGTTCTTTCCTCTCTATAAAAATACCAGCAAATATAAGCATAAGAACGAAAAATACTTACAAGGTTCATCACCTGATAATTTTGTTCATCACTTGATAATTTTCTACTTTACTCAGCATTATAAAGTATACATCTCTTATCTCTTTAAAAATATGAAACCATCCTTAAAATAAAGAAGCTCAAACATAAAATCTGCTATAAAATCCTATCAATCACGTTTGTGCTACAACCACTTTAATGAATATTCTGATAAAAATTTTGTAAAAACAAAAACTGAAAAAAACTCTTAATCTTAAAGGATATTTTAAATTGAGCATACAGTAATCAGTCACACCTTCTTTAATTCTTTAAGGCCCTAGCTATTTATGTTCTGTAGATTCAATCGTTATTTTCTAACACTCCTACAGTATTGTAAAAAAGCGTTACAGATAGTTATAAGGTGTTTTGTATTCTTTCAAGAGAGAGAAAAACAATCTAAGATTGACTTTTTTTATATTTTTCCTTATGGGTTAACAGCCGTATGATAGGATAAAATTGTTTATCTCGCGCATAACTACTCATAAAACGAAGATTAAGAAGGGCCGCACTCCGCGGTATTTAAATAAATGAAACGTACTTACCAACCCTCTAAACTTGTCCGTAAACGCCGCCATGGGTTTCGTGCACGCATGGCCACAGCTGGAGGACGTAAAGTTATTGCTGCAAGACGTGCTCGTGGACGTAAGCGGCTTTCTGCTTAACCATTTAAATTTTCACAACCGTTGAGGATTGCTCATCGTTTCTTCGTTGTGAAACTTTTATTATGAACCTACAATGTCTGCTTGCAGGCATTTAATGAAATTGCGAAATATTCTTTTATGAAGAAAAAACATCCCTGCCGTATTCGCAAAAGAGCAGACTTTTTGGCTGTCCGTACAGGAGAAAAACGACGTGGTCCTTTATTTTTGCTCGAAGTTAAATCTCGTGAACAAACAACAGAAAGAAAAGATTCTCTTTTTGCACGTGTAGGCTTCACTGTTACCCGTAAAAACGGTAACGCTGTGAAACGTAATCGTATTAAAAGGCGCTTGCGTGAGGCCGTGAGAGTTGGTGTAACAAACCACATGGAAGCAGGAACAGACTATGTCATTGTAGCGTACCGTGATGTGTTACATGCACCTTTTACATCCTTGATTAGTGAATTAAATCGGCGAATAAAACCAAAAATAAAACATCAGCAACAACAACAAGGGTGTACGGATGGAATATAATCGCAATTTCTTTATCGCTATTGGCTTATCTTTCGTAGTGCTCATCGCATGGCAATTTCTTCATGTTGCTCCCAAACAAGCAAAGTTACAAAAACAACAAGTCATCGCACAGCAATTGTCAAAACAACAATCAGCCCTTTCTACTACCACGACAGATTTTTCTGACGATACCTCAACGTATCAAGCTACATCTATCATCGAACAGCCCATGACACCTGAAATCCGGAAAGCTGTATTGGACAAAACAGAGCGTATTGCGATCAAAACCAATGAACTGGAAGGCTCTATTAATCTTGTTGGTGCACAATTTGATGATCTTCACCTCAAAAAATATCGTTTAACAGTCGATAAAAAATCACCGGAAATCGATTTGCTAAATCCTAAAGGTTTCAAAACGACCTACCTTGCTGAATTTGGTTTTGCAAGTGCGTCTTTGCCAGCAAAAGCCTTGCCACAATCGGATACAAAATGGCAAATAGAGGGAAACAATACAATCCTGACTCCTTCAACACCCATCACTTTAATTTATAATAATGGACAGGGACAAATCTTCCGGCGGACCCTTTCTGTTGATAATCATTTCATGTTTACCATTGAGGATTCTATCAGCAATGAAAGTGATCAACCAATACATCTCTCGTCCTATGCCCGCGTTGCACGTGCTGCACCACCAGAACATACAAATGCAACCTATTTACTTCATGAAGGTATGATAGGTATTGCAGGAGATTCGCTCAAAACTGAAAAATATAAAACCTTAGCAGAGCTTGACCCAAATCCTGATAATGGGCAAAAAAGCATGACTTTTTCCAAAGTAACAGGAGGTTGGATTGGTATTACCGATAAATATTGGGCTGTAGCAGTTATTCCCCCGCAAAATAAAGAATATACAAGCCGTTTTATTTATTTTGATCGTTTGCAAACGCATTATCAGTCTGACTTGCTAGGGTCGCTTTTAACGATTGCCCCAAATGAAACAAAAACTGTTACAAATCGTCTTTTTGCTGGTGCAAAACAAGTTGAAATTATTAATAATTATCAAAATGACCTAAAAATCAAAAAGTTTGCTCTTTTAATTGATTGGGGCTGGTTTGATTTCATCACCAAACCAATGTTTTCCCTCATTGATATTCTTTATAAACAAACAGGGAATTTTGGTATCGCCATCCTTCTTGTCACAGTTCTCTTAAAAGCTCTTCTTTTCCCTCTAGCCAATAAATCTTATAAATCTATGGCACGCATGAAGCTTTTACAACCGCGGTTGCTAGAAATAAAAGAAAAGTATCCCGATGACCAAACCAAACAACAAAAGGCAATAATAGATCTATATAAAACCGAAAAAATAAATCCCCTTGCAGGCTGTTGGCCAATGTTGGTTCAATTCCCAATATTCTTTGCTCTTTATAAAGTTCTCTATATCACTATTGAAATGCGCCATGCCCCTTTCTTTGGCTGGATTAAAGATTTAGCGGCACCCGACCCAACTTCTCTTTTTAACTTGTTTGGTCTCTTGCCATATACAACGCCAACATTTCTTATGATTGGTGCATGGCCTTTGATTATGGGAATAACGATGTTTTTACAAATGCGTATGAATCCTGCTCCTCAAGACCAAACCCAAGCGATGATATTCACATGGATGCCTGTTGTCTTTACTTTTATGCTCGCCTCTTTCCCTGTTGGTCTCGTCATCTATTGGGCATGGAACAATATATTATCAATCATTCAGCAAGGTATCATGATGAAGCGCCAAGGAGTTAAAATTGAGCTTTTTGATAATCTGAAAGCCATCTGGAGAAGATCACCCAAAAAAGAAGTGCATGAATGACAAGAGATTCTTCCCTTTCTGGAATTTTTTCTCGCAATTGGATTTTTGTTCGTGGTGTACCAGCAATACGCTTTCTCCCCCCCGAAGGACCACCAGAAATTGCATTTGCAGGACGTTCCAATGTTGGAAAATCATCTTTAATCAACGCACTCGTCCAACAAAAAAGCTTAGCACGTACCTCAAATACACCAGGACGGACTCAAGAGCTTAATTATTTTGTCCCCGATGGATTCAGTGGGCAACTAGGAGACCTTCCCCCTCTAGCATTAGTAGATATGCCTGGTTATGGTTTTGCTGCAGCTCCTAAAAATCTTGTTGATGCGTGGACAAATTTGATTTTTAGCTATTTACGGGGGCGCACAACGTTAAAACGTGTATATATCTTAATTGATTCACGGCACGGAATCAAAAATAATGATGAAGATGTTCTTGCTCTCCTTGATAAAGCAGCTGTTTCTTATCACATTGTTTTGACAAAAAGCGATAAAATCAAATCAAATGCCTTGGAAAAATTAATTATGAGCACACAAACAAAGCTTCTTAAACGCCCAGCAGCTTATCCTGAGCTTCTTGTAACCTCTTCAGAAAAAGCTATCGGTTTAGAAGAATTACGTGCTGCCATTTTGCAAACCATCGCATAAGAGAACAATTCCTAGTCATTAGCAATTTATTAATTATAATTACTAGCAGCTACTAATGATCTTGTACTTCTAGTCAAGCATCTTTATAAAAATGATTACTTGAAAGAATTCTCTTCAACTCTATTTGATAGTGTAAATTATGCTGACACTTTTTCACTCTCCCCTATCCTCTGCCTCGCGCTTCATACGCCTCATTCTTGGGGAATATGGTGTAACCACTCAACTGATTGAAGAATATGAATGGGCAAGAAGACACGAATTTCTAGCCCTCAATCCCGCTGGTCATGTTCCTGTTTTTCTCGATGAACACGAGGTTCCATTATCAGGTCCTCTTGTTATCTGCGAATATTTAGACGAAACACATGGAAGTTTACGACAAGAAAATAAGCTCTTTCCAGAAAATCCTTTAGATCGTGCGGAAGTACGCCGTCTCAATGACTGGTTCTTAAATAAATTCGAAAATGAAGCAACGCGCCATATCGTACGAGAACGAATTCATAAACGTGAAATGCCACTTGCCATTGGCGGTGGTGCTCCTAATTCACAAATTTTACGCAATGCACGTGCCAATATTTTACCACATATGAACTATCTCAATTGGCTCTGTGCCTCTCGCGATAGCTTAGTCGGTTGTGCCTTGTCCTATGCAGATCTAGCAGCAGCAGCCTCTATTTCTGTGCTTGACTTTCTAGGGGAAATTGACTGGGAACAATCTCCTGCTGCCAAAGACTGGTATATGAGAATTAAATCACGCCCTTCTTTTCGTTCTCTTTTAACAGATCGCGTCCGCGGAATTGTTGCAAGTGCTCACTATGCAGATCTTGATTTCTAGCCTTCTCTCACAAACAAAAATAAAAGTGATATTTTATCTAAAGGATATTTATAGGTTTATGAATTTTTATGCATGCGTATAAACAATATAATAATACATTGATTTATGATCGTATTAAACAGAGAATAAAACCCATTATAATTGAATCACAAAAATCACTTTCTTATCGTGTCACAAAAAAGATCAGCACAGGGATAAAAAATACTTAAGAAAGAATTTTAAAGACTCTCTTTAAATACAAGAGCTGTAGCATCATTGGAAGCTAGGCAAATAAAATAACAGTACTTAACGCATGTTATACTCCATTCTCCCCAATATATGAAAAAACGCATTGCATAATATATATCCTATTTTCTCTATAATAAACAAAGCCTCATCGTGCGTTTTTACAACATAACAATTTTTTCAACTGACTTTCCTAAAAGATGAAGAATCCGACCAACTCTCGTGTGAAAACAATCCAACTTCTTGTTAGCCCCTTGTTTTTATCCCCTTTTTACGTGATTTTATTTATGGATAACATATTGATATATAATGATAAATAATCGTTTTCTTATGCGTCACAAATGGAATTGATGAGTGAAAATGACTAAGTTAAAACATTAAAGGCTAACAAAACGTATGATAATGCTAATTTTCTCTATTTATGAAGCATAAAGATAGTGGCGCAGAATAGATGTTATATTATTCATGGATACTCTCTCGTGATACCACTCACGAGCACTATCATAAAATAAGTTTAGAAGAATTGATAAATATTTCTTTAAGAAAAGCGCATGAATTGACAACATAGGTCTATTTTGTTTGGGAGATCTTATTTTGCATGAAGAACGCTCCCCTTTAAAGAACGAAAAAAAAGCGTAAAGTAATACACAATCTTCATAAGGTTTCATAAGCAAACCTTACTTAAGAATATTCATCACACACTCTAACGAAAAACATCTCTATTTAAATTTGTAGATCTTATATCACTTGCTCTAAACAACAGTGTTTTACAGCACAACAAGATAAATTAAAGAAGGAAAAAAATTCTATAAAGAAAAAGAACCATTGGAAAGAAGGCAAGAATTTGCCTATACTGCACAGTAAAGTATCATAAGGAGATAAAAATGCGCCTTACAGTTGTTGGTGCAAATGGAAGAATGGGACGTGAACTCATTACAGCAATCCAGCAGAGGAAAGATGTAGAGCTTTGTGCTGTTCTTGTACGTAAAGGCTCACCGTTTGTAGGAAAAGATGCCAGTGCATTAATTGGTTCAGATTCTCTTGGGATTAGTATCACTGACAATCCCGAAAATGCCTTTTCTAATACAGAAGGTATTTTAGATTTTTCACAACCAGAAGCCAGTATTCTTTATGCTAACTACGCTGCTCAAAAAAGCCTTGTCCATATTATTGGCACCACAGGATTTAGCAAAACAGAAGAAGAAAAAATTGCAGATTTTGCGAAATATACAACAATTGTCAAATCCGGAAATATGAGCCTTGGAATAAATCTTTTAGCCAACCTTGTAAAGAAAGCCGCTAAAGCATTAGAAGCCGATGATTTTGATATCGAAGTTTATGAAATGCATCACGCTAACAAAGTTGATGCTCCTTCTGGAACAGCCCTTCTTCTTGGCCAAGCAGCAGCTGAAGGCCGCAATGTTATGCTTAAAAATGTGTGTGTCAACGAACGCAATGGTCATATAGGTAAACGCAAAAAAGGCGCCATTGGCTTTTCCTGTTCACGTGGTGGGACAGTTGTTGGAGAACACAGTGTCATTTTTGCTGGTTCCAATGAGCGCATTGTTCTTTCACATACAGCGCAAGAACGCTCTATCTTTGCCAATGGCGCATTAAAAGCAGCTTTATGGGCACAAAATCATGAAAGCGGTCTTTATTCAATGTTCGATGTTTTGGGATTGAACGATGAATTTTAAGTAATCAATAGAATAGAGGCAATTTATAATGGGACGCATACTTACACTAATTCGTCATGGACAAAGTGAATGGAATCTCAAAAACCTTTTTACCGGTTGGAAAGATCCCGATTTAACAGAAAAAGGTCATGCAGAAGCGATAGCAGCAGGAAAAAAACTGAAAGAATATGGTTTGAGGTTTGATATCGCTTATACATCTGCCTTACAGCGAGCTCAAAAAACCGCTCAGCACATTTTAGAGCAAATGGGACAATCAGATTTAGAAGTGATAAAAAATCCCGCATTAAATGAACGTAATTATGGTGATCTTTCTGGTTTAAATAAAGATGAAGTACGCCAACAATGGGGGCAGGAGAAAGTGCAAATGTGGCGCCGCTCCTATACGATTGCACCGCCGAATGGAGAAAGCCTACGCGATACCGGTGCACGCATCTGGCCTTATTATCTTTACCATATCCAGCCTTATATTTTGCGCTCTCAAACTGTTTTGATCGCAGCACATGGAAATTCTCTTCGTGCTCTTATTATGGCGCTTGAAGGTCTCTCCGGTGAGGAAATTATATCTCAAGAATTAGCGACCGGCATTCCTATTATTTACACATTTAATCCGGATTCAACAATTTTATCAAAGACAGTCCTCACACCTTAAACTTCTAAAATCATGATCTCCCTCAAAAGTTCAATGCTATCGTTTTAAGCTGAAAAAATAAATTCTATAATTTTATTGACAGAGTTGCTTCATGCGCTTAGATGAATTTTATAAGCCCAGATGGCGGAATTGGTAGACGCGCAGGTTTCAGGTACCTGTGCCGTAAGGCGTGGAGGTTCGAGTCCTCTTTTGGGCACCATACTCTTTTTTATCCAAAATAATTTATTGATTTTCCATATGTTTTTTACAGTGAGGGACGCGTAAATAAAAGTTAGGGAATAGGATTTTCTAACATTTCTCTATAGGACGCCTCTTTTTTTGCAAACTTTCTCAAGAAAGTCTTTTAATTCTGCTAAGTTTTGTTGTGAAAAATTCTCTAAATTTCTAACAAACTCACCAACAGCTTCACGTCTCAACGGATCAGAAGTCTTGATTGTAAAACTTTTGCGACAAGCATAAGCTGCTTTCCTTAAGAGTAAAGCCTTCTCTTTATCTAAACCATAAAGCTCTATGATCTTTTCCTCCAGTCCTACAGGAACAGATTTTTTGCCAATT